>JAAYFO010000097.1 GCA_012728215.1 Spirochaetales bacterium | reverse complement strand
TGTCTGGCAGACCTCAGGGAAGTGATGAACATTCCTGAGAACTACGATGTGTTCTTCCTCGGTGGCGGAGCTACTCTTCAGTTCACCATGATTCCGGCAAACTTCCTGACTCCAGGCAAGGTCGCCGATTACTGCCGAACCGGCACATGGTCCAACAAGGCCTGTTCCGATGCGAAGAAGCTTGGCAAGGTCAATGTGTACTTCGATGGTGCAGAATCCAATTTCTCCACCCTTCCCGATCCAAAGTCTGTAAAGCCAAGCGAGAATTCAGCTTATCTGTATCTCTGCAGCAATGAGACAATCGGAGGCATAGAGTGGCAGGATTTCCCAGACACCGGCGACGTGCCTCTTATTGCAGATATGTCATCCGACCTCATTTCCCGACCTGTTGATGTCTCCAAGTTCGCAATGATCTACGGTGGCGTTCAGAAGAACCTTGGTCCAGCCGGAGCAACACTTCTGATCATCAGACATGACATGCTGGATCGCAGAAACTCGAACCTCACTGCATACATGGACTATGGTCTTCATGCAGCCGGCAAGGGTCTGTACAACACTCCTCCTGTCTTCTCCATCTGGGGCGTCAAGCTTGTTCTGGAATGGATCAAGAAAAACGGCGGTGCAGAAGGCATGCTCAAGAGAGCAGAAGCCAAATCAGCCATGCTGTACAACGTCATCGACGAAGGTAAGGATTTCTTTCGCAGCCCTGTCGATCCTCGCTACAGATCCAGAATGAATGTCGTGTTCCGTCTTCCAAACGAGGAACTGGAAGCCAAGTTCGTAGAAGAATCGAAGGCGGCAGGAATGCTCGGACTCAAGGGTCACCGTTCTGTCGGCGGACTCAGGGCCTCGATCTACAATGCCCTTCCACAGGAATCCGTTGCCACTCTTTGCGACTTCATGAAGGATTTTGCCAGGAAGAACGGATAAACCGATGAAGCTTCTAGACGATACAAATCTTTCCATAGTTCGCCAGCTGAAGGACGGCCGTAAGCCGTTTTCTCAGATAGCAACGGAACTCGGCATAACCGAGAACACGGTGCGTTCCAGAGTGAACAAGATGATGGAGGACGGGATTCTGGATTTTCAGGGTCTCGTCGATCCTCAGATGATGCCGGATGTACAGGTCATCTTCATGGGTCTCAGATTTGAGACCCGTGACCTTGAAACCAAGGCAAAGGAAATTTTGAGGCTTCGTGGAGTCCTGTTTGCAACCGTAGTGACCGGAAGATACGACATAATCGCAGAAATCATGCTGAGCGACTCCAGGGACTTCACGCTTCTGGACTTCTTCAAGAAGGAGCTCGTGAAAATCACGGGAATCGGAGGTTGTGAGACATTCGTTGTCTATCAGTCCCATAATCTGAAGGTCCCGTTCATTCTCTGATGGAAAGAAACATTAGCACGGACGCAGTGGTAATAGCCAATACCAGGTCAGGAGAGAGAAACAGGGAAATTTCCCTATTCTCACCAGACTATGGCGTCATGCGCGTTCTGGTCTACGGTGGGCAGAAAAGCCACAAGGCTTCCTGCCCGCCGCTGTTTTCAATAGGCAAGTTCTTCCTCACATCCAATCCTTTGCGCAACTCCTATTCCTTCAATGATGTGAAGTATATTCCGCTGTGCCCATTCGATTTCACATTGAAACAGATTGGAATTGCATCATTCATCTGTGAACTGGGAAAGGAAGTCGGCGAATCCGACCACATCAGCACATACAGACTCATATCCACTGCACTGATCCTTCTGTCTGCCTCATCTGATCTGATCAGGGAGAACAGCATTCTGATTCAATTTGTCTGGCAGCTCATGAAAAGCGCAGGATTGGTCTCGGATCTGAACCGCTGCCCGGTCTGCGGGACAGAATACTCAGGCACTCAGTTTCTCTTCTACAGCAATGCCGTGAACTTCTTCTGCTGTCAACGCTGCACGGAAGAAAGAGCACTCTTCATTGGTCCCGGTGCTCAAAGATACCTTTCACTGACATTGGAAATGGAGCTTCTTGACGCTGTTGAAGTCCCATTGAATGAAGCGACAGCCAACAGGCTTCGCAGACTGATGATAGCCTATTCGATGAATGTCTGCGGCCGAAAGCTGAAGACAGTGCAAAGCGGATTGGTCTGACCATCATCAATTCCGTTTTTTTGCCGATTCTCAGCAGTTTTGTTAACAGCTTCATGCTTTTATGATAGACTGGGCAAGTTAGTAAAAAAAATTGTAGGTTGATATTTGATGAAATGGACACTGGAAAACCCAGAATGCCTCTGCGAAGCGGCAGAGATTACGGAAAGATACCGAATAAACCCAATCTTAAGCAGGATCCTTGCATCCAGAGGAATCACCGAACCTGAAAAAATTGGATTCTATCTGAATCCGGAGCCATCGATGCTCCGAAATCCTTTTCTATTCGATGATATGGAAATATTCTGCGATCGAATCCTTCAGGCTGTTGAACAGCATGAAAAGGTCTATATCTTCGGAGACCGTGATGTTGATGGCATCACCTCCACGGTTCTGATGAAGACCGAGCTGGAGAGGATGGGACTGGAATGCCGTTACAAGCTTCCTGAGAACGATGAACCGTACGGGATCACACCGGATGGCATAGAAAAAGCAAAAAAATGGGGTGCCACCCTTCTAATCACTGTGGACTGTGGAATATCCAGTTTCACTGAAATCGCCCATGCCTTTGAGCTTGGAATGGACACTATCGTCTGCGACCATCATCTGGCCGGAGAGGAGCTTCCACCTGCGACCTGTGTGATAGACCCCAAGATTCCTGGATGCGGGTATCCGTTTCCAGACCTGGCCGCATGTGGAGTCGTCGCCAAATGCATATGGGCACTCAGACTTGCTTCAACAGACCTCTACAACGATTCCATGATTCTGCTTCATTCAACCAGGCAGGACAACGTCATCGTCATTGAAGCCGCCAAGCTTGAGAACCTTGTGACCATCGACCGAATTGCAGAGGAGATAGTCCCCAACGTAGTCAGATCGTCGGACAGCAAGGCTCTTGCCTTCATGGGCAACTCCACTCCAATTCTGGTTCTCGATGCTCAGTACGAGGCCTCAATGCTCAGAGAGGCATTTGGAAAGAAACTGGATATCAGTCTCATAGACATCAGGGATGAATTTGAGAAATACATGCCTGTCGTGAAGACCTCATCACTGTTCGGGCTGTCACAGATGAGCCGGACAACCAAGTTCATAAAAGTGAAAAGCGAACTCGACACTCTCATTTCGATGTTCTGCGCATATGTCAAGCTTAAGCATCCACTGCTGGGGAAGGACTATGAACAGCTGCTTGATCTCAGTGCAATCGGCACCATCAGCGACCTGATGCCTTTGATTGACGAGAACCGGGTGATTGTACGGACTGGCCTTTCTGTCATTCAGAAACATCCGCGAATCAGTCTCCAGCCGTTTCTCATGAAGCTGGGACTGTCTGGCAAGCAGCTTACCTCAACAGACATAGGTTGGCAGATAGCACCATGCATCAATGCCAGCGGAAGATTAGGCAAGCCTGAAATAGCATGCGAGATGCTTCTTTCTGACAGACAATCCGATGCCGACGCCCTTGCCGATCAGCTGATTAAGCTGAACAAGGAAAGGCAGCATCTGTCAGAGAACATCTGGAACAAGATTCTGCCCCGTGCAAAGGAAAGCTACGAGACATTCGGAACCAAGATGATAGTCCTCAGGGACAGCTCGATTCCACGTGGGATATCCGGAGTCATGGCAAACCGTCTGATGAAGCAGTTCAATGCTCCCGCCATTGTCATAACCAAGATATCCGATGATACCTGTTCCGGATCAATGAGAAGCTTCGGAGAGATGAACACCAGGGAATTCCTAATGCAATACAGTGAGCTGTTCATTGATTTCGGCGGACATAAGTACGCAGGCGGATTCTCAATCACAACAGAAAATCTTGATGAGCTTGTATGCAGAATCGCTGATGATGCAGACTACATGGACTGTCCTGAGGCAGCTGATAAAACAATCGCCGTGGACACCATCGTGCCGGCGGAGTACTTCACCCCGGAGCTGATAAAGACAGTGGAGCTGTTCGAGCCTTATGGAGAGAAGAACCCACCGATTGTCTTCCTGATTCAGCGTGCAAGAATCGAAAAAGCGGAGATTCTTCGTGCACAGAAAGGTCCGGTTGCCCATCTCAAGCTCACTGTGAGCCATGGTTCATATCAATGGCCAGCAGTATACTGGTCCGCAGCAGACAAGCTTGGGACAGACTTCAATGAAGGCGATATCGTGGACATTGCATTCAAGCTTGGACGAAACACCTTCAGGAATCAGGAGACATTGCAGCTTACTGTGGCTGGAATCGCCAAATCGGTCAACGCCTGATCATCATTTTACTTCTCAGATCATATCGCTGTAAAGCCTTACCTTGTCCCGGCTTTTTTCCATCCTCTGCTTCTGTCTGGATGAATCAGAGAGTATTTCCGCAGACTTGAAAGGAACCAGAAACCTCACTGCATATATCGGAACTATGGTGAGAAGCTGCAGCCCGTTGCTCTGGTAGAAGGATCTTGGAAGAATCAGCTTGAGTGCAATGAGCAGTCCGGAGAGAATCAGCATGAAGCAGTCCATCTTGTCCAACACATGGCAAGGCATTGAACGTTTGCTGGCAAAAACCAGATTCATCACTGCAGAAACGAGGAGAATCGGATTGACGAATATCAGGTTCTCATTGAACCACGTGACATCATGGTTTGAAAACACGCACATGAACAGCAGAAGAGACGAAATCAGTCCAAGAATGAGATAGACAATGAAGCCGGCAATCCCATAGACCTTCCGCCAACCCTTTGACGCCGACAAGGCGAAGAGCAGGCAAAGCGAAAGCGAGACCAATCCTGGAACAAGAAGCTCTCTGAAGAAACTGTAGTGCTCGGCAGTCGCAGGTCTATGGTCGGTTGCTGTGTTGTCAAGGATCATGCCTTCTTCCTGCACAAGCCCGAAGTCCTTCACGGCCTTCTCCAGCACATCAGGCAGAAACATCTGATCCCACAGTGTGATCGGCTTGTCGATCCGACCGCTTTGGAGGAAGTTCAGCAGGTAATCCCAGAACGCATCGACACAAAGAGCTCTTGAAGCCTCCTTGCGAAATGATGTGCTGGGCTGAGCTTCTGCCCACTTTCTCAGTTCGCCGTCTGTGGCATAGTTGATGATGTCACGGATTCGGGTGGAACAGTTGTCCAAATAGTAGTGATAAAGATAATTCGAATTCTCGGGACGGACATTATATGCAAGGAAGTTGATCACAGCCGCTTTCTTTTCTCGTGAAAGGTTCAGCTTGACATACCGCATAGAGCGATTCTCTGAATCATATTGCCTTATCTCAGACTCCTCGTATGAGGCATTCACCCCATACCATAACCTTCCCATGGCGAAATTCGCATAGAAATCATCGCTGTAAGAGAACAGTCCATAATCGAAGTTGACTCTTTTCCCGTCAGGATATTCCACCATCAGCCCAGTATGACCGAACCAAGTGAACACTGGATCGCCTTTTGTCGTTGTCACAAGATAGACTGAATATTCATCCAGCACATCAGGGTCTGAAAGCTCGGGAGAGAAATCCCAGCTTGAGAGCATCACTTCCGAATCGAAGCTCTGCAATTCACGTGCAGGCTTCATGCTCGCTCCATAGGCATTGAGAGCTATGATGGACAACAGGATCAGGACAACCAGGTAATTACGCTTCATTTTTTCAATCTATCCCCCTATCATCTTTTATTCAAGCTGGAATTCATCTGAAGAGAAGAATTCTGGAAGTCGAAATAATCGTTTGAAATCCCTATCACGAACTGCAATCCCTTGGCATCACTCCACTTTGCACCAGAATAAAGCCTGGCTGCCAGATTCTGAATATCCGATCCAAGCACTGGAGAAAATTCCAGATTTGCAAGAATCGAGAACTCTCTGGTAAATGAATCATCAGCGAATCGATAACCCAACTCACCATCAAAAGAAATATAAGTCCGTTTGAAAAAAGTAGAAATCCAAGGCGCCGCCTTCTGGATCTCATATCCAAACAACACCGAATGGAAATTCAAATCAATCCATTTCTGCAGTGGCATCGCGACAATGCCGACCTCGAACGGCAAATTGAATACAAAGCGGGAAGTATTGTCCACAAAAATCAGATGAGGAACAAGCACAGCAAAATCCAAGCGGACAGAATGAAGAGTTCCGGCTGCGAATAATTCAAAGGAATATCCAGCTTGAAGGACAAACCCAAGTCTCTCCATTGGATTCATCCCATATCCTCTGATCATCTGCAGTCTTAACGAAGGGTTCACGACAAGGCTGAACTGACGCTTGATCCATCCGAGGGCCAATGACGAACTTATATTGAGGTCAAGCCCTCTCATTCTATCAATGTGAAGCAGGTAATTCAAACCGGTGAACCATTGGATGTGCGGTTGTCTGTAATCAAAGCTGTATCCAGCAGAAAATGTTGCAGAGAGGTCGATTGGAAGTCCGAAAGTCAGAAAATAGGATGAATCACTCCAAGATATGGAAGCCTGGAGGATATTTCTTTCCAATTCATATCCGATTCCAGTCTCAAGCACATAGCTCTCTGTGGGATCTTCGGTGTACCAGAAGATTCCAGGCATGGGTATTGATGAAGCAGAGAAAGGAAGAAAGCTTCCACAGCGAAAGAAAGAAAATGGATTATATCGTTTAGAATCTGCAATCAAACTTCCTACTTGGGAAGTCTTGTTGAGTTCTTCTGAATATTCAAAAAAAGATATCTCATGATTTTGCAGCAAACTCTCCAACGGGATTTCCGTAACTTTGATCTCTATCGCTTCACCAAGCTCCATCTCGTCTTCCGAAATCCTGCGCACTCTTTCCTCTTCGAAGAACCGTCCGACAAAGAACACTTCATCGCCGATCTTGCGTGGAACCTGCACTCCGCCACTGATGTTGATCATCGAAAGGGATCTGGTAATCCTCTCACTGGACAAATCGAGGATTCCATAACGTGCAAGACTTCCATCTGGCCTCCTGGAAAACCAGGAGAACGCAATTTCATCTCCAACCATTGAAATGTCCCTTATGACTATCCCTTCAGGATTCTCCAGCAGCCATGCACGCCTTTCATCTGGACGAAAAAGTACAACCTCCCAGTCCTTCCCATCTGTCGCCACCATAGCCACCTGATGTGAGATGGAAGCTGCAAGTTCCAGCACATTCCATCCATGTGGAACATTGACACTCATCAGACGGCTTCCTGTGCTCAGATCAAAAACGGCCAGACGTTCTTCAGTTGATGAGTTTTCAATTCCAACCACATAGAGATCGTCAGGCCCACCAGCAATGCAGGACCTTCTGATTCCCTTGAAGACTCTTTGGGTCCTGAAGTAAGATGAATCCCTCACCACGGTCTCGACACCACTGTCATCGACTTGAGACAATGCAAGGAAGCGACCATCTGAACTTGCCTCAATATCCATCTCATATGATGAATACGCTTCAACGCCAGCTGTAGCTCCGCCGTCAATCTTCATACGGACCCAGCTGTGTTTCTGCATATCAGAAATATGAAGCATCCCATTTGCGCACAACAAATCGTCAAGGGTTCTGGAAACGTACAGGTCCTCGCCAATCTCTCTGACATCATGGGGTACCGGAATCGAATCCAGGAACATGGAGAACTGATCGGTGATTGATGAATGGAAAGCCGCACTGAATTTACCTGGAACAAGGCTCCATCCCATACTTGAACAGCTTGTGATGAATCTGGAATAGGCAGGCATACCGAATTTCTCAATCAGATATCCAGAGAAGGCTCCTCCGTAGAAATATGGCAGTTTTCCAGATGGCTTGATGTCACGCTCGCCGCAGATATCCAGCCAGTTGATATCCTTTCCTTCGATTTTCCCCTGAGAAAGAAGCCTCATGGAAAAAGGATCATTCAATCTGCCACTTCCATCCAGACTCTCGCATGCAACTGCAAGACCTTCAATGAACGCAGTGTTCAGATAGAACCACCTTGCAGGATTCACCCATGCTCCAATGGCATTTGAAACCGACTGCCAGAAAGGAGTACGCAGATTCAATGAGACAGCGTGGGACAGCTCATGGAGAAACACATCCTCCAATCCGTCATCAAGACAAGCCAGTTCATCGTTGTTTGAAACAGTGTCCATCAGCAGAATCCTAGGATAGGGCATCATGGAATAATATGCGTTCAATGCATTTGAAGCTGGTGAAATCACAACCGGCATCCTCAGCTTCATATCAGTTTTAAGACTGTCAGCAATCATCTTGTAGTCTGCTTCACATCGATTTGCGATTCTGAGTGCAGAAGAGGCCGTATCATCTGTATAGATGATATCGAAATGCTCAGTGCTGAACATCAATGGGCTTACCTTTGCTTCATACACATTCGCCCATCCTGCAACGCAAGCAAGCAGGCAGACAATCAGAACAGCAATACCTCTTCCCATCCGGACCTCAATCACATCCTTATTCAGGCTGGCCTTTCTTAAGCCTCTCCACTTCATCCCTCAGCACTGCCGCACGCTCAAATTCCAGATTCTGAGCAGCATCACGCATTTCCTTCTCCAGCTCCTTGACAAGCTTGCGCCTCGAAGATGGATCAAGAAGATTGTAGCCTCCTGAGCGCAGCTTGATATCCATCTTCTCATTCTCTTCCACGTCCTTCCTTTCGGTGGAAAGTATATCTTCAATGGCCTTCTTGATGGAGGTTGGAGTTATGTTGTGCTCTTCGTTGTATTTCATCTGAATCGCCCTGCGGGACAGAGTCTCGTCAATGGCTTCCTTCATCGCATCGCTCTCTCGGTCTGCATACATGATGACTCTTCCATTGACGTTTCTTGCCGCTCGTCCGATTGTCTGTATCAGGCTTGTTGCAGAACGGAGAAATCCAATCTTGTCAGCATCAAGGATTGCAATCAGAGCCACTTCCGGAAGGTCCAGACCTTCTCTGAGAAGGTTGATGCCTATGAGCACATCGAATTCCCCTTGCCTCAGGGCCTTGAGGATTTCAACCCTTTCAATGGTCTCAATCTCCGAATGAAGATAACGGGCCTTGATGCCATGAGAAATGAAGAAGTCAGAAAGCTCCTCAGCCATTTTCTTGGTCAAGGTTGTGACCAGAACCCGTTCATTGTGAACCATGCAGCTTCGGATCTCACCGAAAAGGTCCTCGATCTGTCCCTCGGAAGGCTTCACGGTTATTGCGGGATCAAGAAGTCCTGTAGGGCGGATCACCTGAACAGCGGTGTTCTGAGAAAGACTCTTCTCCATCTTTCCAGGAGTAGCCGAAACAAAAATACGCTGACCAAGAATTGAGGAGAACTCATCGAACTTCAAAGGTCTGTTATCCAGAGCGGATGGCAGACGGAAACCATAGTCCACAAGCGTGGCCTTTCGATTATGATCACCTTCGTACATCGCTCCAACCTGAGAGAGAGTCACATGAGACTCATCAATGAAGGTGACAAATCCCGGTGGGAAGTAGTCCAGCAGGACAGCAGGACGTTCTCCCGGCTTTCTGTTCGACAAAGGACGGCTGTAGTTTTCAATTCCACTGCAATACCCAATCTCACGAAGCATCTCTATGTCATATTCAACTCTTGTCTTGATTCTTTCCGCTTCCAGAATCTTGCCTGTGGCCATGAAATGCTCATATTGCTCATCTTTCTCTGCCTCAATCCGCTTGATTCCAGCATTTATCTGCTCCTGTGGCATCACAAACTGCTTTCCAGGATACAATGTGAAGAATTCCACACTGTCCTGCTTCTCGCCACTGACAGGGTCAAACCATTCAATCGAGGACACCGTGTCCCAGTCCAACGTGATTCTGACTGCATTAGTCAAATAGGACGGGCAAATTTCCAATGAATCGCCATGAAACCGGAAACTGCCCCTTGTAAGAGAGAAATCATTCCTTTCATACTGCATACGGACAAGCTGTTCAAGCTCAGTCCTGTAATCGAACTTCATCCCAACCTGATAAAGATGAGTCATATCACGCAATGACACTGGATTGGCCAGTGAGAAGATGCATGAGACTGTCGCTACGACAATTACGTCGGTACGTTCCATCAGAGAGAATGAAGCACTCATGCGCATCCGGTCGATTTCGTCATTGATATCGACCGTCTTCTCAATATACAGATCCTTCCCCGGCACATAGGCCTCAGGCTGATAGTAATCGTAAGTCGACACAAAATATTCAACTGAATTCTCTGGAAAGAATGATTTGAATTCCCTGTAAAGCTGTGCTGCCAGGGTCTTGTTATGTGACAGAACCAGAACAGGCCGTTGAATCCGCTCGATGACCTTCGCCATTGTGAAGGTCTTGCCTGAACCGGTGACACCCTTGAGTGTCTGATACCGCTTGCCCTCTGAAAGACCATTCACAAGCGAATCGACTGCCTGTCCCTGATCTCCGCTTGAATCAAATTCGGAATGAAGAATGAATGGTTTCTTTCGGTACTGGACCTCGCCATGAACATTGCTCACGACATCCGCACCCCATTTTTCATCTACCACATCAACAAATTCATCTGACTTGGAAGTCATCTCAGCAACCATCCCATGTTTTCATCGGTGCGCTCCACAAGCTGGACTTTCATTTCGAAATCCTTTCCATTTCTATGGACAACCAAGGAGACCTTGTCCCCTGCCTTCGAATCCATGAGAGCAGTGAACACATCACTTCGATCAATTATCGACATACCCTCGATCGACACGATCACATCTCCGCCAAGGAAAATGACGCTGTTGCCATACTTCACCTGGGTAGAACCAGCCTTCAACCCGGCCTTGGCCGCCTTTCCATTAGGTGCTATCTGACTGACTAGAAGACCGTGGTCCACATCAATCCTTGCATATTCGACAATCTGCTCAGTCAGTGGAAGCGCCACAACATCCAGCCATCCTCTGTTTATCCTTCCATCCTCGATTATGTCATCTACAATACTGAGCACAGTGGAAGCTGGAACGGCAAAGCTCATCGCCTCGAAGTTACCTGATGCGGAGTAAGTGGAAATCATCAGACCTATGACATTTCCGTTTGTATCAAGAAGCGGACATCCGGAATTACCTGAACTGATAGGCACATCAGTCTGAATCATTCCCATTATCACTCTTCCACTTACGTTTCGAAGCGGTCTGCCAAGACCGCTGATGAAGCCGCATGACAAGGTCCTGTCATAACCAAGTGGATTCCCAATCGCAAGCACACGTTGACCTACCTTGAGCGTCTGAGTGACATCAAATGGCACAGGATCCCAATCAAGCTGCTTGTCCACCTTCAGAACTGCAATGTCGTTCTCCTTGTCACTTCCAACTATCCTCGCTGGCATGACGGAATCATCTGCAAATGAAACTCTTATGACCGGCCCGTTCTCAACCACATGAAAGCAGGTGACAATGTAACCATCACGGCTATACACAAATCCACTTCCGTTGCTCACAGACTTGCCAAGTGAAAGCTGATCTGCACTTTCCTCATGAGTGCTTACATGCACCACCGAATCCGCACACTTCTCATATACGTTCATGTTCTGCAATTCAAATCCGGAGTATGAGACGTCATTCCCCTCGGATTGAATAACCGAGTAGCCGTTTCCATCCTTGTAAATGCTGTCGACACTGATATTCGCCATCTGGAACAGCCCAAGCTCTCCCTTCTGCGATACCAGATCCTCAATCGCGGAAACCAGTTCCAAATTCTTGTTCCTTGAGTCGATCGTCAACGTCCAACGATAAAGCAGCAGCAATACCGATAACGCCACAAGTACGGCCAGGCAGATGACAATGATCTTGAAAAGCTTTGCTTTCTTCTTTTTGGTCATGCTTGAATGATACTACAATCACAACTCGATGCCAACTGGAACTACAGTGCTATCCTCTTCAATGAAGATTGCCCCATAGCCTTTCATCATGCCGATAAGCTGAGTCGCCCGCTCAAGTCCAAGGACAAAGCATGCAGTTGAAAGGCCATCGCAGACAGCGCTGGAAGGACCTACGATGGTTACGGACAAAAGCCCGGTCCTGGCTGGAAACCCAGTTCCGCCATCAAGAATATGATGATACAGCACACCATCAGCATCAACAAAGTACTTTTCATAAGTGCCGCTTGTAACAACACTGGAATCCGAGACTTTCAGAACTTGGCTGTAATTGTTGCGTTCCTCGAAAGGAATCTGAATCCCGATCCTGAATTTGTCTCCATCGGTCCTGGCACCAAGGCACATGACATTTCCTCCGAAATTCATCAATGCACTAGATACACCCTGTCTGGCAAGTTCCGCAGCGGCGATATCAGCTGCTATGCCCTTTCCAATGCCTCCGAGATCGATTTCTGTTCCCTTGTCTTTGATTCTTATCATGAATGAACCATCCTCGGCTGTTTTCAGCTCGATGGAATGCCAATCAATATGCTTCAATGCCTCTGCGATTTCAGAATCGGAAGGAATGACAGGAGCAGCAACATTGTCAGGATTGATTTCGTTGGCCTTGTTCTCGACATATTCACCGATACCCCACAGATCCACCAGAACACCGATGGCGGGATTGAATGCTCCGTCGCTCAATCCAGCTATCTCCAAAGCCTGGGAAACGGCCTGATAAAGAATCGGAGAGACAGTCACCCATTCTACTCCTGCTTTGCCGTTCAGCTTTGCCAGCTCGCTGGTTTCATCATGCGCACTGATAGTTTTCTCAAGTTCAGCAATCTTCTTCCAGACTGCATTGAAATCAGTGTCCTTGTCCCAAGTCGTTATCTTGCATGTTGTTCCAAGCATGATGCGATTTGAGACAAATGATTCATTCTGTACACCATTGCAACCAATGACAAGTACCGTCGACAAGCAAATCAAGCCTGCCAGAACAAGAATACCACGTCTAAAGCGAACTCTCAATTTCGTCCAGCTCCCTGCAATCTCCAAGCCTCGGAGGATTACACCCCTTTCTTCTGCAGTTTTCAGTCGCTGCCAATGCGGCGAACTTCAGAATCTTTCTTATCTCATTCTCTCCAAGCTGTCGATTCTCATGATATCCCAGCCGGTCAAGGCAATGCAGGATCGAACCATCGAAAGTGTCCCCACATCCTATGGTATCAACCACATCAACCTCCATTGCAGGCTCATTCAACACAAGGTCCCCGCAATACCAGCTTGAGCCATGACGACCCCTTGTTATGATCAGATTTCCCACTCCCAGATTCGCCATGCGTTCAGCTACCCATCCGTCCTCAACGTCGCCATAAAGAGCTTCGATGTCATCACTTGAGAATCTCACAACATCAGCTCTTCTGAACATCCTCTCCAGACGCTGCTTGAGCTTCTCCATGTCCTTTGCAGCTGAAACCCTGACATTGGGGTCGATGAACACGACCACATCATCATCCAGCCCCGAAATCACATCTTCGATTGCACTTCCACATGGCTCGCAGGCAAGTGCGACGGAACCGGTGAATACATATTCAAGGTCAGCAATGGATTCGAATCCCAGAAGGATGTCGTCACTTGTCGTACTCATTGCTGCCGTTCCATCAAAGCTGAAGCTGTAGCTGACGTCTCCAGAAGCCTGTACTATTGCCTTGGAACTGGAAGTCGGTTTCTCAGTATTGCAAAGTCTCGGTTCAAAGAAGACAAGATCTTCAATCAGTCTATCCAGAATCTGCTTCCCATATTCATCTGAAGATATGCGTCCGACATATGCAACGCTGGAATCCAACCTCGAAGCAGCCATCGCAACATTCAGCGGGCTTCCGCCAACATAGGCCTTGTCTCCAATCACATCAACAAGTGATTCTCCAAGTGTCACTATCACAGATATCGCCTCTCTGATTCGTTGCCCACCAACGCCACCAGCTCAACGTATTTCTTTGCTGGGCTCATGTTTATCTTTGGAAGCAGAACTTCCTCTATCTGGAAGCAGCCGACCTCGCTTGACATCCTCACGGAAATCCTTATAGGTTTCAGCTCCCCCTCTCCAATCTCTACTTTTTCGATGGAATTTGCAGAATGCTTGTGGATATCACCGCTGTGGGCTTCGTCACCACTCAACGCAAGTGGAATTCTTGCACGCCCCTTCTCCATATCGCATCCATCAGCTATCAGGACAAGTCCGGCTTCAAGGGAAAAGATCCGCCTTGTAGCCATATGCCCGGCTATGCCTTCCATTGCAAGACAATGAATAATGGCTCTCTGCTTATCGCTCAGACCCTTGATTTCTGCAAGCAGACGCTTCAGAATCGGTTCGGCAAGCATGGCACTCATCAGTTCATGGTCCTGCCTTCCGACAGACATGCCAAGGTCATGCATGAACGAAGCAAGCAGGACACCGCAGGCACTGTCCTGCAGGGTACCGGTCTCCTCTTCCTCCAAGCTGGTCTTGATTCCCTTCCTGTGAAGGATGTCAAGCATAATCATCGCATTCAAGGCAACCTGCCTCATATGAACAGGACCATGGTCATTGAAGCCCAGTCTCTTGATAGCGACACTGTTTGCATAATCCTGAATATCCTGTATCTCCTGGTCTCCGGCAAGGAGGATACCAAGCTGATACATGGCATTCTTTCCTGGATCCTCCGGCTCACTGCACAAAGCCTGCAGTGAGTAGAGAATCTTCTTTTCCAATACTATTTCTTTAGGTGATTTCATATCATTATATTTTGATTCTGCAAGACAACTGCTTGCAGATTCTGGAATCGATGCTATTTAAGCCCCATCTTCTGCTTCATTTTGTCCCATGAATCCTTCAACGTGACAGTGCGGTTGAACACAGGATGTCCTTCCTTGCTGTCATGTGAATCGGCCATGTAATATCCACTGCGCATGAACTGCAGATATTCACCAGGCTTGGCAGAAAGCAATGACGGCTCCAGCTTGGCTCCATTCAGGACTGTCAAGGAATCAGGATTCAGATCATCAAGGTAATTTCCGGTAGCGGCACCTGGATTGTCAGAGGCGAACAGCTTGTCATACTGACGTATCTCAGCACTGACTGCATCCTTCACACTTACCCAGTGACTGGTTCCCTTGACTTTTCTGCCATCCAAAGTCGTTCCGCCTCTGGACTCCGGGTCATAGTTGCAATGAACCACTGTGACATTTCCTTCGGAATCAGTCTCATAGCCTGAAGCGGTCACATAATATGCGTGCTTCAATCTGATCTCATTTCCGACATATAGTCTGTGATAACCCTTTGGCGGATCGATTGCGAAATCCTCGCGTTCGATGTACAGCTCCTTGGAGAAAGGAATTAGACGCTTTCCGGCGGACGGATCCTCTGGATTGTTATCAGCCTCAATCATCTCAGTCTTGTCGGCTGGATAATTATCAATCACGAGCTTGATCGGATCCAGGACAACCATGACTCTTCGGGCCCGCTTGTTCAAATCCTCTCTTACGCAGAATTCCAGAAGTGAGTAATCCACTACGCTTTCGACCTTTGCAACACCTACCCGTCCTACGAAATCCTTCATGGACTCAGGTGAATAGCCACGGCGTCTGATACCGCTTATGGTCGGCATACGCGGATCGTCCCATCCATCGACAATGCCAAGCTTCACAAGCTGCAGCAGCTTTCTCTTGCTCATGACGAAGTAACTGATGTTCAGTCTTGCAAATTCATACTGGTGAGGTGCATGTTCAATGCCATCGATCGAAGTAGCCCAATCATAAGCCGGACGATGATCCTCGAACTCCAATGTGCAGAAGCTGTGGGTGATGTTCTCGATGGCATCACTGATTGGATGGGTGAAATCGTACATCGGATAGATGCACCACTTGTCACCTGTCCTAGGATGTGTCTCGTACTTGATTCGGTACAGGGCTGGATCCCTCATGTTGATGTTGGGGCTGGCCATGTCAAGCTTGGCACGGAGAAGATACTTTCCCTCGGGATAGACACCGTTGCGCATCTCCTCAAAGAGCCTCAGATTCTCATCTATGCTTCTGTCCCTGTCAGGACTGTTCCTGCCAGGCTCGGTCAACGATCCTCTGTATTCCTTCATCTGCTCAGGGGTCAGGCTATCGACATATGCCTTGCCTTCCCTGATCAGCTTCACTGCGATATCATACAGCTGCCCATAGTAATCAGAGGCGTAGTATTCGTGTTTGCCCCAATCAAAGCCAAGCCATTTGATGTCACGCTTGATCGAGTCAATATACTCAACATCCTCTTTGGCAGGGTTAGTATCATCCAGTCTGAGATGGCATGTTCCACCGTACTTCTGAGCTAGTCCGAAATTAATGCAGATCGACTTGATATGCCCGATATGCAGATAGCCATTTGGCTCCGGTGGAAAACGAGTGATTATCTTGCCGTCTGGGACACGACCGTTCGCCAGATCATCTTCGATTATCTTCTCAAGAAAATTTGTTGCTTCCAATTCCTTTGCTGTCTCTTCCATAACTACTCCTCAGTTGCCTTATTCTATTAATTGCCCGCAATTCTGTCTATACAAAACCGATGAATCTCATTGGATTGGCATGTACGAAGCCTTCCACCTCTGCGTTGGTAAAATCAGAATCATCAAGTATGTGATAAAACTCAAGATATGACTGCACTTTCATCAAGTTGACAGAAAAATCGCTTCCAAACATGATTCTTTGCAGAATTAGCTGTCTGTCAGCAGGACTCTGCCGCTTGAGAAATGCTATCAGACTGCTGTAGAACTCAGGCATGCATCCAGTATATGACAGGTCAGTATAGACCCCTGGGTATTCCTTCATTAGCCTGATTATCGTATTGAACCATTCTCCTGCCATCGGGAGGCTCACGGGAAGAAATGACTTCACATCGGAAGCCAGTCCGTACTCATATCCGAAATGTGCGAAATCCAGAATGAGGTCAGGGTACTGCTTCAGCACCTTCTCCCATCTGCAAGGAGAGGTATATTCCTGTGAAAGCTTATAGCGTACACCCCTGAACCCCTGATTGTCACAATGAGTGGTGATTGGAATTCTTTTTTCCTGACAGAAGTCATACAGTATCCTGACCTTGCTCATCTGTGAAGAGTCTCCTTCCGGCCATGGATCCATGCCCAATGGAGGATAGACCTTCACGCCTCTGAAAAGCCTCCGATCGCCTGAACAGACCTCAGTCCTGTCGACATTCACATATTTTTCCAGAAGGCTTCGGATAAAGCGTGATGAGTGCACTGCGGTGTTGACTCCTATGAATGGAAAGAACTCAAAGAGCCCATCCGGGTGCATGCGATGATACTTTCTTATGGCACTTACCGTCTCAAGGGCATAGTCATTGATTCTTTCCAGCTGAGCTCTCCGGTAATAGACATTCCTGTATTCTTCCTGGTTCTGTGAGAAGTCCATAAGCTGCAATGCCAGCCCTACCTTGTCATAGCGTCTTCCTCGAAAGAGAAAGCCTTTACCGTCATTGAGACCGTAGACTGCTCCGCCTGTGAATCCGCTTCTGAGAAAGCATCCCCTCAGATCCTGATCCATCATCCAGAACGTCTTGTCCATAGGCTGCTCGAAAGCACCCAGGGTGTTCATCACCGAATAGACAAGCTTGAGCCCTTTCTTGTTCTCGTCGGTGAGAATATATGAAGGAGAAAGGACTCCGCTGTTGATGATATCCGAAATACCTCCTTCAGCGGCACCAAGAAGGTTGATGAAATTTGGATGATTGAGAGTCATTACGTGACAATGGGCATCGAAGAAGAGGTTTTCATTCATAGCATGATATTACCCCGAAAAAGCAGAACAGACCACTGAAAAAGGAAAACAAAGATGAACATCCATCCAGAAACCGCAGAAACATATGAAATCTCATGCCGTAAGAGAGAACAATGGATAAAAAAACGCCAGGCAGTTTGACATGCCTGACGTTTCACCAGCAAGGACAACAAGTCACTGAAAGCTATTTATCCTTGGATTCCTCATCGTCATCCAACCAGAAGAACTGCTTGGAATCGTTCCTGTCACGTGCAGGCTTGAACGAATCATATCCATAAGGTTTCCTTGAACCACGATCGGAACTTTGGGAGAATCCGCGTGAACCACCATAACCACCCCTTCTGTCACCAGAAGAATCCCTGTCTCTGAAGGAAGGTCTGTCAGAACGGTCTCTGAATGAAGGTCTGTCCGAACGATCACGGTCCCTGCCATAGGAAGGTCTGTCTGAGCGATCTCTTGAAAAATCTCTTCCACCACGGGAATCGCGGTCTCTTCCGTAGGAAGGCCTGTCCGAGCGATCTCTTGAGAAGTCTCTTCCACCACGTGAATCGCGGTCTCTGTCTCTTCCAAATGAAGGTCTGTCAGAGCGGTCACGATCTCTTCCAAATGATGGTCTGTCGTCACGGTCTCTTCCATAGGAAGGCCTGTCCGAGCGATCTCTTGAAAAATCTCTTCCACCACGGGAATCACGATCACGGAAGGAATCTCTTCCACCGCGTGAATCACGGTCCCTGCCATAGGAAGGTCTGTCAGAACGGTCACGTCCGTATGAAGAGCGTCTGTCACGATCTCCATAGGAATCTCTTCCACCACGGGGATATCGGTCGTCGCTTGAACGACGGTCATCCCGTCTGTCGGAATTCCTCTCGTGTCCAGGAGCGTCATCATCTCCCTTCCATTCATTCTGTCCGAAGGTATCATCATCCGCTTCTTCTTCCACGTCATCATCAGAAGCAGTATTCAAATCCTCATCTTTGAGCTGATCATCGTCGTCATCTGACGAATCCTCAGCACTCTCAGCTGCAGCATCTTCGGCGGTATCTGCAATCTCATCATCATCTGCAGCCACTTCAGCATCCTGAGCAGGAACTTCCGCTTCAGCACACTCACAAACTGCACAATCCTCGCAAACGGACTCCTCAATCGTCTTCTCGACGTCATTCATCTCTACGTCCGCACTAACTTCACCAGCCACTTCAGCCGGTGCCGCGTCCTTCTTGACGCTCTTTCTCACTCTTGTCTTCTTGACTGGGGCACTGTCATCCCAATCCAAAGTGAGTTTCTCTTCATCTTTTTCCAAAATCCAACTCCTAGCCGAACCTATTCGGCATGTGAATCCCTGCGCTTGATTCTGCGCAGTAATCTCTCTAATACAGTTTCTTCTCTTCAGTCTTCCATCCATACCGAACGTGGCCAGATTAGTGGAAAACAAAATGAAACCGCCATCCCTAAGAATGTGCGAAAGACCAGTCAGCCAAACTTCATAATCTCTCTGCACATCAAAGTCATAATCCATTTTCCTGCTGTTTGAAAAGCAGGGAGGATCGAAAACTATTATATCATATTTCTCTTTCCTCTTGATAGCCTCCGACACGAAATGTTTCGCATCATCTGCTATGCAACGGTACATGTCCCCTTCATATCCGTTTTCCTTCAGATTCTCCAACGCCCATGTGGTATAAGTATTGGAAAGATCTACAGATGTGACGCTTTTGGCGCCACCACAGGCTGCATATACGGAAAAGCTTCCTGTATACGAGAAGAGATTCAGCACATCCCTTCCTCCGCTTTGCTCCTGAATCATCATGCGGTTGTTCACCTGATCCAGAAACAATCCTGTATCGACTCTCGAAGTCAGGTCGACCTTGAACACATGTCCGTTCTCTCTCACATTGACAAACAATGGATCCGGGCTCTGAACTTCATGCTGTTCATGTCCTTCCCGCTTCGGGCGACGCTGAATCACCACCTTGTCACGCTCTATGTAAAGCATTCTGCGGCATATGTCACATACTATGGCACTCAGTTCATCGCTCAGTCCTTCGTCGCTGTAATCCGTAATCCTTGCATAATCTGCATAAATATCAACTGTCACAGGGAACTGCGCAAGATTGCGGTCATAGACACGGCCACAATCAGAATCGCTTTTGTTGAAGGCACGCCTCATCTCAAGAGCATTCTTCTTTAAAATCTTTCCAAAATCCTTTTCAAAAAACTGCATGCGACCGTACCTTTACTTTTTCAAAGGGAGTATATATGTTATTATAAAAAAAAGATAGAGATGGGAGAAAAAGATGAGAGACGAACAAGATGCAATGGAATTCCTGATGGAAATCGAAGCATGCCGCGGTGGCAAAATCGGATGGAAAACCTACAGCACCTGGTTCTCCGATAGCTCCAACATAAGAGAATATGGTGTATTCTTCTATGAAATCAATGGAATTTTCTATTATGAGGATTTTGAACGCAAGCCAAGCCTGCTTGGCTTCACACTTCCTCAAAGCAAGAAGACCCCCAAGTATGTGAAGCTGGAAGGAAGCTTCGCAGGTTCGGACGTCACACGAATTCTTCGGATGAGCAAGAACCGAGCCCAGTCCTATCTTGAGCACCAGGAACGGGAAGCATTGATCAGAGAAGCTAATCTGTTCGACAGGCTATTCAAGCAGCTTGTCACAATGGTGGAACTGTCAGATGGCAAGCGATTCTTCTTCGAATTCATGAATGACAAGGAATTCGCACAGGTCGTGCAGAAGACACATCTTGACAACCTGTCAGGGAGTAACTGACATTACTCCCTTGCAGGGCTTCCCAACGATTCACGCTTCACAAGCCTATGACCGCTCTTGATGTTCACTTCGTTCATCTCTTCGCCATGAATTATCTTCATGAGCACTTCTGAAGCCACCTTGCCCTTGTCGAATCCCGGCTGGGATACAGTGGTAAGAGGCGGATTGACGTAGGCGGATTCTGAAATATTGTCGAATCCGACAACTGAAACATCCTGAGGAACCTTGATGCCTTTTTTCTTGAAATGCCTTATGCAGGCAATGGCAAGGACATCTGCCATAGCTACGACGGCTGTCGGATGCACACTGCTCTGGCAAATCCGTTCAGCAGCCATGCGCCCTTCATCGAAGTTGCATTCGCTCTCCAGCATGAATATGTCACTGGAACCAAGATTCATTCCCACTTCAGCAAGTGCCTTGGAATATCCCTTCAGCCTTCTGCGTACGACTCCATCCTCATTCTCTGAGAAATAAGCATCACGGCATAGACTGAGAATCGCAATCCTTCTATGCCCCGCATCAAGGACTTCCTTCATTATCTCATAGGCAGCAGTCTCATCGTCGATGTTGACAGAAGGCATGTCAGCAGAGGGCATTCCGTCAATCGATACGTATGGAATCTTTCTGGCCTTCATGACCGACACGATGTCCATGTCGACCTTCATGCCCAATCCAATCAACCCATCGACCGTAGCATTCTTCACTGCATCTGAAAGGCTTTCGTTCAAGGGTGGAATGAGAGTCAGCGTATAGCCGGTATCCTGACAGACCTGACAAATCCCCACCATTATCTCGTAGACATATGGGTTTCCAATTGAGAATTCCGTCTTCTGAGGAAGAAGGAATCCTATGCTCCTATACCTTTGAAGAGAAAAATTCCTAGCCATGGGATCAGGGATGTAGCCAAGGTCATCAGCGACCTTCAGGATAAGCTCCCTCGTTTCCTTTCCAATCCTCTGGGGATTGTTGAATGCAAAGGAAATTGTGGATTTTGAATAGCCTGTCTCCCTGGCTATGTCGTTTATTGTGACTCTCTTTCCATCCATGATATATCAACCTTTGACCGCACCGGCAGCCACTCCCTTGATAATATACTTCTGACAGGAAAGGTAGAAGGTAATCACAGGAATTATGCTTAGAAATATCAATGCCATGGTGGCACCAAGATCGACAGTTCCATAGCTGCCTTTCAGGTACTGGATATGAATTGGAATAGTCATGTATTTTGTTCGATCGAGGACAAGGTATGGAAGGAGGTAGTCATTCCATACCCACATTATCTCGAGGATTCCAACGGAGATCATCGTAGGCTTGAGGACAGGGAACACAATCTGGAAGAAGGTCCTGACAGGACCGCATCCATCAATCGCAGCCGCTTCCTCCATTGCAAGAGGCACGCTCTTTACAAATCCAACGAACATGAACACGGCCAGTCCAGCGCCGAAACCAAGGTAGATGACAGGAATCGTCCACGGTGTGTTGAGCTTGGGGCCGAACCATCCAAACAGGCGTACCGTATCTGCAGTCTTGGACAAAGTGAACATAACCATCTGGAAAGGAACGACCATCGAAAAGACACAGAGCATGTAGCTTATCCGACTGATCAGACTGTCCACTCTGGATATGTACCAGGCGGCCATCGACGTGCATAGAATTATCAGAGATGATGACACCACAGTGATGAACACGCTGTAGAATGCGGATTTCCAGAATGGGTAGTTACCAAAGGTCATGCCTTTGATGAAATTCGCAAAACCAGCAAAGCTTTCACCGGAAGGAACAGCAAAGGTGGCAGTCTTGACAAAGGTGTTAAGCTTGAATGAGTTCATCGCCACGAGGAACACCGGATAGACATAGATGATTGAGATAAGAGAAAAAAGGACTGTGAGGAATATCTTTCTCGCCTTCTCTCTTGAAATGCCATTTGAAATCATTGCTGCACCTCCTTCTTCCTTGTTGCCAGAAGCTGAATCATTCCCAGTCCTGCGACCAGTATGAAGAATATCACAGCCTTGGCCTGCGCCACGCCTCTGGCAGATGGGTTGTCCCCATAGAATGTGTTGAATATGTTCAGTGCAAGCATTTCGGTGGTCTTTATCGCTGTTCCATCAGCGTTGAACAGGAATGGCTGCCCAGCGGTGAGTGCCAGGTTCTGGTCAAAAAGCTTGAATCCGTTTGTCAAAGAAAGGAAAGTGCAGATTGTGATGGAAGGCATCACGTTTGGAATAGTGATCTTGAACATCGTCTGAGTGCGGTTGGCACCATCGATTTTGGCTGCTTCCATCATGTCTTCAGGTATGGCCTGAAGCCCTGCGATGTAGATGATCATCATATAGCCTATCTGCTGCCAAGCTATCACAATGATCAGTCCCCAGAATCCATATGAGGAATTCATGAGAATGGATGTGTCGTACTTCATCAGGATACCGTCAAAGATCATCGACCATATGTATCCAAGCACTATGCCTCCGATGAGGTTAGGCATGAAGAAAACCGTTCTGAATATATTGCTTCCCTTGATTCCCTGGGTCAGACAGTAGGCAATGAGAAAAGCCAGCAGATTGACTAATACAAGTGATACGACTGCAAACAATGCAGTGTACCAGAAGGAATGAAGGAACGAGGGATCGGACAATGCCTTGACATAATTTCCAAACCCTATGAATGTCGCATTGGAAGTAGTCTTGAACTTGCAGAATGAAAGATACAGTCCCTTTAGGAAGGGATATAGAAACCCAACGCAGAATGAAATGAGCATCGGTCCCATGAACAGAAGGAACCAGCGTTTTATCGGTCTTCGAATAAGCACACTGCTGACCGAAGCAGGCGCAGTCCGGTGTCTTTTCATATGCCACTCCTTTTATTAGCAATGAAGCCACGAAAGAACAAGCCTTCCGTGGCTTCGCAGTCTCCGGTGCTATCCGGATTTAGTTGTTGGCAGCCTTGTACTGTGTTGCCCAGCCCTGGACAAATGCAGTCTTCACGACTTCCCAGTTGGCAGCAGTCTGATCTGCATCATACTGGTTCATTGCGGAAACGACACCTGCTCTCCAAGCATCTACGTTTGGAGTGTAGTTGAATGCCCATGTCATGACATAGTTTCCATCGGCAGCATACTGGTTGGCCTGTGCAAGGAATACGTTTGCAGGAGCAACGGCCTTCTTGTATGGAATTGCGCCAAATGTTTCAGCAAGCTTCTCTGTTCCAGTCTTGGAAGTGACCATCCAGTACATGAAATCCAAGGTTGCCTGGATATCTGCATCGGAAGCCTTTCCATTGATTGCCCAGCAGTTTTCTGTTCCGCAGTTGAGACCGGCCTTTTCCTCGCCTTCCACTCCGCAGTAGAACGGGATCATTGCCAGCTGGCTGTCCTTGAGTCCGAACTTGGAAGTAAGAGCATCATACTCCCAGTTTCCGTTCTGATAGAACACAGCCTTAGCGTTTCCGAATTCGGCTTCAGCATCATATCCACCTGTTGCAAGTGACTTCGGGCTGACAGCGGAATTGTTGATGTAGAGATCCCAGAGGTTCTTGAAGTTATCAAGATAGGTTCCCTTGATTTCGGCTGGGCCAGCAGTCCACTTGTCTGCCACTGACTCGTAATAGAGAGCAGCGTTTGCAAGGTGACCTGAGAATCTCCAAGATGAACTGCCATCCATGCCGGATGAAGTGAAAGCATCGAAGCCGAGCTGTTCAGCACGTGCGTGGATGTCTTCTGCAACGGCCTTGAGTGTTGCAAAGTTCTTGATGTCTGCAAGCTTGTAGCCAGCCTTGGCAAGAAGATCGGTGTTGACGATGATACCGAAGCACTCATAGCAGTAACCGATTGAGCAGAGCTTTCCATCTGCATCATAGAGGTTGTAAGCATCGGTGTTCAGTTCGTTTGCAATCTTGGTTCCCTTGAGGTCAAGGCAGTACTCGCTCCATTCCTTAACACCAGCTGCGTTTCCAACGACAAAGATTGTTGGAGCGGCTTCCTTATCCATTTCAGCGGTAAGTGTCTGATGATAGGTACCGGAAGCAGCTGTAACCACCTTCACAGAAACTCCTGTCTCAGCAGTATATGCAGCAGCCAATCCCTGAAGAGTAGCGTCTGACTCAGGCTTGAAGTTCAGCCAATAGACAGAACCTTTTGTAGCAGTGGCTTCAGCGGCACCCTGTGCGAAAACGCTGGTCAAAGCCAAGGCAACAATGAGCATGATGGACAATGTCTTTTTCATTTGTTTCTCCTTTTCTGCCAATGATGGCAGTAGTTAATGAATTAACTTTATCTTAATGGTAAACCGGTTTTATTAATAAGTCAACCGTTTTATTTATGGATTTTTTGCAGAAACTCCATCCAGATATAGGAATCTTTTGATTGTCGAAGACTGTGTCTGTCACTATTGAGAAGAGTTTCCCACAGTGTTTGCATTCAAAAAAGATCATAGCTGTTCAGCATTTCAGCTTCATCCATGCGACGGCCTCGCCATGCCGGGCCTTGCATTCTGCGGTGTTCCTGCTGTCCATAAACTTCTGAAGCGGGGTTTAGCAGTCAGTCCCGTCATGGAAATTCTCTTCGTGATTCCCATTTTTGGATTTTATCTTTGCTCAAGGTGAAAAGGAATGGCTGAAAGAAATCTCCTCTTTCATAGAATTTCACCCACTCACTGCAAAGGATGATTTTATATTTTATAT
>JAAYFO010000096.1 GCA_012728215.1 Spirochaetales bacterium | reverse complement strand
TTGCTGATGCCTTCGATTCCATCCGGATCATTTGAGAAGAAGCTGTATTCGACTTATCTGTCATATCTTCCAAAGTCAAAGGTTGCATTTGAACTTAAGATGAACAAGGATGACAGAGGGAGTTTCACCGAGATAATGAAGACTCTGGATCACGGCCAGTTCTCTGTGAATGTCTCCAAGCCTGGAATCACCAAAGGGCAGCACTGGCATAACAGCAAGTGGGAATTTTTCATTGTTGTGTCAGGCCGTGGACTGATCGAGGAACGCAGAATCGGGACTGACGAGGTCTTGCGTTTTGAGGTTACGGGGGAGAAGATTCAAGCTGTGCATATGCTTCCTGGGTACACGCACAACATCATCAACCTGTCAGAAACAGAGAACCTGGTGACACTGATGTGGGCGAACGAGATGTTTGATCCGCAGAAACCGGACACATTCGGGGAAAAGGTGTGATGGTTGACAGAGAAAGAAGTTCATCGATCAAATCGGCATTTTTGATACAGGAACAGAAAAGATTGTAGAAAAGTGGAAAACCAGTGAAAAACTTGACTTATGATGAGATATCGGATATAAATAACTTAATAATACCCGCCAAGGCTAGCTGCAGCAATGCAGATCCTCAAATGGCGGGTTCGTCATATTCTGAGTATGTCTCGGAAGCAATCCAGGAATACAAAAAGCCATTTTGTTCCTTTGATGACCAGCTTCAGCTTCTTGTCGATCGCGGTCTTGAGGTTGATGACAGGGATTTTGCTTTGTCATGCTTGAGGCATGTGAATTACTATCATCTTGAAGCCTATTGGTACTCATACTACAAATCCGAAAAGAAAGAACACGAATTTGAAGCAGGAACCAATTTTTCTGACATCTGGCGTCACTACAGCTTTGACAGAGAGCTTCGCTTCCTGTTTTTCAGGGCAATAGAGAAAATCGAGCTTTCTTTTCGTACCCAATGTGCCTATGTTCTTTCACAGCGTTATTACTCCGATGGAAAGTATACCATTGGGTTTGATGCTCTTCTTGATTCTTCATCTGAGATAGCTAGAGGAAGAAAGACACTTAATGACAAGATAGAACAAGAGCTTCTTCAATCAAACGAGGACTTCTACAGATCGTTCAAGAGCAAATACGGTCAGGTAATGCCACCTCCATGGATTCTTGTAGAGATGCTAAGCTTAGGATTGCTTTCTAAATGCTATGCGAGAACAAATGATGTTTGCTTCAGAAGAGAAATCAGCAGAACTTATGACCTTCAGCCAGATGTCTTGTCAAATTGGATCTATCAGGTTGTCTTGGTTCGGAACATCTGTGCACATCACGGGCGTCTTTGGAACAGAGTCATTCCAACAACCATCAAGCATCCTCTTTCAAGGGTTGATCATCGTTCTCCGGACTTCTATCGTCTTTCTGAAGAGAATGATGGGAAATACAATGGGAAAAGGCTGTACAATACAATCTTGATCATAGATGACATGATTTCTTTTATTGTTCCCGAAAACCGATGGCGATATATGGCAAAGGATTTGATATTGAAATATTGTATTGATGTTCAGAGAATGGGATTCCCACCTGATTGGCAGGAAAGGGCATTATGGCTGGAGGTGAATTGAATGGGTAAACTGAATCTAATGACAATAATCGGCACAAGACCGGAGATCATCCGCCTTGCTGCAGTGATCAAGAAGTGCGACAAGTACTTTGACCAGGTTCTGGTGCATACCGGCCAGAACTATGACTATGAACTCAATCAGGTGTTCTTTGATGACTTGGGACTTCGTGCTCCTGATTACTATCTTTCTGCAGTAGGGAAGGACCTTGGAGAAACCATCGGCAACATCATTGCCAAGTCGTATGAGCTGATGGTCCAGATCAAGCCTGATGCGCTTCTGATTCTCGGTGACACCAACTCTTGCCTGTCTGCTATCAGCGCCAAGAGGCTTCACATTCCAATCTTCCACATGGAAGCCGGCAACCGCTGC
>JAAYFO010000095.1 GCA_012728215.1 Spirochaetales bacterium | reverse complement strand
ACATCACTCGAAGCAGGAACTATAGCAAGTCGATTCAAAGGCTCACATTGTACGCATCATATGCATTGAATATCTCTGGATGAGTGCTTGTCTTGCTCATGTTGTCAAACGATTTCAAGTCAATCAAGACATCCAGAAAGAAGGCTGAATCGGAATCAGCAGCGATGTGTTGTCCGGAATGCGGCTCCCATCGAGTTTCCAAGAACGGTTCTGCCCACGGCAAGAGCAGGTTCCGCTGCAAGGATTGCGGCGCTTCGTTCGGCTCCAGCACCGGTAGGCTGAGTGAGGGCAGTTACACTTCAGAGAAGGCATGGGACATCTTTGTGGAGGGCATGCTCTGCGACGATTCCCTGCCGGTATTGTCCGAGAAGTGCGGAATCTCGCTGTCCACCGCCCATTCCTGGAGGATGAAGCTGTTCAGCCAGGTAGCCAACTCGGTGGAGGGAAGGATCCTCAAGGGCGTGATCCAGGAGGATGAGATCCATCTCCCCTCGAGCTTCAAGGGAAACTGGAAGGGTGCTGTTAATCTCGGCATTGAGAAGGATTACACGGATGTCGTTCCCGACTACCGAAAGTACGGGTTCCGCGACCATCCACATGAGAGGGGTTCGCAGGACCGTAGGCGGGGCTTGAGCAAGGACAAGGTGTGCATCGCCACCGCCATCGACGACGGCAGGAACGTGATAGGCAAGCCGGTCGGTCGTGGCAATGTCAGCAGCGATGGGCTGGTGTACGCCTTCACTTCCAGATTGGACCAGCAGGCAATCTTGGTCACCGACAAGAGCAAGGGCGGGATCAAATACGCCGAGAGCACAGGACTCGCCCACTTCGCCCTGGATGCCAAGACGGAGGCGAGAAAGGGACCGTACAACCTGCAATTGGTAAACTCATTGCACTCGATTATCTCTGAAATCTCCCACAGCAGGTTCTGCTTCGCTACCAAGAACGCCGAGCTGTACATCACATGGGAGGCATGGAAGCTTCTGAACAGGACGAGAAGCCTGGCAGAGAAGAAGGACACCCTCAAGAACCTGGTCACACCAGGAAAGAAAGCAGTCACAATGCAACAAATCAGGAGCAGGGAGCTGCCTGAAGTACTGCGGCAAGTCTCAGAAAGCTAAACTATACGAAAAGAGCCTTAAATTATAATTATAGAATCAAAAAAACAGGCTCTTCACGTTTTTCTCGGGGATAGACCTCTAACAGCCGGGATTGACATGTAGCGAATCAGAGTGAAGAAATAGTCTTCATTCCGGTAACCATAGCCAATTCTCTTGGCTACCTTGATTTTGTTGTTGAAGCCTTCCAGTTTGCCGGTTGTGATTTTGTGCCTGGCATGGGCAATCAGACCGTCGATGCGTTTCTCCTTCAGCTCTGCAAACCTAACAAGAGCTGGAATACCGCTTGCCTTTGCACTGTTGAACCATTTTCTCCACCGCTGCTCTGCAATGACAGGGTCTGTCAGTTCAAACAGACTGCACATCTCTTCTTTCATTGCATAGCACAGTGCAAGATCACTGTGGTCATTCAGAATAGCATTTAGGTTCTCCTCATTCTCAGACGAAAGACTTTCTCCGTTTGTGAGAAGCGTCCACCTTGATTTCTTCAGTCTTGAATACAGCTGCCTCTGCTGTCTCGCCTGCAGCCGCAGCGCCCTGCGTTGCTCAGGTGGTGTCTCATCCGTGATTGAATTCTCCAGCTCTCTTGCCGCAGAACTGTGGTTTCTGGCTTCGGCCAGCCTGACAGCACCAAGTACATCCTTTCCGTACTGTGCCTGCATGTGGTAGCGGTCGTAGACAATCTCAGCATGAGGTAAGAACTGCTCGACCAGAATATTGTAGGATGCATTCATGTCCATAGCAACTGCTTTGACATCAGCCAGATATCCAAGATCAGTCTCTTGAAAGAACCTGAGGAAACTGTCCTTGGACCTGCCTTTGCCGACCCAGATTACATCTCCCTGCTCGAGGTCCATCACGCAGGTCGCATAGCTATGGCCCTTGTGGATAGCAAACTCATCTACTGCAAGATATTTGGGCCTGTAATCCTTGTCCTGCAGTTCCTTTTTCCTCCAGTCAAGTTCCTCAGCCATTGCTTCCTCATGAATTAGCCGGATGGTGTCCCAGTGTATGCCTGTAATCTCATGGACTGCGTTTATCGGAAGATGCCATCTCAGAAGTTCTGAGATCCATTTGGCCGCTCTGTACGTAATCCTTGTTCTAGGGCACTTCATGCAGATATCCTCGCTGAAGCTTCTGTTGCAACAGTGGCATCTGTATCTGTGGTGTTTGACCTCAACAAGCAAAGGTGCATTGTGCCAGATTGGCATGTCCTTCAAGGTAGTGCAGGAATTGTCGTAGACATGAACCTTTCCTCCACAGAAAGGACAGACTACATCCGTGCTTTT
>JAAYFO010000094.1 GCA_012728215.1 Spirochaetales bacterium | reverse complement strand
CTTGAAAGAAGGCTGGACTGATAGAATTGGGATGACTCTGGACCAAGTCGGAGTCATCGCCAAAACGATGAGCAATACGATAACTAGAGGTTTCTTCATAGTAAATTTCCTTTTATCCTTTGTTGTCTATGTGTTGACATAGAGGTATACCATACCACCTTAGCAAGTAGTTTGTAAGGAGGAATTGATGAGTTTTACAATTGCATGAAATCAGAAATCCTTATTTCAGTATCTTGATTATTCCGGTGTCGTTCAGATGCTTCACTATGGCAACAATTATTGGCACGATGAACATTCCAAGGAATCCCATGAGGCTTATTCCTATGAACATGCTGCAAAGAGCGACAATTGGATGAAGACCCGTTGTCTCACCGACGAGTTTTGGTTCAACTGTATTTCTGACGGTCATGACGATTATGTAAAGGACGAATATCCCTATTGCCATCTTATAATCTCTCAGTATCAGTGCAATCAATGCCCAAGGAATTAGAATTGTTCCTGTTCCAAGCACAGGAAGAATGTCGACAATGGCAATGATGAATGCAATGATGACAGGATCTTTCACTCTGAGAATCAGCATTCCGATCAAAAGTTCACAGAATGTCATGAAAATGATGACGCTGTAAGCTTTGCCAAAACCGGTAATCGTCCCCTTTGTGAAGTTTCGGGCACTCTCAATCACTTGGTTTGCCTTGTCTGGGAGCTGTTTTGATATGAAAGAGGTGATTTTCTTGAAATCCAGCGTAAGATATACAGTGATGATTATTGTCACCAAGACAGTGATAATGAATTTTGGGGTCTTCAATGCAAATGAAGATGCCGCACCTATGAATTTCCCAGACATTTTGCTGACCCATTCACTGGCAGAATTAAAGAAGCTGGAAAGTGATTCTGTCGCGAACTCAGTTACTGATGGATCGGTTGTGCTGAACACCTTTTCAAGCCAGTTTGCAAACTGCTCAAGGGCGGGAAATATCCGTTCGCTGAGGAACTCTGGAAGCTTGGTTATCATCTCTCTGGCTTTCGATAAAAGCTCCAAACCTAGCAACGTTGCAATTGCTATCACCACTGCATATACGGCAATGACAAGAAGTATGGAGCATATTGAAAGAACCACCTTATGCTTTCCATTCAGCTTGCGTCTCAAGAATCCGACAGGGCGGCTGAGAATCCATGAAATCAGAAATGCGACGAGCAGCGGGGCAATCACCGGCTTGCATATGATCAAGCCTGCGGCAATCAGAAGCAGAATGAAGGAGTAGTAAAGGAAGTTAGTCACAAAGCGACTTTTTCGATCCATATTGTCATTGTCCAAGAAATGACCTCCAGTTGTATGAAAGTTAGATGTAAAAACTGATTTGTGTCAAGCTTGAAAGGCAAGTGACCGAAATCTCTGTGGTGTCGAATTGTTGCCTATGCGAAATAGTGATGATAAGATTATCCCTGGAGGCCGAAAATGCCATTGCTGATTCAAAGAAACGATATTACTCAGATGAAGGTTGACGCAATCGTCAATGCGGCGAATTCCTCGCTGCTTGGTGGAGGCGGTGTGGATGGATGTATTCACAGAGCGGCAGGAAGGAAGCTTGTTGAGGAATGCATGACCATCGGTGGATGTCCAACAGGAGAGGCGAGGGTGACAAAGGGCTATGAACTTCCCTGCAGATATGTGATTCATACTGTGGGTCCGATATGGAATGGAGGAGCATTTGGAGAGCCTTCGCTTCTTGCTTCCTGCTATGCTGAATCACTGAAGCTTGCCGATTCCCTCGAATGCCGGACTATTGCATTTCCACTGATTTCCGCTGGTGCCTATGGCTACCCAAAGGACAAGGCCTTGGAAATTGCCATAAACAGCATTGATGGTTTTCTGAACAAGCATGAAATGACAGTCTTCCTCTTGCTGTTTGATCAACAGATCTTTGATATGGCAAGGAAGCTTTACCCCCAGCTGCTGAAATAATAAATGAAAGAATCCCCCGGATTGTCTTCCAAGGGATTCCTTTACTGTTTTTTTATGAAATCAGATGAACAGGTTCACATCGGACTGGCTTGCGTGCGCCATGTATGTTCCGACTCCTCCGATTTCCACTCCATCGAGAAGCTCGTCGGCTGTTATGCCCATTATATCCATCGACATCTGACAGGCGATGAATCTGACATTGTTTGCCTTGGCTTCCTCAAACATCTTTCTGAGCTGAATGACATTTTTGCGTTTCATTCGGCTCTTCATCATCTTTGGACCCATGCCGGCAAAATTCATTGATGAGAGCTTCAAATGCTCCATGTCCTTTGGAAGCATGGCGCCGAACATCTTACCCATGATGTCTTTTTTGATTTTTTTATCAGGATGCTTTCGAAGAACACTCAATCCCCAGAAAGTGAAGAACATCACAACTTCCTTTCCTGAAGCCGCAGCGCCATTTGCCAGTACAAACGAAGCAAGCGCCTTGTCAAAATCATTGGAGAAGACTATCATCGTAGCACCTTTTGTGCATGATGGAATTTCACAGACTTCCTTCTTTTCACCTTTGACGATGATTGCTGTCACGATTCCATCATTTGTGTTCAGACTTTCCAGGGTGTTGCCTGTCATTGAACACCAGCTTTTCACATCATTCATGAATCCCGGATCTGAAGCCTTGACTTCAAGTCTCTGACCAGTTGCCATGCTGTCCACCTTGTGCTTCAGCTGAACAATTGGTCCCGGACACTGAAGTCCACAGGCATCCAAAGTCAGCAGAACTCTTGCTTCATCTGTCTTCATTTCACACTCCATCTTCTTTTCTTGAGATGATTCTTCCCAGATAGATTCCAATCTTCTGTCTTCAATGACAGCTTCCCAAGTCCGGTATCCGCCTGTGACGTTGTAAACCTGGGAGAAACCTCGCTGGAGCAGGATTCTTCCTGCAATATGTCCACGAAGTCCCATGGAGCACATCAGGACGATTGGCTTGTCCTGTGGCAATTCTGCAATCCGGCTTCTGATTTCCCTGTCAGGAATATTGACTGCACCAGGCATGCTTCCCAAAGCGAATTCATCAGGTGTCCTTACATCGACAAGGAGCGCTCCTTTTTCGATGAGCCTCTCAGCTTCCTTGTAGTCGATGATGTGGTCAAGTCCCTTTTCGTCATTTGTTGCGATGAAACCCAGCATGTTGAGGATGTCCTTGGCACTGTTGAATGGAGGTGCATAGGCTTGTTCAAATTCAGCCAGGTCCTCAACAGTGCCGTTCTTGGACATCAGTGCGCTTAGTACATCGATGTGCTTGTCTACTCCTGCTCCTCCTGCAAGCTGTCCTCCAAGGATCCTGCCTGTCTTGGGATCATAGAGAATCTTGGCTGTCAAAGGTTTGGAACCTGGATAATATGAAGCATTGCTCTGTGTGTGGGTTACTGCTGTCTTGAACTCGATGTTCTCAGAGGCAAGCATTCGGCTGTTCATGCCGACTGATCCTGCGGCTATGGAGAATACCTTCGCCACCGAAGCCCCAAAAGTTCCAGGATAATGCTCACAGGTTCCTGTCACTACCGCATCAGCGCAAAGCCTGGCCATCTTGTTTGCAGGACCGGCAAGGGCTATCGCCTGTGGCTTTCCTGTTATGGGTGATGGGTATGCTATGGCATCGCCGATGGCAAATATATCCTGCTGCGATGTTTCGAATTTCTCATTCACGATGATATGACCACGAGGTCCAAGCTCTATTCCTGCACTTCTGGCCAGATCGGTATCAGGAACGACTCCGATGGCCATCACCACAATGTCGGCACCGCTGATAGTCCCTCCGCTTGTCTGGACGGTCACCTTGCTGTTTCCTTCATCCTTGACGGCTTCGATTCTTGAGTTAAGATGCAGATGTATTCCGCTTGCTCTGATGGTGCGGTGGACAATGGCGGACATATCCTCATCCAAGGTCACCATGCACTGAGGAGATCCTTCAACAAGACTTACATCGAGGCCTCGTTCCTTGAGATTCTCAGCCATTTCAATTCCAATGAATCCACCTCCGACGACTACTGCCTTGGAGGCTCCGCTGTCTATTGCCGCTACTACTTTGTCAATGTCAGGAACATTCCTTATTGTGAATAATGCCTTGCTATCATTTCCTTCGATTGAAGGAATGAATGGCCTTGCACCGGGACTGATGATAAGTTTGTCATAAGTGATGGTCTGTCTTTTCCCATCAGTCAGATCATTGTATGTGATTTCGTGTCTTGAGGCATCAATTGCAGTTACCAATGAGTTTGTTCTGGTGTCGATGTTGAACTTGTCCCTGAAGGTCGATTCCTTGGTCACGAACAGACGATCACGTTGCGATATCACTTTGCCGGCATAATAAGGAAGTCCACAGTTGGCATAGCTTAGATATGGTCCTTGCTCGAACATGATGATCTTTGCAAATTCATCCATTCTCCTGAGACGGGTGGCAACGCCTGCTCCTCCTGCAACTCCACCGACTACTACGTATGTTCGGTCCATGATTTCTCCTTTGATCTTTCCATCAGAAGATCTTCAATGTCTTTGGGCAACCTCAGATGGCAGTCGCCTGATTGCCTTATCAGCTGTTTTCCTTCTTCCGTCAATTTTACCGAGACTGCCCTTCGGTCCTGATCTGGTCTGTGACGGACGACAAGTCCTTTGTGCTCCAGACTGTCCACCAGTCTTGTCACTCGCGACGGGGTGAGAGAAAGCTGAGCCTGAAGCTGTCTCAAGTCATCGTAGCCATGGTCAATGGCGCAAATCATTGAAGCCTGGCACATGGTGAGGCCTATCGTCCTTGAAAATTCTTCCTCGGCCTGCTGAAGGTCGGTGATCAGGCTTCTAAGTGAGCAGAGATCCTGCATGCTATCCTCCATAGTGTTTGTTGCTAACAAACATTGCTAATAGCAAATATATACCTGATTGCTTCAGCTGTCAATGACAGCGAAAGGGGAGAAGAACAAAAATAAAGCCCTGCCGGTATGAACCGACAGAGCTGAGATAATTTTCCAGAAGTTGTTCTAGAATGCTTCGTTAAGCCATGTGATTCCATCAATCTTGACTGTAAAGTATGGAGCAGACTGGAAGTATGACTCATGGAAAGCACCATCAAACACTGCTTCGTCGGTATCAGGAGCGAAGTCACCATTTGTGTCTCTGGCAAATGCTGCAGTGAGTTTCTTTCCTTCCACGGTAAAGGTGGATGTGTCGAATACCTGAATCTTGCCGGAACTGATGTCTGCCATTATCTGTGCCATCTTTTCAGCTGAACCAGGGGCGGCGATAGCTGTGTTGAGCTCTGTCATCACAACTGCTTTCTCGTCCATTCCCTTGCTCCAGTCCTGAGCGAGTTTTTCGCCACTGAGGTAAGCCTTGATGAAGTCGTAGAAGTAGATGGACCAGTCGATTCTTGTAGAAATGATTGATGCCTTTGGAGCGACACCAGTCATGTCATTGTTGTAACCAGTATGGAATACTCCGGCTGCCTGTGCTGCTGTTGCAGGTGTGGTGTTGTCGGAATGCTGTGAGATGATCACTGCTCCACGGTCTGCAAGAGTCTTTGCAGCATCAGCTTCAGCTGTTGCATTGGACCATGATCCTACGAAGGAGACTTCCATCTTCACTGACGGACATACACTCTTGGCACCAAGATAGTATGAAGTGAAACCGGAAATGACTTCTGCGAATGAGAAAGCTCCGACATATCCGATGAGAGCCTGGTCTGGTGTGATCTTTCCTTCCTTGATCATCTGATTGATCTTCATACCAGCAAGTACTCCGGCTACATAGCGGCCTTCGTAGATGTTTGCAAATGCATTGAATGTGTTTGGAAGATCATCGTGTGAAGAAACGCAGTTCGTGCAGGAGACGAAATCCACTTCTGGATAATCCTTTGCGACTTCCAGCATGAATGGTTCGAATCCGTAGCTGTTGTTGAATACGATCTTGCATCCTTCCTCAGCTGTCTCAATGTTGGCATCACTGCAGGTTGAATCCTCACCAGTGTTGAACTTCACGACCCATTCAACGTTGTAGCCTTCTGCTTCAAGCTTTGCCTGAGCTTCACGCTGTCCACGCATGAAGTTATAAGTGTAGCCCTGATCGTTTTCATCACCGATGCAGATGAGTCCTACTTTCAAAGGTGCTTCTGCTGAGCCCAAAGCTGCTGCTGAAGCCTGTTCAGTCTGTGCATTGGCGAACACCATGCCGATGGCCAAGAGCATGACCATGAGAGTCACTGTGATTTTTTTCATGTTTCCTCCTGAATGGGTTGATCCCATTACTGTTTTTGATTCTATCATAATTGCACTGCAAAAAACAGCACAAATACTTACCTTTCTTCTCGGAAATAGTTAACTCCCAGTGAGGCCGGGGGTTGCTTCTCCTTGTTGTTTCTCATGCTTGATATTACAAGAACGATGACTGTGACCACGTATGGAAGTATCTTGTAGATTTCTGTTGGAATGAAAATGATTCTTACCCTGAGATACATGATCATCAAGGCTCCAAAGAGAACAGAACCCCAAATCGCGTTCAGCGGTCTCCACATGCAGAAAATCACCAGTGCCACTGCCAGCCAGCCTACACCGGAGAGACCTGAATGATTCCATACACAGCCGGCTGTAGTGACGATGTAGACCATTCCTCCGATAGCGGAGATGCCGCCTCCGATGATTGTCGCCAGATATTTGTACTTGGTTGTGTTGATTCCTGCGGCATCTGCAGTCGAAGGGGATTCTCCCACTGCTCTGAGATATAGTCCGGTCTTGGTTCTGGAAAAGAAGAAATGCATCGCCAGTGCCAGAATCAGTGCCAGATAGAAGAAGAAGTTGTGCGAGAACAGCATCTTGCCAATGACTGGTATGTTCTTCAGAAAATCAGGAAAGATCGTGCTCGAGAAGGCATCCTTCAAGTGATTGCTCAAAGCAACGAATCCACCTTCCTTCACTCTCATGAATTCACCGGTGAACTGGCCGATACCTGTTCCAAATATGGTGAGAGCAAGTCCGGTCACATTCTGATTGGCTCGAAGAGTTATGGTTATGAACCCATATATGGCAGATGCCACAGCTCCAGCAAGGAATGCAGCAAGAATCGCCAGAATTATGGCGACGAATCCAGACGAAGCCGCTTCCCCGACAATCTTCTCATAATAGAACGCTCCTGCAAGACCGAAAGCACCTCCCATATACATTATTCCTTCAACCCCGAGATTCAGGTTTCCTGATTTCTCAGTGAGGATTTCGCCAAGTGTTCCGAACATCAGAACTGTTCCGAACGTTACTGCTGCAACAACCAAGGCAATAAGTGCACTCATACTGAAGCCTCCTTGATTTCTGTTTTCCGAGGTCGGAAAATCAATTTGTAGTTGATGAAGAATTCGCAGCTCAGCATGCAGAACAGAAGAATTCCAATTACTATATCAGAAATTGACGCAGGAACCTTGAGCTTCGTCTGAAGAGTGTTGGAACCTTTTGTCAGGATGGCCAGCATGATCGAAATCAGAATCATTGCAAATGCGTTGAGCTGAGAAAGCCATGCAACTGTGATGGACGTGAATCCGACTCCGTTTGCCACTCCATTGTACAGAGTATGGTTGGCACCTGTTACCACGATGAAGCCGATGATTCCGCAGATTCCACCAGAGAGGAACATTGTTCTCATCATGATTCTGCCTACATTCATTCCCGCATATCTTGCAGTGTTCTCAGAGTCTCCTATCACGGCGATCTCGTATCCGTGCTTGGTATAGTTCATGTAGATGTGCATGAGTATCACCAGTACCAGAACGATGATCCAACCACAGTGGATTCCGAACACCACTGGCAACCTTGCACTGTCATTGAACATCGGAATGATCTGGGATCCCTTGCGACCTTCCCAGGGGCCACCCTGAAGCCATGATACAATGCCTATGATGATATAGTTCATCATCAATGTGAAAAGAGTCTCGTTTGTATTCCACTTGGCCTTGAAGAATGCAGGTATCAGTCCCCAGATGCCTCCGGCAATTGTCGCAGCGATGAACATGATTGCAAGAAGAACGAATGAAGGCACTTTGTCGTACCAGTTAAGTGCAAAGTATGAGGCGGCAATCGCTCCTGCCGTTATCTGGCCTTCAGCTCCGATGTTCCAGAATCTCATTTTGAAGCAAGGAGCTATTGCCAATGCGCATCCAAGCAGTGGAATTGCTATCTTGATTGTCTGCTTGATGTAGATTGGCTTTCCCAATGCCCCGCTGATTATGATCTGATATGCCTTGAATGGGTTGTTTCCGGTGATGAACATCGGAAGCATTCCCAGAAGAATTGCAATGACTATCGAACCTATTCTGATAGCCCAGACCTTTCGAGGATCCATGCTTTCGCGTTTTGCAAGTCGGACGAATGGAATATTCACTGTTTCACTGGACATCTGCAGCCTCCTTGCCACCGACAGTGGTCATCATGAATCCAATTTCTTCTTTTGTTGCGGTTCGGGCATCGACTATTCCGCTTACCTTTCCTCCACAGAGGACCAGTATCCGGTCGCAGAGTTCCAGAAGAACATCAAGATCCTCTCCTACGAATATCACCGATACGCCGTTCATTTTCTGTTCTGTCAAAAGATTGTAGATGGCATATGATGTGTTTATATCCAACCCTCTGACAGGATATGCCGTCATGAGTATCTTCGGAAGGCTTGCGATTTCCCTGCCGACGAGTACCTTCTGCACATTTCCACCCGAAAGTCTCCTGACTGGAAATGAAGTGCTTGGTGTGACCACTTCAAGCTCATCCCATACTTTCTTTGCAAGTTCCTCAGGTGACTTTCTGTTGAGAAACACACCTTTTCCCTTTTTCCAGGAACGAAGCATCATGTTGCCGGTCATTCCCATCGAACCAACCAGTCCCATTCCAAGACGGTCCTCAGGAACGAACGCCATTCCAACCCCGGTCTTGCGTATCTGCATCGGTGTCAGGCCAACCAGATTCTTTTCCTTTCCTTCGTCAGTGACGAAGTCCACCGTTCCCTGCTTTATGGGATAAAGACCGGTAATGCTTTCCAGCAGCTCCTTCTGCCCAGAACCGGCAATTCCTGCAACTCCAAGAATTTCTCCACCCTTGGCTGTGAATGTCACTCCATCAAGCTTTGTGATTCCTTCATCGTCCACGCATGTCAGACCTTCAACCTTCAATCGTGGGAACTGACTGTCATACTTTGGTCTGTCGATGTTCAACGTCACTGCATGTCCGACCATCATGTCGGTGAGTGCCTGCGGACTGGTTTCGCATGTCTTGACAGTTCCTATATATTTTCCTTTTCTCAGTACGGCAACCTCATCAGAGATGGCCATGACTTCATTAAGCTTGTGCGTGATGATGACGATGGCCTTGCCATCAGCCCTCATGTTTCGGAGCACTGTGAAGAGCTTCTCGGTTTCCTGGGGAGTAAGCACTGCTGTAGGTTCGTCAAGGATCAGTATGTCGGCTCCTCTGTAGAGGACTTTCACAATCTCGACTGTCTGCTTCTGTGAAACCGACATGTCGTAGATCTTCATTGAGGGATCGATTATGAATGAGTAGCGGTCGCAGATTTCCTTCACTTTTGAGTTGATGGTCTTCAGGTCAAGTTTCTCATCCTTGAGGCCAAGAACTATGTTCTGTGCGGCGGTGAAGACATCAACCAGCTTGTAATGCTGATGAATCATTCCTATACCGCATTCATACGCATCCTTGGGAGATCGGATGGTCAATGGTTCTCCCTCTGCGAAGATCTGTCCTTCATCTGGCTGATATATGCCTGCAAGCATATTCATCAAAGTCGTCTTTCCGCTACCATTTTCACCTAGAAGAGAAAGGATTTCTCCTTTCTTGATTATCAGGTCAATGGAATCGTTTGCAACCACTTTCCCGAAACGCTTGGTAATTCCTCGCATCTCTATTGCAATATTGCTGTTCACCTTGCAACCCCTTTCCCTTTGGTTTGGGATTTGTACATGATAACATACAAAACTTCATGAGACAAAGGAAAAAAAAACAAAACGCAACAAAATAAAGAAAATTAAAAGTAATAATCGTAATGAACTGTCATCTGCCGATGCAATGGAAAGGTCTCAGCTTTCGACTTGCCGTTCGATAGGAGCCTTCATTGTCAACATTGCAATAATGGTCATTCTTCCGATGCTTTGCTTTTATTCCGATAACAGGCTTCTTGGCAGCAGGCTGTTCAAAATTGCTCTGATCATGGGAGTTGCTGGATACTTCTCGTTCCTGATCCTTCTTAAAGGCACTACTCAGCGATTCAAGGCAGATCAGCCAGAAGCAAAATGACTGCAAAGATCAATCCTGGAATGATGAAGATGATCGGCGGATTCACTATCGAGAGAATGATACGCATGGCTGGTGACAAGATCGACAAGGCAATGGTGGTAGAGCTCAACAAGGCTCTGAACAAGATTCCAAAGACCTGACACCAGCTTGATTGTCGTTGATCAACGATTCCAGAAGCGCTGCAGAAAGGCTTTCGTTGCGTCCTTGACTGGTTGGTTGAATATCTTCTCGGGAGCTCCTTCCTCGCAGATGACTCCTTCGTCCATGAATATTATCCTGTTGGATACGTCTCGTGCGAAGGTCATCTCGTGGGTGACTATCACCATGGTGCGTCCTTCCTTGGCCAGATCTCCAATGACATCCAGGACCTCGCCGACCATCTGAGGGTCGAGGGCGCTGGTAGGCTCGTCGAACAGAAGGACTTCAGGCTGTATGGCAAGGGCTCTGGCAATTGCCACTCTCTGCTTCTGCCCTCCGGACAGGTAGCGTGGCTTTGCGTTGATGAAGCTGGTCATTCCAACCTTGTCCAGGTACATCATCGCCCTGTCTCTGGCTTCAGCTTTCGGGACTTTGAGAATCTTTACAGGTGATATCATGCAGTTTTCCAGAACGTTCATGTTGTCAAATAGATTGAAGCTTTGAAAAACCATTCCGACCTTTGCCCGGTAGGCGGGAACGTCGATGCTGCTGTCCAGTACGGATTCTCCATGAAATCTGATGTCTCCGCTGGTAGGGCTTTCCAGAAGGTTGATGCATCGAAGCAGGGTGGATTTGCCAGAGCCAGATGCTCCGATTATGCTTACGACATCTCCCTGATTCACTGAGAAGTCTATGTCAGAAAGCACCTGATGGCTTCCGAAGTCCTTTTTCAAATGTGTTATCTGAAGAATTGGTTCCATTTTCAGTCTCTCCTTTCCTTTTTCTTTGCCGGTGCCATGGTCAGCAGGCCGCTGGTGAATGCCAGAGTGTCAGTGGTGGCAAGGTCATAGCTGGAAGGACCGTCCATCTTCTTTTCCCAAAGGCGAAGAAGCTTGGAAGCTACGATAGTCATCGTAAGATAAAGAACCATTGCTATTGCCATGGATTCGAAATAAGTATAGTAGGTTCCTGCAACTGACTTGGAAGCGAAGAATAGTTCGACAGTGCCAATGACTGATAAGACGCAGGTATCCTTTATGTTTATGATCAGGTTGTTTCCTATCTGCGGCATGATGTTTCTCAGAGCCTGTGGGATGAGCACATAGTTCATCGCCCTTATTGGACTCATGCCTACAGCAAGTGCTCCCTCTGTCTGTCCATTGTCAATCGACAGAAGACCACCTCTGACGGTTTCCGCCATGTATGCTCCGGTGTTTATCGATACAATGAAGAATGCGGCAAACCACATGCTCATGTTGATGCCCATAAGTTGTGATGCACCATAGTATATGAACATTGACTGGACCATCATGGGCGTGCCGCGGAATACTTCTACGTAAATTTTCAGCAGTCCTTTTGCCAGAACCAGCAGCCATCTTTTCCACCATGGCAGACGCTCTTCTATCGGCAGATACTGGACGACTCCGACTCCAAAGCCGATGATGCACCCGAATAAAGTGGATATCAAAGAGATGAGCAGGGTAGTCCCTGCTCCTCTCAGATAGCTCATTCCGTAACGTTGCAGAATGAAAAATACTCTTCCAAGAAAATCTGAAGGCAAGCTTGTCATTTTCTCCGCTTCCTTAGTTTGCAAGTGGCTGAGCAGCGATGGCTTCATTCATCATTGAGACGAAGTCCTCTGGTGTAAGCTTTGCCAAGGCAGCGTTGATTTTCTCCAAAAGGGCGGAATTGCCTTTCCTTATTGAGATTCCGATGTTTATCTCTTCTTCGGAGACTTTGAAATCATCATTGCTTTTTGAGAAGTCAAGCATTGTCATGCTTGGATAAGCCATGCAGGCAGCCAATGCAGTCGGCTGGTCTGTGACTACCAGGTTTGAGACTCCGGAGTTCAGGGAGACGAGCATGGCAGGTGCTGATTCCAATGCTGTGAGAATCTTTGCTCCAGGAATCTGCGGAAGGCAGATGTCATACCAGATTGTGTTCAGCTGAGAGGTGCACACTGCGCCAGCCAGATCAGACACTCCCTGCGCATTGGCAAAAGGACCGCTCTTTGAAGTCAGGGCAACGATTGAAGCATAGTAGTAAGGTGTGGAGAAGTCGAGAGTCTGAAGTCTCTCGCTGGTTATCGACTGACCGCAGATTCCGCAGTCTATCGAACCGGACTGAACGGCAACAGGGAGTGAGTCCCAGTCCAGTTTCACGATTTCCAGATCCATCCCGAGTTCCTCTGCAATGTACTTGGCCATCATCACATCATATCCATATGCGTAATCGGAGCTTCCCTTGATTGGGACAGCACCGTTGGAGCTGTCACTTTGAGCCCAGTTGTATGGTGCGTATGCACATTCCATCCCAACTCTCAATGTATTGCCTTTAGTTCCTTCCTGCTGTCCGCCGGCAAAAGCTGTCATTGCGACAAGTGCGATCATTATGATTGTGGTGATTGTTTTTTTCATTTCAAATTTCCTGTTTTGTATGTTAGGTGAACTTTATCTAGAACAGTGTTATTATTCAAGTGCTTTTGTGATAAAAATGCGAAAAACTGTTAAAAAATTCATATAATGTTAAATATTTAACAATTTAGCCTTGAACATGGAGTTTTTTCAGTTATTTGAGAATCAATCTTCCTGACTTCGCTTTATCTCTTTTCATTTCACTCCATAAGTGTGAACTCCATCCAAGGTGGACAGCAGAGGATTATTAAGATATAATTCTCCACATGGAACGACCTACTGTAGAATGCTTGAAAGAGCATGTTGACTGTTATGATGACTTTACCGAAGAAGAAAAGGTACAGGTGGCTGAATCTTCCTATATACTGAAAATTGACAAGGACGAGACTGTCCTTACTTCTGCTTCACCCTGCTTTGGCGTAATGTTCATCATCAAGGGTCGTCTCAGAACCTTCCTGATATCTGATGATGGCAGGGAAGTCGATCTGTTCTATGTCGACTCAGGGGAAGTGTCGGTCCTCACTGCTTCATGTCTTATTCAGACAATAACTTTTGAAGTTCATGTCATGGCTGAAGAGCAGACAGAGGTTATTCTCATACCTACTTCTACTTTTGGAAAGATTCAGCATGAGAACATCAAGATTGAGAACTTTGTCCTGAAGGCTGCGACTGAACGTTTTTCTGATGTGATGTATACAATGCAGCAGATGCTTTTTCTACCTGTGCAGCAGCGGGTGGCTATCTTCCTTCATGATGAATGTGTCAGAACCGGAAGCAACGAGATTCAGACTACTCACAAGCAGATAGCTCAGGCTCTAGGCACTGCCCGTGAAGTTGTGACACGAATATTGAGAATCATGCAGGAAAAGCATATAATCGGCGTTTCTCGAGGGTCTGTCATCATTCTCGATAGGAAAGAACTCAAAAGAGAGGCTCAGTGATGCGAAGGCAGGATCGAGAAGTCTCTGATTTGACAGCGATCTGCCGAATTCTGGATCACTGCAATGTGATGCGTCTGGCTTTTTCTGATCCCGATCCTTATATTATTCCAGTGAATTTTGGGTATTCCCTTGTCAAGAATGTCCTTCATCTGTATTTTCATAGTGCAGGAGAAGGTCGGAAGATTGATCTTCTCAGAAAGTCGGGGCTTGTGGCTTTTGAGATGGACCATATTGTTTCAATAAGGAGCAATCCCGTTCCCTGCAGATGGTCTTCCTTGTACGAAAGCGTATGTGGATTGGGAACTGCCGCAGAAATGCATGGTTCAACTGAGAAGGAGTTCGGGCTTGATTGCATAATGAACAGGCTTGGAAGCATAGATGGGCTTTCCTATGGCGAGGCTTTGGACAAGGTCTTGGTATGGGATATCGAAGTGAAGGAAATCGTTGGGAAGTCAAATATCCCTGACAAAGATAGATTTTAGCATAAAGGAAGAAAAATGGCAGAATGTAATCATGATTGTGCAAATTGTGGAGAGAGCTGCGAGTCGAGGAAGGAACCTCAGAGTCTCAGAGTTGCGACGAACCAGTATTCCGACATCAGGAAAGTCATAGGAATAGTAAGTGGAAAAGGCGGTGTTGGAAAATCTCTTGTCACTTCCATGCTAGCAGTGGAAGCTCGAAGAAAAGGCTTCAATACGGCAATTCTGGATGCTGATATCACAGGGCCATCGATTCCGAAGGCTTTTGGTATTACCGAAAGGGCAGGTTGCAATGAGAACATGCTTTTTCCTGTCGAGACCAAGACAGGCATAAAGGTGATGTCAATCAATCTTCTTCTTGACGATCCTTCTCAGCCGGTGATCTGGAGAGGGCCGATTCTTGCAGGAACAGTGAAGCAGTTCTGGACTGATGTCGCATGGGATAGCGTGGACTATATGTTCGTGGATATGCCGCCTGGGACAGGTGATGTTCCACTTACGGTGTTCCAGTCGCTTCCTGTCGACGGGATCATCATTGTCACATCTCCTCAGGAGCTTGTCTCGATGATAGTCGCCAAGGCTGCCAACATGGCCAAGAAGATGGACATACCGATTCTGGGACTGGTGGAGAATTTCTCTTATTTCGAATGCCCGAATTGTCACGAAAAATTCAAGATCTATGGTGAAAGCCATATTGATGAAGTCGCCAGAGAATTTAAAATAGAGAAGATAGCCAAGATTCCTGTTGACACCAGATTGTCCGCTGCCTGTGATTCAGGAACCATCGAAGATACCGAGACGGATTATCTGGGTGGAATGCTCTTCTGATTCTGAAAGTCTTTTCAGTCATTGTACAAGGCCTGCATGCAGGCCTTGCTGCATATTGAGCAAAAGATGCGTTTTCCATGAAAAGATATTGATAGCATTGCAATAATTATATATGCTTCACAGGACCATGAAGAGTGTGCGAGAGACAAGCTCAATGACCACACAGCAACCTGTAAGTCTTACAAGGTGCTAAAGCTTGACGGCGATGGTGCAATCTTGAATTTGCCATTGCTTGATGGTGTTCTTTTTGGGACAAGTGAATCCTAGGAGAAATGTATGAGCAAGATCATTTCAAGCGAGTCCGTGAACATCGGACACCCAGACAAGACGTGTGACACAATTTCGGATGCGTTCCTTGACGAAGCCCTTCGGCAGGATCCTGACAGCCAGATGGCCGTGGAGTGTGCAATAAAGAACAATCGTCTGTTCATCTATGGTGAGGCAACCACCCATGCGGTGATTGACTATGAGGCCATAGCACGCAAGGTGCTTCGAGACATCGGCTACACCAATGAATTCTTGATTGATAAAGAGATTTCGGAGCAAAGCCCCGATATCCATCAGGCAGTGGTCAAGGAAGAGCTGATGGCTAATGACCAGGGTCTGGTCTATGGATATGCGACTGACGAGACTCCCGAATTCATGCCGCTTCCGATAATGGTGGCTCATAAGCTCATGAAAAAATATGATGAATACAGGCGTACCACTGAGTTCTTCTTTGCCGATGCCAAGTCGCAGGTCTCAGTGAATTATGATAACGGAATTGACCCAGTGCATATTGAGACTATCCTTATTTCTGTCTCTCACAGCGAAAGGCTGTCCAATTCGGAAATACATTCTCTTGTGATGGAGAATGTCATTGAGCCGGTGTTGAGAGAGTATTCCACATATGTGGACAGCAAGACTTCATACAAGATCAATCCTTCTGGCAAGTTCACCATTTGGGGCAGTTTTGGTGATTCCGGGTGTGTTGGAAGAAAGATAGTCGTGGACACATATGGAGGTATTGGAAGAGTTGGCGGTGGCTGCTTCAGTTCCAAGAATGCCTCAAAGGTTGACAGGAGCGCTGCTTATTATGCCAGATTCGTGGCAAGGAACATCGTGAGTCATGGCCTTGCCCGCAGATGTGAGATTCAGCTTGCCTATGCAATCGGTGAAGCTGAGCCAATGAGCATATACTATGAGCTTTTTGGGACGGAGGCTGTTTCGATAGAAGCGATAAAGAAGTTCGTTTTTGACAACTTCAGTTTCCGCCCATCAGACATAATCAGGGAACTGGGACTGCTTCGCCCAATCTACCAGCCTACAGCCTGCTTCGGCCATTTCGGGAGGAAGGAATTCCCTTGGGAGCAGGACAAGGATATCAAATGACGATTTGTAGAAAGCATTGAGAAAATGATGCATTTCTGTTGATGTTTGATGCTGTGATACTGTTTCCAAATTGCTTCACATAAGATATTATTGGAATATGCTCTATGATTATGTAGCTTATTTTTTCATTTATGGCTTCCTTGGCTGGTGCGTGGAAGTGATATTCAAGGCTCTGCAGAAAGGAATCCTTCAGAACAGAGGATTCCTCAACGGAGCCATATGCCCAATTTACGGATTTGGAGTCTGCTCCGTGCTTCTTCTGACCAGACCGCTTGGCAATGACAGCTTGCTGGTGCTGTACATCGGCTCAGTCATCATCACTACACTGCTGGAGCTTGTCACTGGGTTTTTGATGGACAAGCTTTTCCATAAGCGATGGTGGGATTATTCGACAATGCCGTTGAATATCCATGGCTATGTATGCTTGCTTTTTTCGTTGATCTGGGGTGTGGCGTGTGTGTTTCTCATAAAGGTCCTGCATCCTCTGATTGCCAGATTTGTGTCTTGGGTCCCTCATATGCTTAAAGTGGTGATTCTGTCGTTCCTGTCGTTATTGTTCGTCGTGGATTCTGTTCTGACTATTCTCACTGTCCTCAAGCTTAACAAGAAAATCAGCCAGATTGATGAGATGTCTGCCAGAATCAAGGAACAATCCGACAAGATCACACAGATTCTTTATCGAAATGCAATCAAGGTCGGCGAAAAGACTGAAAAGATTGGTGACAAGTTTGCACAGATTCGTGAGAAATACAAGGAAGACAAAGAGAGTTGCGTTGCTCTGATGAAGAAGAACAATGCCAGCAAGGAGGATATTGATGAGTTCAAGCGACAGCATGATATCCTTGTTGCAATGAGAAGAAACAACGAAGGACTCAAGACGTTGAACTGGATACAAAGCAGGCTTCTGAAGGCATTCCCTAATGCCAAGTCCACTGATGACTCAGCCGGATTCGAAGACATCAAGCTTTATATATCCAGCATTGCAAAGCTGAAAGTGCTTGAGAGACAGAAGAAGAGAGCAGCAGCCAGAGCAGCAGGAAATAAGGGCAAGGCTGATGATGACAAGCCCAAAAAGTGAGGTTGTTGAACAATGGATAGCCTAAATACCATCGCCATAGGGCAGAGATTCTGCGTAGGACTGCCAGGAATGGAGATAGACAGCGAGACTGAAGCATTAATACGAAAATACAAGATCGGTAATGTGATTCTTTTCAGGCGGAACATCAGAAGCAGGGAGCAGTTGGCGACTTTGTGTTTTCAGCTGCGTCTGCTTATTGCCTCGGAGACAGGAATCGAACCGTTCATCATTGTCGATCAGGAGGGTGGAGAATCCAGTGTGCTTTCTGAGGATTTTGCAAATATCCCAAGTGCAATGGCACTGCGGGCATCCGACAATCCGGAAAATGCACGGTTTTGTGGTTGGGTCACTGGAAAGGAGCTTTCTTCTGTGGGTGTCAATGTCGATCTTGCTCCAATTCTCGATGTCAACAGCAATCCGAACAATCCTTCCATAGGTGTCCGAAGCTATGGAGAAGATGCGGAAGAAGTGACTAGCTTTGGAATGCAGATGGCGAAGGGGCTGGCAGGTTCCGGAATCCTGTGCTGTGCCGGACATTTTCCAGGCCACGGCGATTCCTCGGTGGATTCCCATCTTCAGCTTCCAATCGTCCAGAAGACGATGGGGGAATTGGAGAAGCTCGAGCTGGTTCCGTTCAAGAAGGCAATATTGGACCGGATTCCAATGGTCATGACTGCACATATTGTATTTCCAAAGATAGACGATTCAGGGCTTCCGGCAACGATGAGCAAAAAGATTCTTGTCGATCTGTTGCGTGACAAGATGAAGTTTGAAGGAATCGTCCTCACCGGCTGCATGGAAAAAAAGGCGATTGCAGATTATTTTGGAACAGTACCGTCTGCTGTACAGGCTTTGGAAAACGGAGCGGACATTGCATTGTTTTCCAATCATGCGTCTCTTGCCGCAGATGCCATTTCAAAGATTTATGAAAAAAAGATTGATGAATCGGTTCTCATGATGTCCTATAAGAGGATTCTGACTGCAAAAGTCAAGACTTTTTCAAAGAACAAGCCTGTCAATGGAGCAATCGCAATGGATTATGCGGCTATTGATAAGATAGGATTGCAGTCTGTCACGGAGTGCAATATTCCCGAAAATGGATTGCCTCCATTCGGACGAGATCCGCTGTTCATCGGATGCAGTCCTTCCTCTTTTCGCCCGTCCTCTTTTGAAGAGATCACTGATTTCTCCTTTTCGGAAGCAATGTCTGCGGAATTCGGCGGGGTGGCAAAGAAGGTTTCACCGAATCCTGACTTGAATGAAATCCATAGAATCATCAAGGAAGCCGGAAACTGCACTTCGATTGTTCTAGCAACAGCCAATGGCCATATCAGGCGTGGACAACTGGACCTTGGCCTGGCACTGGAGAACCTCGGAAAGCCGATGATAGTGGTTGCCATGGGAAGCCCCTATGATTTGGCATTCTTTTCTGCCAGTACTGCCACTATAGCTATCTATGAATACACACGCAGAAGTCTGAGGTGGCTGGTTTCTTACTTCTCTGGGCAGACGAAGAAGCTTGGTAAGCCGTTCTTTTCCCTTGATGCGCAGGAAGCCTGAGTTGGTTAGCTGCCTTTTGTCTTCCGTGTGACTTTTCTGATGATTGGCATTGCCAGACCAACTGCAAGGAGAATCATGCAGAGATAGGCAAACCAGTCTCCCCACATAGTATATAATGTGTTTTCTTCGTATATTGGTGCTTGATAGAGCTGCCAGTTTGCTGTGAAAGGCTCGATTGGGTCGACAATCTCACCCCAAGGAGTGATCATGCATGTTATTCCGCTGTTCGTGCTTCTTATTGTGGTCTTCTTGTTCTCCACTGAACGGAACACGCCGATGGCCATATGCTGCATTTCTGCTGGAACGGCACCTGACCAGCTGTCGTTCGATAGATTTAGAAGCAGATCGGATCCCGCTTTCACAAATTTTCTGCTTATGTCGGAAAAGGTGTCTTCAAAGCAGATCGAGGTTGAAAAATTGATTCCATCATATTCAAACACCTTTGATTCATTCCCTTGCAGCCACCAATGGAAGTCATGGGATTTTAGGAACTCTGTGAATTTCGGGAACAGGTCTTCGTAAGGAAAATATTCGGTGAAAGGAACCAGATGCTGTTTTCTGTATGTGCCGAGAATCTGTCCGTCGCCGAAGAGAATGACGCTGTTGTAGTCTATTCTGTTCCAGTTTCCCTTTTCATCAAAAGGCGGCAGGTCAGGGTCTTTCAGGATTCCCTCTGGATTTCCTGTCACAAGAGGTACTCTGAGGTTCTTCCCGAATTCGACGAAACTGTCAACCAGCAATGAAGTTGAGTAATTGCTGGGATAGTTGACATGCCATTCAACCGAAGGGACAAAGGCGGTTTCTGACCAGATCACCATGTCTGGTTCCGCCTCCATTGACTGCCTGGTGAGACTGGAAAGGATGTCGAGATTCTTCTTGTATTGAGAAAAGCCTCCTTTCCACGAATCGCTGTTGTGCTGGATTGCCGCTATGTCTATAGTCCGGCTTGGCTGAAGATTCTTGTATCGGTTGATTGCTGCGAATCCATAGGCAAAGTTCAAGATCCAAAGCAAGGTGATCACCAAGGCGTCCATCCACTGCTTCCGGTAATGCATTGGTTCCGGTTGCTCATTCTGGTGAAGCAGATTTGCGACGAATGCCTGAGGAAGAAAGAGAAGGAAGCTTATTCCCCAGATTCCTGTGATGTCTGCCAGTTGTATCGCCGGTGTCATGCTGTAGAATGCGGACCCAAGCTGTCCATAGGAGTAAGCGAAGAATCCTTTCTGGCTTATGAATGTGTAAGACGTATACAAGAAAGACTGAACGAGATAACCGAATCTTCCACCTCTGTTGTATGAGGCCTTGAGTAGAAGAAACACAACTGTCAGTTCCAATCCTTTGATGATTCCGCAGATGTATATCGCAAGCTGATGAAACGTGGACAGCCAGTAATTGAACAAGGAGTAGAATCCTACTCCGAATGCGAGTCCGTAGAACCATGCAAGAGACCAGGGGCTCCGGTCAATTACATAGACCACTGGAATCAGGGCCACTGCTGCGAACCATGGCCACCCACTGTCTGACCATATGCTTGGAAATGCAAGGGCATAAAGATAGGCACCTGCTGCCAGAAGAAGCATTTCATAAAGAAATGACATCAGACTTCTTTTAGGTTTCTCGTTCATGAAACAACATTACCTGAAAACTTTTTCATAGTCAAATTCATCTCCATTCAAAAAATCTTCAGGATTGCTTTTTTCTGTGTTTCTGGCTATTTGAAATCTATAAATGCCCATGTTTTATTTGTCTTTGCCGAAATTTGTGTTATATTGAATACACTGCTAGACAAGAGCATTCAAGCTCAGGGAGGGTATTATGGAACTTAAGGGATCAAAGACGGAAAGAAATCTTCAGACAGCATTTGCTGGTGAATCGCAGGCAAGAAACAAGTATACATATTATGCATCAAAGGCGAAGAAGGAAGGCTATGAGCAGATAGCTGCCATCTTCACAGAGACAGCTGATAACGAGAAGGAACACGCAAAGCTTTGGTTCAAGCTTCTTCATGGTGGCGACGTAGCCGAGACAGAAGTCAATCTGGCCGACGCTGCTGCTGGTGAGAACTATGAATGGACCACTATGTATGCTGATTTTGCCAAGGAAGCAAAGGCAGAGGGATTTGATAATATTGCATTCCTGTTTGAAGGTGTCGCAAAGATTGAGAAGAGTCATGAGGAACGTTACAAGAAGCTTCTTGGAAACGTCAAGGACGGACTTGTGTTCTCCAGAGATGGAGAGAGAGTCTGGGTATGTGCTAACTGCGGTCACATCCATGTAGGAAAGAACGCTCCTGAGGATTGCCCAGTCTGTTCTCATCCGAAGGCATATTTCAAGCTCAGAGAAGAGAATTATTAAAATACTGACATGTAAAGGCAACAGGTATCTCTATTTCGGAGGTACCTGTTTTGCTTCACAAAAGACAAAGGCGTTGCTATACTGAGTGCAGATGAATGAAATAACTATTCCAGATATTATGACCGGTTCCACAAGAATCGAAATAAAGTGCGAGAACTGGCCTTCGTACCAGAGTTACGGTGTCTTCTGCTCTGCAACGCTTTCTCACGATGATGACTCGCTTCTGGTTCTGTTTGATGTGGTGGAGCCTGAAGTAAAGGCGGACTGCTGGGATTACAATCAGCATGTCTGCAATGACAGCTGCGTGGAACTGTTTCTTCAGAATCCAGCCTTGGGTCCGGATTATGTGAACTTCGAGTTCTCTGCATCAGGGTATTGCCTGGTTGCAAAAGGCCCGGACCGTGAGCACAGGACCAAGTTTCCAATCGCAATGCTGAAGGACCTGGAGATCAAGGTAAGTGGTCGGGATGGTGGCTGGAGACTCTATGCATGTATTCCCTTGAAGGCTTTTGGGTTGTCCTCCTCCAATGAATTTTCCAGTTTGGAGTTGAACGGCAATTTGTATAAATGTGGGGATGGACTTAGGCATCCTCACTATCTTTCATGGTTGGAGATTTCTACACCAGGGCCGGATTTTCATCGCCCTGAGTATTTTGGGAAAATCATTATTTCCTAATTCTTCAGGAGGGCGTCTTTGATCTGGCTGGTTGTGATTTTATCTGCTGTGGCCGTTTTCTTCCTTGTCTGCTATATCATAAGCAGTGAGTTCGTGAAGACTCTTTCTCTTCCAAAGATCCATTCCTATGATGATTCGATGAAGTACCTTGAAGGCATGAAGTCGTTTGACATGGAGGCCTTCAGAAATGTCCCTTCCAAGGATTTCACCATTTCTTCTTCCCGCGGATACGATCTGAAGGGTAAAATCCTGTTTCAGCCTGAATGGGAGAGCGTTCCCAGAAAGAAGGTCATTGTTCTCTGCCATGGCTGGACCTCAAACTCAATGACTGTAGTTTCATATTACGACATGTATTACAGTAAGGGTTTCAACTGCATAGTCTATGATCACCGATATCATGGAAAGAGCGGAGGAGGTTTCTGCTCGATGGGGTATTATGAACATATGGACCTTATCGAGGTCTGCAGTCATGCAAGATCCGTATTCGGAGATGACTGCATTCTGGGAATCATGGGTGAGTCTATGGGAGCAGCTACAGTGATGCTTGCAACGCCGCTGATTCCCAGGCTTGCCTTTGCAGTTGAGGATTGTGGCTACAGCACTCTTGTGGAAGAGATGATGTATGTGGGAACGACGCGCTATCATCTCCCGAAATGGCCGATAGAGAAATTCGTTATCAGTTTGCTGCATCATAGATATGGATATGATGCGAATTCGGTCAGTCCGATTTCCAGCGTTGCAAAAAGTGAAGATATCCCAATGCTTTTCCTTCATGGTGACAATGACCATTTTGTTCCTTCTTCGATGATGAAGCAGTGTTACGATTCAAAGAAGGGGTTCAGAATGTCACGATATTTCAAAGGATCGGCACATGCTGACAGCTATTTCGATCATCCTGACGAATACCGTGATTGCGTCTTCGAGTTCCTTGGTGAAATCGGGATGGACAAGTAGGCTTTAAGTTCAGTACCAGAGTGTCTTGTTCTTCCGATAGGCGGTAGGCGACATGCCCATGACTTTTCGAAAGGTCCTGGTGAAGTAATTCGAGTCAGCAAATCCTGTCCTGTCGGCTATCAGTAGCATGGGAAGGTCGGTTGTGCGCATTATCTGGCATGCCAGTTCGATTCTCTTGTGAATCTGGAATTCCACAGGAGACAGACCTGTCGCCTTCTTGAAGTACCTGTTCAATGTCGATGCGCTCATCGCTGCGACATCCATCAGTTCCTCTGTAGTTATGGAGCCTTCAAGATGGCTTTCGATGTATGAAAATACTGATGCCAATCTGAGTATCTTGCGGTGGTCTGGATTGGCAGAAAACGATTTCTCGTAAGTTCTGAACAATGTAACAAGGAATTGAAGCATTATGGAGTAGGCCAATGCCCGGCTTCCTCTGTTCATGTTGGTGCTGTCGCTTTCTGTCATGAGAGAATCTATCATGGGGATTACTTCCGCCATCTGAGAAGGAGAAAGCTGAAGAAAGCGCTCTGTAAGCGGTGCGTCACTTCGGTAGCTGGGCTCAACATAGAATAGCGCCTGAAATCCCGGCATCTTCTTGAGATCGAAGTAGCTTTCTCCGAACAGGTCCTTTGTAAATAGAATGTTATATAGGACAAGGTCCTGAATTTCCTTGTAACCATGTTCCATCCCGGGTGGTATGACGAATACATTTCCAGGCATGAGGGTGAATTCATGTGATTTGCCGAAATGAATTCCCTTTCCGGAAGAGATTATCACTAATTCGAAGAAATCATGGGAATGCAGTGGGTAGGCAAGTTCGGGATCTCTTCGCAGAACTTTCAATGGGAATGTCGGATCGTAAAAGTAATCGTTGGCGAAAAGCTGTAGTTTTCTCATGACAAAATTGTGCTATAATTTGATAGCTTTGTCAAGGCACGCACCTTGGTTCTGCGTTAGTCTGAATCTACAATACGGAGGTATGTTGTGATCGATTCGTATGAAAACGCTGTTTCCAGATACAAGAAGCAGGGAATAGATGTGGAGCAGGTCCTTTCTGTTCTTGAGAGCACTCCAATTTCGATTCATTGCTGGCAGGGTGATGATGTCGGAGGGTTTGAACATTCAGGAGCGGAGTTGGAAGGCGGTGGCATTCAATGCACGGGGAATTATCCCGGCAAGGCCAGAAGCCTGGCTGAGCTTCGTTCAGATCTGGAAGAAGCGCTCAGCCTCATTCCCGGTACCAAGAAGGTTTCACTTCATGCTTCGTATGGCGATTTCGGAGGCAGAAATGTCGATCGAGACAGCATTGAGCCATGTCACTTTGATTCATGGATTGAATGGGCAGACAGAAATGGCGTTGGCTTGGATTTCAATGGAACCTTCTTCAGCCACCCGTTGGCCGCTTCCGGCTTCACTCTTTCAAGCAAGGATGAAAAAGTCCGAAGCTTCTGGATTGAGCACGAGAAACGTTGTCGAAGAATTGCAGATTATATTGGAGAACGACTTGGCAAGCCCTGCGTTCTGAATACCTGGATTCCTGATGGAACCAAGGATTATGCAATTGATAAAATTGGATACAGAAAGGTTTTGAAGGATTCCCTTGATGAGTGCTTCAAGACCAGTTATTCTCCAAAGCATATGAAGGATGCCTTGGAAACAAAGCTTTTTGGAATCGGGGTGGAGGCTTTCACTGTGGGCTCACACGAGTTCTATATGGAATATGCAGCTAGAAATGAAAAGATGCTCTGTCTGGACATGGGGCATTTCCACACAGGTGAGGATATCTCCGACAAGCTCTCTTCAATCCTTCTTTTCCATGATGAAGTCCTTCTTCATGTCTCCCGTCCAATGAGATGGGACAGTGACCATGTGGTGCTGTTCAACGACTCAGTGAGAGATGTGGCTCAGGCACTGGTGTTTTCAGGAAAGCTTGGAAAGGTCAACATCGCGATGGATTTCTTCGATGGTTCGATCAACAGAATCGGAGCATGGTCTGTCGGTGTGAGGTCAATGTCCAAGGCGATTCTTTATGCTCTTCTTTCACCTGTCAATCAGTTGGTGAATCTTGAGGAGGAAGGAAAGGGGTTCGAGAAGATGGCCGTAATGGAGAAGCAGAAGATGCTTCCACTGGGTGCTGTCTGGGATGAATACTGCCGCAGATGCAATGTTCCTGTTGAAGAGGATCTGATCGGCGCTGTGGATGAATATGAGAAGAAGGTGCTTAATGGACGGAATTGATCAGCTTATTGAGACTTCTCATTTATTCGGAAATGATGCTCGTTTTGTGCTATTGGGTGGAGGCAATACCTCCCTCAAGATAAATGAAACCATGTGGATAAAAGCTTCTGGCACCCAGCTTGGAACTATCTCGGAGAATGGATTTGTAAAAATGTCTCTTGTGAAGCTTCAGAAAATCTGGGGACGTGCCTATTCTGATGATCCCAAGCTCAGAGAAGCTCAGGTTCTGAGTGACATGATGAATTCCAGAGAGGAAGGAGAGACTTTGAGACCATCTGTGGAGGTGCTTCTTCACTCTTTCCTTCCATTCCCTTGTGTGGTGCATCTTCATCCCGCTCTGGTGAATGGGATGACATGTGGGCAGACAGGGCTGGATTCATGCAGCAGTCTGTTTCCTGATGCTGTATGGATTCCATTGGTGAATCCAGGCTTCATTCTTGCCAATGTAGTGAGGAAGGCGTTTCTCGAATATAAGGAAAGAACTGGGAATTTCGCAAAAGTAATCTTCCTTCAGAACCATGGCGTGTTCGTAGCTGGTGACTCATTTGCGGAAATCAACGGTCTGTATGCACGAATCATGGATAAGTTGGGGAGTTTTGTGACTCGTCAGCCCAACTTCGATGAGGTGAAGCCAAATCGGAAGCGTTTCGATGCCGCCGTAGATGCTGTATCTCAGTATTTCGGTCATTCCTGCGTTGGTTTCCTGAACAGAGAGCTTTCAAACCGTATCGTCACACGTGATTCATTTGAATCCGTAAGCAGTGCATTCACTCCTGATCATATCGTGTACAGTGGATTCATGCCTTTGTGGATAGATGATTCCGTATTCAGGACAAAGACGCCTGTTCAGGCCATTATCGCCGAATGCAGGTCTTTTGAAGAAAAAAATGGTGCTTGTCCCAAAGTCATTGCAATCCAGGGAACCGGTGCTTTCTGCGAGAGTGACAAATCCAAGCTTCTGTTCCTGGATACAATGAAGGTCGCTGCATATTCCGAGTCGTTCGGAGGTCCGAGGTTCATGACTGCGGATCAGATAGACTTCATCAGACACTGGGAGGTCGAAAGTTACAGAGCCAAGGCGGCTTCTGGCAAATAAGGCTTTTTCACATCGGATGATGTGTTGGCAAATAGAAACCCCGAAAAGGGAAAAGGAGAACAAAATGAAAAAATTCGCTTTGGTCATGATTGTTGCTGTTCTGGCTCTTTCGATGACATTTGCTCAGGGAGCTCCTGAGGCGGCAAAGGACAGCTTCGAGCTGGTCATGCTGGTCAAGTCAATGGGAAATGGATTCTTTGATGCTTGCTACAACGGTGCCAAGGAAGCCATGGGAACACTTGGAAACGTCACAGTCGAGTACATGGGTCCTGCACAGGCAACTGCAGAGGGACAGATTGAAATCATTGAAGGCCTGATTTCAAGTGGTGTTGACGGAATCGCAATTTCTGCAAACGATGCAGATGCTCTGATTCCAGTCTGCAAGAAAGCAATGGACGCTGGAATAAAGGTGATCTCTTTCGACTCCGGAATCAACGCCGGTGGAAGAATCGTAGACCTCATTCCTTCCAATACCACTCTCATTGGACAGCAGCAGGTTCAGCTTGCTTCAGAGCTTATCGGAAACAAGGGTGAAATCGCCGTTCTTTCCGCTTCTGCTCAGGCAACAAACCAGAATGCCTGGATTGATGCAATGAAAGCCGAGATGCCTAATCATCCTGACATGACTCTTGTTGAAGTTGTCTATGGTGATGATGCTCCAGACAAGTCATACAGAGAGACAAACGCTCTTTTACAGAAGTATCCTAATCTGAAGTGCATTGTATGCCCGACCACAGTTGGTCTTCTTGCTTGCTCACAGGCTGTGAAGGACTCTGGTGCAAAGGTTGAAGTCACTGGTCTGGGTCTTCCTTCAGAAATGAAGGGCTACATCCTGGATGGAACCTGCAAGCAGATGGCTCTGTGGAATCCAATTGACCTTGGATACACCGCAACATACATTCTTGAGGCTCTTCTGTCTGGAAAGGCCACTGGTGCTGACAATACTTCATTCGAGTGTGGAAGAATGGGCACTGTCAATGTCGAAAACAATGGAATCGCAGTAATGGGAACTCCATTTGTATTCAAGGCAGAGAACATCGAGAAGTACGCAGCAATATTCTAAATTTGCAATCATGTACCCGTCTTTTGGCGGGTACATGGATTTTCTTTTTTCTCAGAGCGTCTGGGAAATGGGTGAATCCCTGAATACAATCAGGAAAAGAAGGAGGAGAATACTGTGGCAGAATTGATCACCATCAGAAATATTACAAAATTCTTCCCTGGCATCAAGGCTCTTGACCGAGTTCAGATGACAATTCGTACGGGAGAGGTCCATGCCCTTATTGGGGAGAATGGAGCCGGAAAGTCAACGCTCGTCAAGATTCTGACTGGAGTCTATACCCCAACCGATGGCGAAATCAGGATGGAAGGCAAGAAACTTGAGTTCAAGAATGCCATTGATGCTCAGAATGCCGGAATAGTGGCAATACATCAGGAAGCTTCGATGTTCCCAGAGCTTAGTGTCACAGAGAATATATTCATGGGGCACCATACAAGAAACCCCAAGACACATCTGATTGATTGGAAAGAAATGAAGAACAGTACCAGGGAGCTTCTGGAAAAACTGCAGCTTGATATCAACCCTGACACGTTGGTGAAGAATCTGAGTGTTGCTCAGCGGCATATGGTGGAAATCGCCAAGGCTCTCTCTCTGAATGCCAGATGTGTCATAATGGATGAACCGACAAGCGCCTTGACCAATAACGAGGTCGTGGATCTGTATAGGATTGTCAGGCAGCTTAAGGCAGAGGGAAAGGCGATTGTCTTCATCAGTCACAAATTTGAGGAGATCTTCGATATATGTGACTACTTCACAGTGCTCAGAGATGGTCATTTCATTGGTGAAGGGAATCTCAAGGATGTCACTCAGGAGCAGATCATCAACATGATGATCGGCCGTGATCTTTCTACGATGTATCCTCCAATCCCTGAACTGGCTTTGGACAGTCCTGTCATTTTGAAAGTCCGTGGGCTTTGCCAGATTGGAGCTTTCCATGATGTGAGCTTTGACCTGCACGAAGGCGAGATCCTCGGTTTCTATGGATTGGTGGGCGCTGGACGATCCGAAGTGATGAGAACCATTTTTGGAATTGATAAGGCTGATGGTGGCACAATGGAGCTGTTTGGACACAAATACAGTCCTAAGGGGCCGGACGATGCCATGGCTAACGGACTTGCTCTAGTTCCTGAGGATAGGCAGAAACAAGGTCTCGTGCTTTCAATGACGATAGGAAACAACATTACTCTTCCT
>JAAYFO010000093.1 GCA_012728215.1 Spirochaetales bacterium | reverse complement strand
CTTCATCGTATCTATCCTTAAAATCTCCTTTCTTGTGGAGAATGATCAAGTCTTCAACAATTTCTTGCAATTCTTCTCTTTGCTTCGCAATAAATCCCATGAACCTTTTTTGACAAAACCTCAGCTTGGATCAGTTTTGGGTAAATCGTATTCAATTGCAGTTATTTCAAATGCTCTGCATTTCCTTGCTTCCTGAAGACCAACCTGTGAAGAGAAGAAATCGCGGGTGTTGTACTTCAGGAAAATATCCAGCCCCCGATCAATGATGATTTTCCATCCAGTATCAGTCGTTATGCTCCTGGCGTGAATTCTCTCAGTTTCATCAAAGCTGTAGTTCAGCTTAATGCCCTGATGAGCAAATTCATCCTGCATCTGGCCTAGGTTTGACCTCTGGTTGTACTGACCTTCTTCACTGCGATCCTTGAACGTCAACAGGTCAACAGTCACTTCATCCTCTGGCTTCTTCCTTCTTGCCAAAACTTCAAGAAGTTCCATGAAGTTCTTGAGTTGAATGAAAGTCAGCAAGTATGGGTCCTGCACACTGATCTCAGACACCCCCTCAAGGTACTTTCCGAAGAGTCGATCATAGGAAATGCCGCTGGCGCCATCAGGAGACTCAAGATGAAATGGCTTCAAGTCATTCGCATCAGCCAATGGCTTTGGCTCTGAGAATGAACTTTGAACATGGCTTTGTAAGTTGCCTGCATCGACTGTCTCTTTTGTCTCGACAACAGCCTCGTGCATAGCATCGGATGATACTTTTTCGTAGAAAGCCGGATACATCTTCTCTTCCAGAGTCTTGATCTGGAAGACTTTTTGAGCTTCCATATCGAGATACTTGAATTCGGGCTTTGAGAAAGTCGAATCAATTCTGAGAATCTGGTCTTTGACTCTCTTGCGTCCTTCCAATGCTACCTCAAGCAATTCCTGCACCTGTTCCTTGGTGCATTCACCTGAAGGATAGAGAATCTTCAAGAGTCCTGAGAATGTCTTGTTGACACCATCCTTGTCGCGGGTTGAAAGGGAATCATCAAGAGAAAACCACTTCTTGTAGTTTCCAGTATAGTCTAAGTCTCTCATATACCTGAGCATCTCAGCCAGATAATCGACAACGAATCCATAACCGGCAGCAAACATCTCAGTACGCAGGTTCTCAAATTCCCACCCCGGAACAAAGCAATGGATACGGTCAAGGTATGCAGAGTCGTGATATGCTTTTGGAAGTTCCTCACACAGATCGCTGTGCTTGAGCATGTATGGAACATTGTGCTGGGTGTTTCCCTCGAAAACGAGAGAGGCCTCTGCGTTAAGTGTCTCAATGCCTCTTGAGAAAGACTTGTTTGCCATGTAATTCTTCAGGATGTCGACAAGCGCCTTGTCTGATTTCTTCTCCTTGCCGGCAAATTCATCGAAAGCGATGCAATCCCAGTAACCTACCAGTCCAAGCTTGCCGTTGCCGTTGTTGACAAACAGCTTGGGTACAGTCACCTCACCGCCGGACAGAAGCATGCCATGGGGAGAGAACTCCGAATAGATATGGGATTTCCCCGTTCCCTTAGGACCTAACTCAATGGTATTGAAGTTACGCTCGCAGAATGGAATCAGCCTGGACAGATGCATGAACTTCATGCGCTTACTGAACATTTCAGGATTAAAGCCGATGGTTTGCAGAATCAGATCGATCCACTGGTCGGTGTCGAAGGACTTTCTCTTATCAAGAAACTCAGCAAAGTCGAAACTCGACATCTGAATTGGCTTCAGTGTTTCTATTCGCCATGGAGAGGTTCCTGATTCCTCTGAGAAGGAATAGCTTACAGTTGCAATACACCATACCCCGTAAGACAGCAGCTTAGGATGCTTCTTGACCGTATCGGACATGACTGGGACCTTGGTGATTCCAAGATTTGAGAACGATGCTTCATAGCAGTCCTTCTTATCATTGAAATCAACGGCTATCTTGTCGATGACCTTCTTCTGTCCTCGTTCATGGATCTCTGCCCGGACGCTATTAGCTTCGTTGCGATGCACATAATGCTCCGCAAGTATCTTTCTCACTGTGTCGATACCGCCTTCGATCGATGCTTCATCATCGGTTGCGCAGTACTGGCCAAGCAGATACTCAAGAACATAAGTCGGGACGATAGCATTGCCTTTGACCTCTTTCACAAGATCCTTGCGTACAACCATTCCAGGGAATACTTCGTTAATAAGCTTATCAAAATCAGTCATCGTTTCCTCCTAGAAATCCAGTCCAAAGCCCTTGCTCAATCTGACCTTCTGCTTGATCAGATCAACATATCTTCCGGTTTCTTCTTTCTTCTGCTCAACAACAAGATTAACATACTTGCCATTGAAGCCGTCAGCCGCCTTGTTGAGAATGAACACAACCGAGAACTCTCTGTCACGGTCAGTCATGGTTGTGCTGCCGATTGATTTGATTTCCTCATTGGAAAGAAGGCTGCCGTCATCAGCATATATGCCGAACTTCGCATCAAATGGCTTGCATTTGTCCGTGACCGGTTCTGTCTG
>JAAYFO010000092.1 GCA_012728215.1 Spirochaetales bacterium | reverse complement strand
CCACTGAGATGTGTGGTTCGTTCTGTACTGTGTCTGCCTTTTTGGGCTCCTACTTTGTTGGCCACCTCAATCTCCATGAGCTTTTCGGTGATACACTGCAACATGCTCAGCATCGGATCCTCTTCTGTGATAAACGACAGTAGCTTTTTCTCCAGCTCTATGGTAACATTTGAGTCGGTCATGAGATGTTTTCCCTCCTAGTTTTGTTTGGTTACTTACTAGTATGGGTCTTCTCATGACCATCTTCAACCTACTATCAAATTGCGAACTTAAGTATACGTGATCCGCCGCCATGACAGGTGACGCAAAATAGGAAAGAACTGGCATGTTGCGTTTCGAAACGTGGCTTTAGCCGCTGCTAGCAACAGGCCCCTTCTAGGGGCGACACAAACCACCGGCTAGGCCGGTGGTCATGATTTAATCCTTGAAATTTGAATGAATGAAATTCATATCTAAAATGATTTATTGCGCTGCTAATTTGTCATGAGTTCGATCAAATCCTGATGGCTTTGAGTTTAAATAGTTGAGTAGGTTCTCGTCCACAGGCGTATTCATGTGAAATAAAAATTTCACAATATCCAGTTTTCTGCCCTTGTCTAAGATTTTATCGTTTAGAAACGAGATTGTTGAAAGATCTCCTAGATAATAGAAATCAGTTCCTTCTCCATCGCTCTTTTTGACAAACAATGGAATTCTTGTTTGTGAAGTATTCTGATTTATCAATCCCTGAAGCTCTTCTGATGAAGTTGTCCTTTTATTTCGTGAGAACCACTTGAAAGTTTCCTCGTTGATGAACTCGTCCTGGTAATTTGTGCTCTCACTTATTTTGGAGCTGTCCTTGTCGTAAGTAATGAAGATAGGGCAGGTGTTTGTATCATAATCCATCTTATACCCATATATGGTTGATTCGTAATTGTTTGCCCAGTTTAGAAGTATGCATGCATCTTTTCTTGAATACTTGTTGTTTATAATGAGGTTTCCTGGTTTTGTTTTGTTTACTGAAGCATGGCTTCGTCTCCGGAACTCCATTAAGCCAACCTGGACAATATCATTAAGTTCAGTCTTGTATGTCTGATTCTTTAGAAGTTCATCAAACTCAGTAGTAGGAAGAATACAATGACCATTGATAAGCCTGATGTACTCGATATTTCCAAATGAATCCTTTTCCGCCTTCTTGAAGAATTGATTTTGTAGGATTGCAATGGCTGAATCCCAGCTTCTCTGATCCAGTATGCAATTTGAAATCTTCTGAGCAGACGCTTTGATTGCCTCGAAGTCTGTTTCCCCATTCATGCATGCTTCAATTATGAACAATTCTTGAGGCCGCATGCCTCTTGGCAGAATCTGAGTGAAGAATCGGAGAGAGCTAAGATGTTGCATGGAGATTCCAAAGTCAGAAGAAGTAAAACCTTCTTTTTTACAGCGAAATTCGAAATAAGTCTTCACTTGATTTGTCGGTGGGCAGAAGCGTAATGGTGAGATTGTATCCATAGATTCGAAGTCTGTCAGCTTTGGAATTCTGCCTAGCTTTGCTTTCAAATTTTGATATTGTTCATACAGGAATCCTAACTGTGAGAAATTTGTTTCGTTTATGGCCTTGTAGATGTTCTCTTTGGAAATCAGATCAAAATCTACAGTGGAATTTCCAAATATTCCTTGGCTTCCACCAGATACTACCTTCCTCAAATTGTCTTTGTTGTAAGAATTGTCCCCAAATAGTGCAACTGGAATTAAAAAATTTTTCTGGTAATTGCCAATAAAATCTATGACGGTAAGATAATCTTTTCCCTGAAGTTTGCGTAAGCCTCTTCCCAATTGCTGAACAAATATAATTGCCGATTGAGTTGGGCGAAGCATGATGACTTGGTTCACAAAAGGAATATCCACACCTTCATTGAAGATATCAACGGTGAGGATATAGTTGATTCTTCCTTCCTTCAGCTTGCCTATTGCCGTTTCTCTTTCTTGCTCATTATTGCCGCCACTTAGTGCAAGCGTCTTCATGCCAAGCATGTTGAGCTGAATAGACAGGTCTTGCGCTTCCTTTGTTCTGGAACAGAAGACCAACCCTTTTCGCTCTTCTTCATACATGCTGTAAAAAGCAATGGTTTCCTTTATCCTCTTTGCTCGTTCAGGAGATACAAGCTTGTTGAATTCAGTTTTATCATCTACAATTGCTCCGTTGATGGTCATATCTGTAACTCCAAAATAATGGAAATCACATAGAAGATTCTCCTTCAGGGCATCGGAAAGCCTGATCTCGTAAGCTATGTTGTTATCAAAAAGTTGATAAATATCCTGTCCATCTGTTCTTTCTGGCGTAGCTGTCATCCCAAGGAGAAATTTTGGCTTGAAATAGTCCAGAATCACCTTATAAGTATCCGCACTGCTTCGATGGGCTTCGTCAATGATAATGTAATCAAATTCATCTGGCTTGAAATCATTTAGATGGGATGAAAGCATGACTGGCATCGAAAAAACAAAGCGGCTGTTAGGATGGCTTTTCCCGCCAGTATAGGTTTCACAATCGAGATTGTCTCCAAATATCAGTTTGAAAGAATTCAATGCGTCATTTAATATCATTTCTCGATGAACGACAAAAAGAAGTTT
>JAAYFO010000091.1 GCA_012728215.1 Spirochaetales bacterium | reverse complement strand
CTTGCAGCCGGAAGGCTTCGAGGAGCCAATCTCAATCTGGTTCGTGGTCTTGGGAATAGTCCTGGGATATGGAATAATCTTTCTTTTCAATTTCTGGATTGACAAGTCAACAAACCACGAAGTACGTCATATCGACAACAGCCACCCAAAGACAGCCGATGATCTGGATGAATTGATTCATGCCGACCATTATGAAGAGCATAAGATCCAGGAGACGATGCATCAGAGCGACATCAACTCCCGTTATCAGCTTTTTCTTGCTGGTGTCGTGATGGCTTGCGCAATCGCGCTTCACAATCTTCCTGAAGGAATGGTCATTGGCGCCACTTATGCCAAGGACACGACTCAGATCTTCAGTGGAAGCGGTCTGATCATTGCTATAGTGATCGCCTTGCACAACATCCCCGAAGGAATGGCCGTGGCAGTTCCGCTGATGGCCGGTGGAATGAAGAAGGGAAAAGCCATAATCCTCACTGCCCTTTCAGGTGCTCCGACAATCATCGGAGCAATCATTGGGCTTGAGCTTGGACTTCTTTCCCCGCTCTGGCTGTCCCTGTCACTGAGCTTCGCCAGCGGAGCAATGCTCTACGTCGTCTTTGGCGAACTGCTGCCGGAAGCCATTCTGATGTTCAGATCCAAGCTTCCAGCTTTCTTTGTAATGATAGGGACTCTTACAGGACTCATCCTTGTAAATATTTGATGCTGATCATCAGTTGAACTGCTTCCTTCTATAGATCAGACAGGATATCCAAGCTGATACACAGAAAATCATCAGAGCAATCAAAAGCCACAGACCTTTGTAATTCAGGAATAATTCCAAGTTGACTGAATTAGCGCCATCACCGATAAGTGAAGAAGCCAGCATCATCCCTATGAATAATATCAGGAACACCATCCGTGATTTTTCGGAACCGAACTTATAGAACACAGGAAACATCAATCCCATGAAGGTGAACGAAAGACTTGACGCTAGGAGCAATGAATCTGCAATCTGTGCCCATGTAGCCTTCAAGATGATTGAAACGCACAAATGAAGTACAGCCAGCACAGTAACCACCAATAAAGAATAAAAATATCTTGAAATAACAATCTTATCCCGTCCATAAGGAATCGTGCAGGCAATCTTGTCCCATCCCGACCGTTCATCATAACCGAAAGTCAGCATGACAAGAACCATGGTCAATACAGGTTCCATCGAAGTGAAGAACCCAAGATCCATCTTCATGAAGCTGTATCCAAAGTACAATGCAAGAAGAATCAGAATTATCTTGTATTGCAGCAATGCTGTCTTTATATCCTTGTAAATAAGCCCAATCATCTTTGCTTCTCCTCGTTCTTGATGTTATAAAGCATGATCTGCTCAAGTGTGGGCGTATCAAGTGCATACTTGTCTGCATTGAAATCCCCATTGAGCACCAGAGCCTTGGAACCGAACTCAGTCTTTCTAAGACCTATCAGCTTCTTGCGATTCACATTAGCCATTTCCTTTTTGCTGAGCGTCACTATCCTGTATCTATTCATAAGGTCATCCAACTTCATTGAGAAGAGAATCTCACCATCATGAATCATTGTCACATAATCACTGATCTTCTCAAGGTCACTTACTATATGGCTTGAAAAGAAGACACTGTTTTCGTCATTTTGTACATATTCATGAAGGACATCGAGAATTTCACTTCTGAAAACCGGATCAAGACCGCTTGTCGGCTCATCCATGACAAGCAATCTTGCCTCATGAGAAAGAGCAGCTGCAATCATCACTTTGACCTTGTTTCCCTTTGACAAGGTTCCAATATTCTTTGAAGGATCAAGATTGAACATCTCCAGATACATGGAATAAGTGTTGCTGTTCCACTTGGGATAGGCATTTCTCAATATGAAGTTCATATCCTTTGGTGTAAGCCCATCTGGAAAAGATGAATCCCCAAGCACCACGGCAATGTCCTTCAGGGCTTCATCAATTCCCTTTCCCAGGATTTTCACATCACCAGACTGTCTGCGTATGAGATTGATTACTGCCTTGATCGTTGTTGTCTTTCCGGCTCCGTTCTCACCAATAAACCCCATGATGTAGCCACAGGGAAGTTTAAAACTAACATTCTTCAATGTAAATCTTGGATACGACATCACAAGATTCTGAACATCCATAGCATATTCCATCAGTTGTTCTCCTTCATCCTTCTTTCTAATCTTCTAATAAGTTCAGAGTAATCAATCCCAAGGAGCAAGGCATGCTTTATCAACTCGTCCAAAGCCTTATCCAACTCAATGGAAAGTCTCTCGTGGACGAATTGGGAATTATCTGTCTTGACAAAGCAACCTTTCCCCATGATCACATCAATCAGCCCTTCCCTTTCCAGCTCATCATATGCACGCTTGGTGGTTATGACACTTACATCCAGTTCCATTGCAAGGAATCGAATCGAAGGCAATACAGAGCCAGATGCAAGCTTCTCACTGAGAATGAGTGACTTTATCTGATCATGTATCTGCTGATAGAAAGGCAGATCTGAAGAATTCGTGATCTTGATTTCCAAACTGTTCATATTGTATATATACAGTATGTAGATGAGAATTTCAATAGGGACAATGCTTAATTGAAATCAAAAAGCACCAGATCCATACTTCCACCAGTAATCTTCATATGCTGAGATGTTTTATACTGATTGCTTGAGGTATTCAAATCTTCCTG
>JAAYFO010000090.1 GCA_012728215.1 Spirochaetales bacterium | reverse complement strand
TTTCTGATATTATCCTGATAATTCTGGAAGGAACCAAGTTCCCTGGGGCTGAGTTGATCAACAGAATCGCATATGCTGTATATCATTTCCTCTGTCCAGCCGTAGGCCTTTTGTGGTTGAGATTCATCGAATGCCGAATAATCAAAGGAAAGACAGCGACATGGCAGAAGGTTCTGAGAGCCATTCCGCTGGTGGTTGCAGCGGTTTTCCAGATAATGACCATATTGGGATCGAACTACTTCTTCGTCCGCAATGATTTCGGTTGCTATGAAAGAGGCCGCCTGCATTGGATTCAGACGCTCATCGAATGCCTTTATCTGCTGGTGTTCATCGTCCAGCTTTCTGTCTTCTTCATCAATCCAAAGGTCGGGAAGATTCAGAAGCGTGATGCTAAGATGCTGATTCCATTTGCCTTCTGGCCTGTGATAGGTGGAACGCTGAACATGATTGATTTTCGGATTCCTGTCATATGGCCGCTTTCCGTCTTTGCACTTTTCATGGTATATGTCGGGATTCAGAGACAGATGATCTCCACTGATGGTCTTACCGGACTTCTCAACCGCCGGCGATTCGACTCAACGCTCTTTGGCTTTGTCTCCGGTTCTGTTCCGGAAAGGCATGCCACGCTGATGCTGCTGGACATTGATGATTTCAAACATATTAATGACTGCTTCGGTCATCAGGAAGGTGATATCGCGCTGCTCAGGTCTGCGTCGATTCTCAAGGAGCTTGCCGACCGGTTCGGCTTGAAGCTGTTTAGGTATGGTGGTGATGAATTTGCCATTCTGGGTCTGTGTGATGATGAGAAGAAGCTGAAATCCGCCATTTACGAAGATTTCGCCAAGCATGGAAAATGCAAGGATTACGAACTTTCGGTAAGCATTGGATGCTGCAGCTTCAACTGTGACAGAAGCGTGACGTCGGAATACGTATTCAGCAAGGCGGATATGGCGCTTTACAAGAACAAGAACAGGACAGACAAGGAGAATCAGTTCTGAATTGAACTTGCCTGACTTGAACCAGAGAAATCGAGGCGGTGGAATACCGCTGTGGGAGGTTTGCATGATTATTGAATCTGCCGATATGGCAAAAACCGTAAGAGAACATATGAGAGGCGGAAGCGGTGAGGTTGAGCAGATCACCGTCGTTCCTGCAGACAAGCTGATCAATGCCCGGCTCTTTGCAAAGCTTGTGCTCAAGCCGGGTTGCTCGATTGGCGAGCATGAGCATTCACATGAAGTGGAATACTATTATATTCTTCAGGGTGAAGGCATTGTGACCGAAGCCGATGGCGATCATCATGTGAAGGCCAACGATGTGGTGATCACAGGATGGGGCAGCTCTCACTCAATCAGAAACGAGGGGAAGCAGACTTTGGAACTGCTTGCCGTCATATCGGTGGAGTAGCAGCTGGCTTGCTTTTTGGGATTGGATATGAAGAAGACGGCAGGGTCTGTGGAACAGACCAAGTCAGTCCTGGTGCATGCGTTTTATCCAGGGTGATTTTAAATCCTCTTCGGATTATCCGTTCATAGTGCAACAAAGTGCAACAAAAAGGTTTACAACCAGGTAAATCCGTGGTTAAATGGAATAAAGGGCATTTCTGTGCCCGAAAGGCATTATGATCGGGAGTTCGGTCTGATGGTCGTCGGAGATTCTGGAGCATGAGGTTCCACGATTATATATGAAAGGAGTGAGGGTATGTTGATCAATCTCAATATGAACAAGGAAGTCCGTGAGCATAACGTTAAGCTTTGCCGAGAGAAGGGTATTGTCCTTCCGACTTTCAAGCAGATGGCTCATCCGGAGCAGGTTCCGGAGGAAATCAAGGCTAAGCTGAAGAAAGTAGGACTGTGGGATGTGAACCCGTTGAATCTGTTCCGCATCACATGGCACAACGAGCCGCAGGAGAAGGGTGGTCAGTTCGGTGGAGTCAACTACATAGAGATTCCACGAGCCATCACAGGAACCAAGGCAAGAGTGTTCGCACTTGTTGGAAAATACTTCCCTACCGGTGCTCACAAGGTTGGAGCCACCTATGCATGTCTGGCACCGGCACTGGCGACCGGAAACTTCGATGCTTCCTCCCAGCAGGCTGTGTGGCCTTCAACTGGAAACTACTGCAGAGGCGGTGCATACAACAGTGCACTTCTTGGATGCCAGAGCATTGCGATTCTTCCTGCAGAAATGAGCAAGGAGAGATTTGAATGGCTCAAGAAGGTGGCCGGCGAGGTCATTGCAACACCGGGATGCGAGTCCAACGTCAAGGAAATCTTCGACAAATGTCATGAGCTGGATGCTGAACGTGGCAAGCACATCGTCATCTTCAATCAGTTTGAGAAGTTCGAGAACTATCTCTGGCATTATGCGATCACCGGTCAGGCGATTCTTGATGTCCTGGACAAGGAAGGAATAAAGGACGAGAACGTTTGCGGCTATGCATCATCCACCGGAAGCGGCGGTACAATCGCAGCCGGAGACAGGCTGAAGGAACGTTATCCGCATCTGAAGATTTCAGCCGGCGAGGCTCTTCAGTGCCCGACTCTTCTTCGAAACGGATTCGGCGGACATAGAATCGAAGGCATCGGCGACAAGCATGTGCCATGGGTTCACAATGTGAAGAATACAGACATGATCTGCGCAATCGATGATGAGGACTGCATGAGAATCTTCAGGCTGTTCAATGAGCCTGCAGGTCTGAAGTATCTGAAGGAAGTCGTCGGACTGAGCCAGAAGGACATGGACAATCTCAAGCTGTTCGGAATCAGCGGAATAGGCAACATGCTCTCAGCTGTGAAGATGGCAAAGTACTATGAGATGGAAGAGGATGATGTGGTATTCACAATTCTGACCGACAGCTCCGCGATGTACACCACCAGGCTTTCAGAGCAGACTGCTCTCCATGGCGAATTCACCAGCGACGACGCTGCAAGAGTCTATGGTGGGAGCATGATGCATCAGGGAATGGAGGATGCTCTTGAGCTTTCATATTATGAGAGACTTCGCGTTCACAACCTCAAGTACTACACATGGGTGGAACAGCAGGGCAAGACCTACGATGAGCTCAACCGTCAGTGGTACGACAGAAACTACTGGAAGGAGATTCCACAGGACCTTGAGAAGATCGATGAGCTGATTGAGGAGTTCAACAAGGATGTCGGAATCCTGAAATAATGATTTGTAAAGACCGGGTCCAAGCGGCCCGGCATTTTTTTCGATTCTGTTTTTTTCGTGCCGGCCGTCTGTGAAGCCGATGGCATGCTCAAGGAGGCATTTAATGCGTTTCAGATATATCTGCAGTGATTGCGGACATGAGATGGTTTCTGAGAAAGTGGTTTATCAGTGTCCTGTATGTGCAGGAAAGAATCCTGAGGGAACATTTCCGCAGGGAAATCTGATTGTGGAATACGACAAGGATGATCTGAAGAAGGCAGCCGGCAAGGATGTTGTGAGCTTTCTGGATTTCTTCCCCTATGAGGTGCCAACCCCCGAAGTCTATCCTGTTGGAAACACTCCCATAATCCGTCCACATCGCCTCGGTGAGCACTATGGGTTTGCGAATCTCATCTGCAAGATGGACAATGCCCTTCCTTCGGGATCCTTCAAGGACAGGGCAAGCCAGTTGATAGCGGCACAGGCGATTGCCCATCATCAGAACAGGATCGCCTTGGCTTCCACTGGAAATGCAGGCGCGGCGATGAGCTGTGCAGGTGCCGCATACGGTCTGGAGATTGTGCTTTTTGTTCCTGAGACTGCTCCTGTGAACAAGCTGATGCAGAGCGTTCTGTATGGTGCCACCGTCGTTCCTGTGAAGGGTACCTATGATGATGCCTTTGCCCTTTCCATCGAATACACAAAGCTGTTTGGAGGAATCAACCGCAACACAGCATACAATCCGATGACCATCGAAGGAAAGAAGAGCATTGCAATAGAGCTGTATCAGCAGCTTGGTCACCATGTCCCGGATGTCGTCTATGTTCCTGTTGGAGATGGCTGCATATTCGCAGGAGTCCACAAGGGTTTCCACGACCTGCATCGTGCCGGAGTGATTGAGCGTGTACCGCATCTTGTCTGCTGTCAGTCAGATCGAAGCAATGCAATAAGCAGAGCCTTTGAAACAGGCGACTTTCATAATCTTGAAGCTGCAACTACCAGAGCTGATTCCATCAGTGTCGAAAGCCCTGCAAACGGAAGAATGGCGGTTCGCTACATCAAGGAATCTGAAGGCTGGACCAGCGTCGTCTCTGATGAAGAGATCTTGGAGTCTCAGCTGGAGCTTGCACGGGAAAGTGGAATCTTCGTCGAACCAGCCGCCGCATGCGCTTTTGCCGGCTTCAAGAAGGACTCGGAGCATCTTGCAA
>JAAYFO010000089.1 GCA_012728215.1 Spirochaetales bacterium | reverse complement strand
TCCGCCCCTTTGGTCCCAAGGTAACCATAACAGCCTTTGAGATCTTCTCTACTCCTGAAATCAATGATTTACGTGCGTCTTCACTGAATTGAAGTTGTTTTGCCATAATCACACTCCTATAAACACTTTATTGTTTTTCTATCAAAGTCCATTTTGGATGAACCAAAAGTAAGATACAGATAAATCAAGCAATAATCAAGTTTTCTATGGAAAAAACTAACCAATCGCCATCCTTAACATCAAATATGAAAGCAGTCAGCTACAATATCCGGCTGGCCATCGTTCCTCCAACAAGAGAGACGGACTGAATAGTGCTGATAACAGCCTGAGAATCCACATCAAGGATTATTTGCTTCACAGCCTCGAAATTCCGGTACCTTAGGGTCATCGTGATGACCGTTCGCATATCATTTTCAATACCTTCCGCTCTCACGACAGTCAAGGCACAGCCTTTGTCCCTTAGTATCTGTGCCGCTTCATCCGCATCGGCTCTTTTTTGAAAGATCACATTCATGGAGCAGACACCAAGGGCAAGTCTTTCCTCAAGACATGCACCAAGATAACGTCCGATGGCGAAAGCGACAATCAGAACAATAGTCTTCAGGACATCGGAAGTGAAATTCACAAGTACAGTGGCAGTTATGACTACCCAGATGAGATACTGAACCGCAGCGATCAGGGCTCCTGGGATTTTCTCTCCTTTCACAATCAACGACGTGCGAAGGGTAGAGAGCGTCACTTCAATGACCTCAGCTGAAAAGACTATGAGATAAACCCACCATGATCTACCCGACAGAAACTCACTGACAGCGCTCAACATACAATACTCCTCATGAAATCGAAATCATTTGAACAGACTGGAAGTGTCCGTCTTGAACCGTCCGGCAATGGTTCCTCCCTCCAGGGATACAGATTGAGCTGTACTGATCACAGCCTTAGGATCAGCCTTGTGGATCAGCTTGATTGCTGTATCAACATGCTTGCGTTTCAATGTCATCATGACAATAGTCCTATTGGCGCTTTCACGACCTTCTCCATCAAAGATTGTGAGAGCGAATCCTTTCTGACGAAGCATATCTGCTGCTTTGTCTGCATCATGTCTGTGAGAAAAGACCGCATTTATCGTACAGGTGCCCAATGCAAGCTTCTCCTCAATGTAGGCACCAAGAATCTGTCCAAGCGAAAAGGCAAGCGTAAGCACAACGATCTTTAGAGGATCAGAGGTGAAGTCCGCAAGAACTGTGGCGGTGATCAATATCCATATCGTATATTCCACCGCCGCCACAATCGCCCCAAGAACCTTCTCCCCTTTCACTATCAGTGAAGTCCTGAGCGTAGCCAGAGCCACCTCAAGAAGTTTTCCTAAGAATATGATTGCATAAACCCACCAGTATCTTCCAGAAAGTATCTGAGTGATAGCGTCCAACATAGAGCAAGTGCCTCCTGAGTTGAAATAATTCTTTGTTATTTTTAGAAATATCGCAGAAATACCATAAAAAGTCAATTACGATGATTTCTGGGCATTCTGGTAAGAAATAACTATTGAAAAAACAGGTGCAGGGCAAGAATATTCATCGATTATTTCTTTTTCATAGTCAAATAAATGTGGCGTGGAACGTGTGAATTGGTCAGCATTCATCAAAGCATTTTTCGCTTTAAGGTATATATTGAAAGGACATGGAGGAACCTGAAATGAACATAAGCATCCTGGGAGATTCGATTTCAAAAGGAGTGACATTTGACGGCATGTCAAGCAAGTACAGCCAGTTGAAGAACAACTACGTTGCGATTCTTCAGGAAAGATTCGGATTTTCAGTCAGCAACCTTTCCAAATTCGGCTGCACTGTCACCAAAGGGCTCGCCATGCTGAACTTTCACAAGCAGGCTGTATCCGAATCTCAGTATGCAATAGTAGAATATGGTGGAAATGATTCTGACATGCGATGGGACGAAGTGGCAGAAACTCCGGATTCCATTCACCTTCCGTTGACGGAAAAAGCAGATTTCAGATGCAAATACGAGGATATGATCAGGCAAATCCAGAACCTGGGGACAACTCCGATTCTTCTGAATCTCCCCCCTATCGATGCTCAGCGTTACTTCGAACGCATATCACAGGGCAAGAACGGGGAGAACATCC
>JAAYFO010000008.1 GCA_012728215.1 Spirochaetales bacterium | reverse complement strand
CCATCACCAACAAAGTTGAAGGCCAATACCGTCAGAAGAATGAAAATCCCAGGTGAGATCCATATCCAAGGGCAGTTACGCATTACCACGTTGTCCTTGACAGAACTTACCATGTTGCCCCAGCTTGCATATGGGACTCCAACGCCGATTCCAAGAAAGCTCATCGTGGATTCCATGAGAATCACTCCGCCCAGATCCATTGTGGCCATGACGATGATCAAAGGCATCGTATTGGGAACAAGATGCTTGAATATTCTCTTTCTTGTTCGGATTCCTGTTGCCTCACAAGCCTGCATGTACTCCATCTCTCTAAGGGAAAGAATGTTTCCTCTGATCATTCTGGCAACTCCAGCCCAATAAATCACACCCATGATGAACATGGTGTAGTAGATCTTGTACTGAGGCGAAATCTTCAGTGAAATCAGCAGTGATGAAATAATCAGCATAAGTGGAATGAACGGAATGGAGACAAACATCTCCACAAGCCTCATCACCACCATGTCGACCCATCCACCATAGAACCCGGCAAGACCGCCCATCGTGACACCGAGAAGCATCTCGACCACGACGACTACAAATCCAACCATGAGAGATATTCTACCACCATACATGAGACGGACAAGCTGATCCTGTCCCATTTCATTGGTTCCAAGCAAGTGAGTCTTGGAAGGTGCCGATTTGGTCATGAGAATCGCAGTTGGGTAATTGCGAAGCTCATTCATGCGCACTTCCATTCCAGTCTCTTCATCTACATAGAAAATCTCGGTTTCGGTATATGGTGCAAAAAGCGGACCAACGAAACAGAACAGGGCAATGATAATGAGAGTCACTATTCCGATAACCGCAAGATGGTTCCTAAAAAACTGTCTTCTGACTATCTGACCAGGAGTAAGAAACACCTGTCCAGCCGCAATATCTTCCTTTGAGAACGATTTAATGGCAGACTCTATTTCTTTTTCTTCTTCAATATGATCGGATCCTGTATCAATGAAGGCCTTGTTGGATCCGTTCTTCAATTCATCTTCAAATTTATCCATGAATAAGGCTCCTTAACTTAGTCTTACACGCGGGTCAACGACTGCGTATAGAATATCGGATATCAGATATCCGAGTACTGTCAGAATTGCAAGGAACATATTGAATCCCATCAGATAGGGAAGATCTGCAAGGTTTGCAGCTCTCAATGCAATATTTCCCAACCCTTCCAAGGCAAACAGACCTTCGGTGATCGCAGCTCCGGAAAACAATCCAGGAAGCGATGACCCAAGAAGCGTGACAATTGGAATCAAAGTGTTTCTAAAGGCATGAGAATAAACGACCTTGTGCTCAGGGACACCCTTTGCTCTGGCAGTACGTACATAATCGGCGCTCAAGGCCTCAAGCATGTTGGTTCTGGTATAGCGAAGCATGCCACCGCTACCCGTTATTACAAAACATGCAATCGGCATGATCAAGTGCCGTGCATAATCTCCGAGTTTTGCGAAGCTGAATCCGGCAGGATAATTCTTTCGGGCATCCAGCATGCCGGATATTGGTAATATGTTAAGGCCGTAATAGCCAAAAGCTTTCTTCATCAAAGCGGCAAGGAAGAAAATCGGAACGGAAATACCGATGAAGACAAACACAGTGATTATGTAGTCTGTCTTGGAATATTGTTTTCTTGCAGCAAGAATACCAAGTGGAATGGCAATCAACAATTGCAGAACAAGAGCAATCAATGCAACTGAAAAAGTAACAGGGGCATATTGCCTGATCACCTCAGATACAGGACGGGCAAACATGAGTGAGGTTCCCAGATCTCCCTTCAAGGCTGAAAACAGCCAGTCAAAGTAACCGCCCACCAACGACTTGTTCAAACCATAGATCTCTCTAAGATGATCTCGCATTTCATCGGTCATTTTGGGTGATGTAGATGTCGCCAAAGATACATAATCTGCAGGCATTGCTCGTACAAGACCATAAAGCATGAACGAAACACCAAGCAGCACTATCAGCGATATCAGAATACGACGAATGATGTATTGACGCATTTTTTCTCCAGATAAAAGTAATATCAGTCTTTCAACTCCTATGAACAAAATTCCACCTGTACATCTCTGCACAGGTGGAAAGTCAGTCTTCAAAAGGAGACTCTAGTTCATTTCGAGCTTCCAGAGCTCATCTGTGTAATCCCAGAATGTCGTGGTCTCAGCAGGCAGGGTAGCCATGTTGATGTTGTTCTGGTTGTAAGCAATGATATCCTTTCTCTGGTAGACAGGGAGCTCAATGCAGAGGTCCATGGCCAGATCAAGCATTTCGGCAACAAGGGCCTTTCTCTCTTCAAGGTCAATCGTGACGATGATCTTGTCAAGAAGCTGGTCCATTCTTGCATTGCTGACGTGATATCTGTTCTGTCCGCCACCAGTATGGAACTGTGAGGTCTTATCACAAGTAGTGACATTGCCCCAGGCAAGTATGAAGATATCGGCAGTGCCGTCATTCATTGCACCCTGAAGCACGTTGAACGGGACATCCTGAATCTGAATCTCTCCACCGAGAGACTTGAGATCTTCACCAGCCTGTACAAGCATTGCAAATGTCGGGTGGTCTCCAGTTCCGCCACCGCCGATGTAGGCGTTGGCAACGAGCTGCTTTCCGTTGGCATCAACAAGCTTTCCATTCTTCTGGGTATATCCAGCCTTCTTGAAGTAATCAAGGGCAACGTTCAGATCATACGGATAGTACTGTGCGACTCCACGAGGATACTCGGCAAGTACAGTAGTCATAGGACGTTCGATGACGTCTGCGATCTTTCCATAATAACCCTTGACGGCTGGAGTTCTGTTGCTCATCAGGCACCAAAGTCCCTT
>JAAYFO010000088.1 GCA_012728215.1 Spirochaetales bacterium | reverse complement strand
GCATCATCAAAACCATCGTGTATATTGCAATACTTGCAGAGAGTGGACAGCTTATTGTTGTCTATTGCTTCAGAGGGAACAAAACGCTTTGCCGTGCTATATGTATCAATATTGTACAGCTCTAAAACTGCAATCTCATAAGTAAGCTATCAAAGCTTTTTTCTTTCAACTGCGATCAATGGCTGATATGTGCAAAAACCGATTGATACTTCAATTATAGCTTCTGTACGATTCAGCAATGCCACTTCATCTACGACGATTTGGATCAAGATGAGGAAGAAAATCCTTGTAAATGCCTGGATCTGAATCGGCAATGCACACTGCATTGACTGATTTCTCATAGAATGACTGCGGACCTACACCGCCGATGATGGCATAGGCATAGCCCAATTGCCGAAGTCCTTCCAGACTCCTGATCAGAAGGACTTTCCCAATACCTTTGCCTTGCTCCTCTTCCAGCACTCTAGTCGGACCAAAGAAGTCCAAGGAAGTGGCCTCGTAGCAGGCATATCCGAGAATCTGATTTTCTCTGGTGGCAATGAAACAGGAAACTGGAATGCGTGAGAAACATATGGCAGCTTCTCCTTTTGCACTCAACCCGGAGTGCTTCTCAACAAAGTCCAGGACCCTGTACATATCAGGAACCATTGCCCGTCTGATGTACACTCCGTCCTTTTCAAGTCTATTTTGAGCTTCTTCACTGCTGGGAAGATCATAAAGTTTTACAAGCATATCAGGCATTAGTAACCTCCAAGGTGAAATACTGTCTGGAAGCGGGAACTTCGGCGGCACTCAGGCAAGAGGCAACCCAGGAAAGCCCTTGCTGAGTATATTCATAGGCTGCAATCTTATTGACACTATCAGGGAAAGCCGAAAGATCATATGGATTTCTAAGTGCCGCAACAGTCATCGGAACTCCCAGCTTCAGAAGTTCCAGACCTAGCTTGATCTGCCCATGATAGACATGTCCGTTGTATGTACCCATGACTATGCTGCTATATCCGGCAGCTTTATTCACAACGTTTGCAATCTCAGCCTCATCCGGGTTTGTGGAAGTAACCAGCGACGCACCGTGGAACCTGCTGGCCATGTAATCTGCAAAGCTGATCCTATTGTTCTCCGGGTTTGATGCAAGCGTTACAACAAATGGATAGCACCCAACAAACAGCGGATTCTGCCCCAAAACAGGCTTGGTGTTGCAGATAGTGATTGAAGAACGTCCTATTCTATCCACTTCTGCTCTGTCTTCTTCCGAAGCCCCTTCTGATAGCTTCTGCGAAGAGAAGCATTTGGATTTAGCCGACAATATCCTCCTGAAGGAAAGTTCCATCTCATCATCCAAAATGCTGTCGCTGTCCATGATTGCCTGGGCTGCCTCTCCTGCGAGAACGCCATGATGGGAGACGCAGGCTATATCCACTCCATTCTTCAAGGCGACCTGAATCGCCGGTACAGTACCGAAGTTCTTTGCTATTGCACCCATTTCCATGCAATCAGTAAGCACAATCCCCTCGAACTTCAGCTTTCCTCTGAGGATGTCAACAAGAATTTTTCTGTTCATTGTTGCTGGAAGACCGGAATCATCAATATTCGGGAATAGAATGTGAGTTGTCATGATTGCAGGTATCCCTGCCTTTATTGCATTCTCAAAACTGCAAAGCTCAAGCTTCTCCAGTTGCGAAAGCGTCTTGTTCACAACCGGAAGCCCCATATGAGAATCCACTGAGGTATCGCCATGACCTGGGAAATGCTTTCCACAGGTCATCAGACCAAAGTCCGCAAGCCCTCTCATCATCTCTATTCCGAATTCGGACACAGCCAAGCTGTCCTCTCCGTAACTCCTGACTCCAACCACTGGATTGTTGGGATTGCTGTTGATGTCCAGGACCGGAGCCAAATCAAAGTTGACACCCACGCTGGAAAGCTCCTTTGCTGTCACCTGACCGCAAAATCGTGCATTCCTGCTATTTCCTGTAGCCCTGATGGCCATAGCGCCAGGAATATTTACAAAGTCATCAGAAAGACGGGTCACCATGCCACCCTCCTGATCTATCATTATGAATGGAGCTATTCCAGTCTCTTCCAATATCAGTTCCTTAAGCGAAGAACAAAGTTCCTTGAGCTGACTTCGGCTCTGTACATTGTTCTTGAAAAGAATGATATTCCCTATCTTGAATCTTCTGATTACTTCCAGTGTTTCTCTATCAAGCTCTGTACTGGGAAAACCAATGGTAAACCTCTGCCCAAGCTCGATCAGCCGCTGCTCTTTGTTCATAAATCACCTCAATAAATCATTGCCTTATGTGCTCTGGCTGCAAATGCTTCCTCATTCCTATTCACAAGCCCGAATCCATCTTCCATCACCTGCGCTATGGAATTCCGTGTGCCAAGAAGCCTTTTCAGCTTCTCTTGATTCAAGGAAAAGTCATCAGGATACAAGGTTCTGAAAGCATCAAGCAAAACAAGTCCTGTTCTGATTCCATTGAACGCTCCTGCATCAGTTATTCGTGCCATGACACCATGGCACAGGGTATCCTTGTACTTGGAATCCTCAGGCGTGAAATCAGCAGGCAGGAATTCCACACCGGGACAGTTCACGTTATTAAGGCATTCACAAGTCTTCTCTGAATCTGCAAACGGAGCTCCAAGAAAAGAAAACGGGCTGCTTGTTCCGCGTCCTTCGCTCAGATTGGTTGCTTCCAAAAGAAAAAATGCACTGTACAGCAATGCATTCTCAAATCCAACTATTGCAGGGCTCGGCACAATCCATCTTTTGCCCAGCTGTGGATATAGAAGCAAAGGGTTGTAATCCGAACACCGTACAATCCTGAGATCAACGCCCAACTTCATTTCCAAGTTGACTAAATTTGCAAACTCACCGCAAGTCAGTCCATACCGTGAAGCTATTGGGTAAATTCCTACAAACGATTTACAGCTGTCTTCCAGAATCAAACCCTCAATTTGCCTTCCAAGAGGGTTTGGACGATCCAGCACCACAAGAGGCTTGTTCCTCCTGGCACAGTAATGAAGTGCAAGATACAACGTCGAGATATATGTGTAGCAACGCATCCCAATATCCTGGATGTCATAGACCAATGCGCTGATTCCTGCATCATCAAGCTCTTTTTCGGGCAAATCCTGACTGCCTTGCCGATAAAGGCTGATTACATTCAGGCCTGTTATCGCATCCTTTTCCGTACCAAAGCTTTCCCCAGCTCCTTTGTCTCCCCGAATACCATGCTCCGGAGCAAGCAGCAACGCCAAATCAGAGCTTTTTTTGATGATTTCTATCGTTGACACCCCGCTGCTGGAAAAAGACGTTCCATTGCAGATCAAAGCAAGCTTCAATCCATCAAGAAAATCTGAATTCTCTTTTATGTTGTCGATGCCGAACTTCATCATATGCTTACCTTTCCCAGAACGACCGGATGAGAAGCTCCTGTGGCCTTTACGGCATTGGAACAGGAATTGCAAAGCCTTTCATTGGCCAGAACAGCAAACGCAACCGCTTCCTTGCTGTCCGAAAAGGGATTCTTCATCACTTTCACATCGGGAAGCTCCATGCAGATATCATCCATCAAAGTTTTGTTTGATGCTCCTCCGCCGCTTACCACCAGCCTGTCGGGCTTAGTATGGGAGAAATATTCCAACCCAATCCGTATTGAAGCGGCAGTATAGGCAGTCGCTGTAGCTATTATGTCCTGCATGTTCAACTCTCCGGCTTTGTTGAGAAGTTTCAGAATGTATTCACTGCCGTATCTTTCCCTTCCTGTGCTTTTTGGAGGAGCTTTCGACAGATAGGGATCATCACACATGAACTGAAGGAGTTTCTGATTCACTTTTCCTTTCTTTGCTATTGCTCCATCCTTATCAAATCCGTACTTGCCGTTGGTATACATGCAAACCAAGGCGTCAATCACCATGTTTCCCGGTCCAGTATCGAAGGCCATGATATCATCAAGTGAACACCCTGCCGGTAGAATTGTGACATTCCCTATTCCGCCGATATTCTGCAAAGCGATGCTTTCTTCTTCACTTCGGAAAAGAAGATACTCCGTATAAGGCACAAGCGGAGCACCCTGTCCGCCGGCGGCAACATCGCGCACTCTGAAATCACTTACCACAGGACAACCGAATGTTTCATTCAGGACGGAGGCCTCTCCAACCTGAAACGTAGATGCCACTTTGTATCCCAGAGTGCTTACCGCATTGGGTTCATGATAGAGAGTATGACCATGGCTTCCAATAAATGAAATATCCGAATGGCTCACACCCGCCTTGCGGCACACAGCCAATGAAGCGTCACAAGCAATATGCCCCAGTATGAAATTGATTCTGGAGATATCACAGGAACCGCCAATGGAACCTGAAGCCAGCCTGAGAAGTTCTTCCTTCAGAGCCTGGGAATACTCCAAAGTGACAAAATCCACCAGATCAACTTTTGTATTAGTTGAACATCCCTCAATCCGAACAAGTGCGGCATCCATTCCATCGCAGGAAGTTCCGCTCATCAATCCTATTGCAAGTTTTCCATTCATTCACTTTTCTCCGGGAAAAAGTAATCAAGAGCTTCCTTGAGGCTCTGATCCCAGAACTCCCAGCTGTGGCTTCCAGGCTGGAATACAATACGCGTCTCATGTCCGGCTTCCATAAGTTTTGATGCAAACTTCCGGTTGCAAGTGCAAAGCGGATCCTCTGTCCCGCAAGAAAGAAAGATCCTGCATTTTTCGTGCTGAGAACGGAGCAACCAGAATAAATCACAATCATCGGGAACAGGCTTGTCCTGATTGAATATTCCCTTGAGGTCAGGTCCTTCGTGAATCTTGATGTAATCTGGGTCTATCACAGAGGAGAACGCTCCGCATCCAAGAAACGTATCCCTGCATGAAAGATAACACTTGAGCGCACCATATCCACCCATGGAAAGTCCCATTACATACTTATGACCGTTGAGTCCAAGCATTCCTTCGCACCAATGGACAAGTTCGCTGCTTACATAGGTGAAGTACTTCATGCCCCTATCCATATCGGTATAGAAACTTTTCTGAGCTTCGGGCATCACAAGACAAACTTTTTTAGTTCTTGCATAACGCTCTGCACTTGTGTAACGGCTCCAACCGGTACAGTTGTCAGACAAGCCATGAAGCAAAAACACTACTGGTGCCGTCCTTATCTCAGAAAACGTGATTTCGTCTGGAATTACAATACAGCAGGAAGTGTACATTCCCAAACTTGTGCTTTTTAATTCCACTCTGAAAAACGCCATGGAAAGATCCTCTATCGCTTATATATCAACCCTTGACCGAACCAACTGTCAATCCCTTCACGAAATACTTCTGAAGGAATGGATAGAGGATGATTATCGGGAGAGTCGAAGTAATTATCACTGCACTTTTGGTTGAAATGCCTAGCATTGCGGTATCGGCAGAGGCACTGGAGGCATTGCCCACTACCATGGTGCCGTTCACGATGTTCCTCAGGAAGAGCATCACTGGGTATTGCGGAGTATTCAGATAAATCAGACCATTAAACCAATCATTCCAGAAGAACACTGCGTAATAAAGCCCTATTGTTGCAATTGCAGCGGTGGAAAGTGGGAGAATGATTCTAGGAAGTATGCCAAAGTATCCGATTCCATCTATCAGAGCCGCTTCTTCAATCTCCGTTGGAAGGGCCTTGAAAAAATTGATGAGGATTATCAGGTTGAACTGGCTGATTGCAAATGGGAGAATGATCGCCCACCGTGTTCCGGTGAGTCCGATTGAGGAAATCAAAAGGTAGTTGGGAATCAGACCGCCCGAAAAATACATGGAGAATATCACAACCTTTGTGAAAAAACCATGCCCCTTGAGATAAGACTTGGATAGGGGATATGCAAACAGGATAGTCATCACCAATGCAATTGCGGTTCCCACCACCGTGTAGAAGATGGTATTTCCATATGCTCTGAAGAAATTTGGGTATGTGAATATTTTGCTGTAGGCCTCCAGGTTCAGCTCCACTGGCCAGAAGGAGACTTTGCCATTGATGATTGCCTTGGCTGATGAAAGGGACAGGGCTATCATATAAACAAACGGCACTACGCAGATTATGAGCATGAAAGCCATGACAAGCCAGATCATGACATCGAATATCCTGGAAGAAATTGAAGTGTCTTTTACCTTTGCCATGCCTTTGCCTCTAGTAAATTCCGTCGCCGGTCAGACTTCTGCTGATCCTGTTCGCCGAGGAGACAAGAATCAGACCGATGATTCCAGAGAACAATCCAATTGCAGTTGCATAGCTGTAGTTCTGATTTGCCAGTCCTGTGCGATAAACCAACGTGTCGATGATGTCGCTAACTTCGGAGTTTGCTGGAGTATACATCAGAAGCACTTTCTCAAATCCCAGACTTAAAAGACGCCCCACTTCCAGAATCAGCATTACCATGATTGTAGGCAGGATGGATGGAAGCGTCACATTCCAGATTTGCTGGAATCTGTTGGCTCCATCGATTTCCGCTGCTTCATACAGCTCGCTGTTGATTCCTGTTATGCTGGCGAGGTATATGATGGCAGTCCAACCTGTAAACTGCCAGGCTCCGCTGAAGATATAGATCGGTCGGAAATATTGCGGATCATTCATGAAGTAGGTAGGAGTCTTGTGCATCACATCCACCAGAAACCTGTTCAACAGTCCCGAACTCGGCGACAGTATCTCTGACAGGATCGCAATGACGACAACAGTGGAAATGAAGCGTGGCATGTAGCTGATTGTTTGAACAATTTTCTTGAAATTCCTGCTTCTCAACTCATTCAGCATGATTGCAAAGATGATTGGAAGAGGAAAAGTAAATACAATGTTAAGGACAGAAAGAGTCAGGGTATTCCGAAAAGCTCTCCAGAAGGCAGGATCCTTGAAGAACATCTTGAAATATCTGAGTCCCACCCATTCTGTTCCGAAAGGACCCAGCCCTGGACGGTATCGTCTGAAGGCGAGGATATTTCCAAACATAGGAATATACTTGAAAAGGATGAAATAAAAAAACGGAAGAATCATCATCAGATACAATTGCCAGTACCTGAACAAATGTCTCTGAAGTGGCGAGCGTAGTCTGATTTGCAGAGTCTCGTTTCTTTTTTCCTTGAATATCATCTTTTTCATTCCTGTTTGCATGAATCGGTTGGGAAGCAGTGCCTCCCAACCGAATTTATAAATTATCTGCCAGACCTAGAGGTTTGCGTTATAAAGAGTACAGAACTTCTCGATTCCAATACTCTTCATTTCCTTGACATAGGTATCCCAATCCTTATCAATGCTCTTCTTTCCTGTTAGGAAAGCATCGCACCACACCTCGAACTTATCAGCAAGCGGAGTCAGAAGCATTCCTGCTTCTTCGGCCTTCAGATCATCGAACTTAGGTGTAGGAGGAATGTACTGAATCACATCTCCGATGGCCTCTACCGCGGCATTGATTGCTGCGTAGTTCTCATCGTACTTAGTCATTTCTCTTGCATTGACCCAAACCATCTGTGTTACATCAGATCCGCATCCATATGCAAGCTGCATGTACTTGTAGATTCCTTCTGAGGCATTCATGATCTCATCGGAATACTTGATCTTTCCATTCTCTTCTGTGTAAGTGACGCCTTTTACGCCAATGCACCATATCTTGGAGCATTCTTCTGAGAAGAACATCTTGTCCACAGCACGGACGATCTGCTCGAAGTCGCTTCTCTTGGTTGTCTTGGTTGGGAACATGATGCCGGAACCAAGTCTGTTCTTCTGCTGATGGTGAGCTCCTGCAGGTCCTTCCAGTGCTGGATACATCTGAAGCTTAAAGCCTTCTATTTCGGAAGCGGCGGTAACTCCGCCAATCTGATCATAATAAGCCCAAGTAGCCATTGATGCACCTGTTGCCATCTTTCTGGACCAGGTTCCGCCATCAATTGGCTCGGCCATTTCCGGATCCAGAAGTCCTTCCTTGTAGAGCTTTGCAAAGAAGCTGATATAAGCCTTGAACTCTTCGGAAATTGCACCTTCAAAGAACTCGAGCTTCTCATAGTCCCATGACAAGACCCTTGAGCCGCCTGATCCGTTTCTTCCAAGGGAGACCCCGAATGCCGGCATCGTCATTCTGTACAGGACTCTTGGTCCAGCAAGAATGGTGAGAGGATATGATGTGGGATTGTCAGCCTTGTATGCCTTAAGAATCTTATATAGGTCATCATAGGTTTTGGGGGCAGCAAGTCCCTTTTTCTCCAGATAGTCCTGACGGAGGATGATTCCTCCATCATAGAACGGAACATCTGTCAGGGATGGAAGATAATAGTACTTTCCGTCACCGAGTCTGATCTTGTTGATATCGGACTGCATATTGTACTTCTCCACCATGGCATTGAAGTTTGGAGTCCATTCACTATAGTCGCTGATCGGGACAATTGCGCCATTCAGGGCCAAGGACTGATTCTCGCCAGCAGTAGTCTGGTAAAGTATTACATCAGGAGCATTGGTCTGGGTGTTAAGAGCAAGTGACACCTTGGTGCTGTAGTCTGCAATCGGGATTGCTTCATAGTGAACCGTTGCATTTGCAATCTTCGCAGTTTCCTGAACTGTCAGCCAGGAATCCTTGAATGGAAGAGTGGCATTGTCAGAGTAGTACATGGAGAACTCCACTGGCACCTCTGAAACAGCCTGCTCTTTTGCAGCCTGGGCAAACAACATTGCCACTGTGCCAAGAAGCACAAGAACGATAATCGATGCTTTTTTCATAGTTTCCTCCTATTGAAACTTGTTTTTTATTTCAAATCCGTCGTTTGACGGTTTTTGTTTTTACATGGCGCTTTTCAGACACACTGTCCCAGCTCCGCCTGATTGCTTTCTTTTCTTCTTCATCCATTCTCCCAAGCATTGCGCTGTAGAGGATATCGATGACGACAAGCTGATTCAGTCGGGAAAGGGTTGCCCCTTGTCTGTATTCGGTTTCTGACACGGGCACCTGAAGCCTGACATCTGACAGCTTGAATATGGTGTTTCTTCCAGCCATGGTAATGGATATCACCTTGGATCCATTCCTTCTCGCTTCTCTTGCTACATTGAAGAGATACTGAGTCTCTCCCGAGTAGGAGATAATGAAAGCGATGTCATCACTGCCTATGGAACATGAATAGACCTGCTGAAGGTCAGGGTCTTGGGTAAAAATAGGCTTTTTCCCTAGGCGAGCAAGCTTGTACTGAAGATCCATTCCTACAATGGCCGAAGCACCAAGACCAAAGATAGCTATCTGACTGGCCTTTGAAAGAAGGTTGGCAGCCAAATCCACCTGCTCGCCATCAAGAACCGAGCCAAGCAGGTCCAGTCCGTGCCCGGTGAGGCTGAGAAACCTAGGAATCAGCTCACGGCCAGGAAGAATCTTGTCATCAAATACATCCAGAATATCCTGACTCTGTTCGTCTTCCATGGTATATGCATCCTGAATCAAGGCGAACTTGAAATCAGAAAACCCTTTGAAGCCAATACGCTTGCATAGCCTGATAATGGCTGCCGTGCTCGAATCGGAGATTCTTGCCAGTTCGGCAATTCCCATGGAAGCTGCATCCTTGGGATGTTCCGAAATATATGAAGCAGCTCCATATTCCGAAGGTGCCATCTGCGGCAAAAGCTGATCAATTCGTGCAAGACATCTATTCATAAAAACAGGATAGCACAGAGAATTGGAATTGACTATAAAAAAATTTTTTATTTTTATTTCTCGAAGTCTAAAAAAATATGTTGAGAAATTATCCCCGCTGGATTATACTGTCTGCCATGGACAATAGTTTGGTTTTCACAGAGCAAAGAAACAGCGCCTCTTATCAGATTGATGCAAAGTCAACCATGGAAATACTCCAGATCATGAATAATCAGGACAAGAACGTCCCTCTGGCAGTGGAAACTGCTCTGCCGCAGATTGCGACAGTAGTGGAAGATGTGGTAAATGCTTTTAGAAATAACGGAAGGCTTTTTTACATCGGAGCAGGAACCAGCGGAAGACTTGGAGTCTTGGATGCAAGCGAATGTCCTCCGACTTTCGGCGTAGACTACACTATGGTTCAAGGAATTATCGCAGGAGGACAGACTGCGCTCACCCGTTCTGTGGAATGGGCTGAGGACGATGGGGAGGCTGCCATACAGGTTCTCAAGGAAGCAAACTTTTCGTCTCGGGATGTTCTAATAGGAATCACAGCCAGCGGTGGAGCTGCATTCGTAGTGGATGCCATGAAGCACGCTCTTTCCCTAGGAGCGAAAGTTGGAGCCATATGCTGCAACCCATCGACTTTGGTATTTGACATTATCGATTCCGATCACAGGATTTATCTTCCAGTAGGTCCTGAAATCATAACAGGTTCCACGAGGTTGAAGAGCGGCACAGCTCAGAAGCTTGTTCTGAACATGATTTCCACCACCGCCATGATTAGAATCGGCAAAGTTTACAACAATCTCATGGTGGATCTGCGTCCAGTGAACCATAAGCTGATCCAGCGTGCCATCAGGTTGATACAGGAAGTCACCGGATGCAGCTCAGAAGTTGCCAAGATGCAGTTTGAAGCATCCAATCATAACACAAAGGTTGCAATTGTAATGGAACTTCTTGGAGAATCCCGGCAGATGGCCTCAGACCTTCTGGAGCGGAATCAAGGAAGCATAAGCAGAATAATCAAGGAAAAGAAGAAGTGAGCAGAGGATTTGCAGGAATCGATGGCGGCGGGACACATTCAAGAATTCTTTCATTCACGGATTCTGATGAAGGCATAGTCAGCATTGGAGACTCCACCAACATATACAGCGTAGGGCTTGAGACTGCAATCAAGAACACAATAAGCTTGATTGCTCCTCTATCCAGCAAGCTCGGTTCGGTTTGTCTTGCCAGTGCAGGACTGGGACGACCTGAGGAGAAGAAAGTTTTCAAGAGAGAACTGGAAGCTGCGTTCCCATTTATTCATTTTCATCTTTGCTCCGATGCCGAAGCTTTGATTGCAGGATCGTCGGGCAATAGTGTATGCGCTGGCTTGATTCTCGGAACGGGGAGCATTGCCATAAGGCTTACTTCAGACGGACATGCCATCCGGCGCGGAGGACTTGGATGGAGGTTGGGAGATGAAGGCTCCGGCTGGTTCATTTCGGAACAGGCAGTAAGAAGAACCTTGCGCAGCATCGAAAAAAGAGATCTTTCGACTACGTTGCTTCCGATCATTCTTAACCATTTCCATCTTGATTCCCCGAGCGGATTGGTTCCTTTGTTCAATTCCCCTGAGCTAGAAAAGTCTGAAGCCGCATCACTTGCTCCAGCGGTTATCGGCAAGGCAGTGGATGGAGACATCCTTGCAAACGACATTATCAGTCAGGCTGCCCGGGAAGCGGCACTTCTTGTGAAATCGCTATTCAGCGAAAAAGATACTTGTCCCATCAACTATCCGCTGGTCTTGGCAGGAGGACTGCTGGAAAAGAATTCTGTAATTTCCCAGTTGGTCAAGACACAGATAAACGACCTTGGTCTCTACCCAGAATTCATAGACGGAACAGGCAATGCACTTCAGGGGGCGGCTCTTATTGCAAGGTCAATTAATAAAGATTGAACATAGACCGGTCTTGGCTGGAGCCTAGGCAAAAGACATGAACCTGAACATTACATCATTCATATCCAGCCCCAAGGATCATCAAACGCTGATCGATGTCATGGACAAGTAAAGGATTCCGTTCTTCTTGTGTTGATTCTCAGAACTAAGTTATGATGCTCTTTCCCAGCATATATGACATATATTGCAGCAGGCTTTTGTCTTCACAGTAAACAAAGCAGCCTTTCTGTCCTCTTGAAAGCAGGGTCCTGTATGTATTCCGGATAAGCTGATCTGCAAGCGACTTGTCTTTGCATGTTCTGATGCCTGAAGACTTGTCGCTTTTTGCTTCTTTGGTCTGGTCTGTAATCACCCTGCTGTTTTCATAGCGGAGGTCTTTGCCGATGATTATTCCGCAGTACTCAAACTCCAAACCCTGGGTTGT
>JAAYFO010000087.1 GCA_012728215.1 Spirochaetales bacterium | reverse complement strand
CTTGACCGACTGTGAAGCCGCCACAATAGGAAGCCATCTCTGAACATAATGCTCCGGAGTCCCGGATTCCTTGCAGAACAGGTTCAGATACTTTTTGGCAAGCTCTTCCTTCTTCTGCAACATGAACAGCAGATAAGTCCTCGCAACATCAGCAGAAGCATTTCCCTGGGTTACATGAGACCAGTCCAGGATATATGGAACGCCGTCATCAGTGATGATGATATTGCTTGGGTTGAAGTCTCCATGACAGACCTTGCTGTGGCGAGGCATTGACTCCAGTCTCGACTGAAGATCGTACCTTGTCGTGGCATCCAGATCGGTGCTGGAAATCTTTCGGAACATCTTGTCTCTGAGCCTGTTAAGCAATGGAGCCTTCTGGTCGAACACCTTCATCTGAAGTGACACAAAAAGCTGAAGATACTCGTCTTCCTTCTCCGGATACTTGTCCATCAGCCATGCGAGCGTCTTGCCCGGAACGTAGTCCGAGACGATAGCCCACTTGCCATCAATCTTAGTCACTTCAATGATCTTTGGCACATTGAGTCCTGTCTCTTCGACACGTGACTGGTTCAGTGCCTCATTCAGTATATCGGACTTGGAAAAGTCGGAACCGAAAAGCTTGATCACCTTGTCGCCATCCCTGTAGATGGTCTTGTTGTTTCTAACGGCAATAACTCTTTCAAGCTTGTACATTACTTCACCTCCTGATACTTATAGCCATAATAAGCATTCAGATACATCTGGCGAATCTCGCTTATCAGCGGATATCTTGGGTTATTTCCAGTGCACTGATCATCGAATGCGCTTTCGCTCATTGCATCAACCTTTGCCAGGAACTCCTTTTCGTCCACACCATAGTCTGCGATTGTCTTCTTTATGCCTACCCGTTCCTTTAGCTTATCAACTGCATCCATCAGATTGTCAAGCTTTTCCTGGTCATTCCTGCCACCCAGACCTAGATGTTCCGCAATTTCCGCATACCTTCTCAATGTATGAGGATACCCATACTGAGGGAATGTTCCCATCTTGGTAGGAACCTCAGCAGCGTTGAAAGGCACAATCTGGTCAAGCATGATTGCGTTTGCGATTCCATGCTGGATATGGAAGAATGCACCGAGCTTATGTGCCATCGAGTGACAGATTCCAAGGAAAGCGTTTGCAAACGCCATTCCTGCCATCGTGGCGGCATGTCCCATCTTCTCCCTGGCTTCCGGATCACTTGCGCCATTGTCCCAGGCACGTGGGAGATACTTGAAGATGACATCGAGAGCCTGAAGAGACAGACCATCAGTGAAATCTGTAGCCATCATCCCAACATAAGCCTCCATAGCATGCGAAACAGCATCTATTCCTGAAGAAGCAGTCAAGCCCTTGGGAGCATCCATCATCATGTCGGCATCCACGATAGCCATGGTCGGCATCAGCTCATAGTCGGTCAGAGGATACTTCACCCCGGATCTTTCATCAGTGATCACCGCGAATGGAGTGACTTCGGAACCTGTTCCAGCAGAAGTCGGAATTGAGATCATCATAGCCTTGGTTCCCATCTTCGGGAAAGGATAGATTCTCTTTCTAATATCGCAGAATCTCATGGCGAGATCCAAAAAGTCTACCTCAGGATGTTCATACAGCACCCACATGATCTTGGCGGCATCCATTGCGGAACCACCACCCACAGCAATGATTGCATCAGGCTGGAAGGCCTTCATCTGTTCAGTGCCCTTGATTGCACAGCCCAGAGTTGGATCAGGAGCAACCTCAAAGAAGGTATCATGCTCGATATCCATCTCATCAAGATACTTTTCCAGATTGCTGGTGTATCCATGATGATAGAGGAATGAGTCGGTGACGATGAATGCCCTCTTCTTTCCGTATTCACTCTTGAGCTCCTGGATTGCAACAGGCAGGCAGCCCTTCTTCAGATAGACCTTCTGTGGAGCTCTGAACCAAAGCATATTCTCTCTCCTTTCCGCTACAGTCTTGATATTCAGCAGGTGCTTTACACCGACGTTCTCCGAAACGGAGTTTCCACCCCATGATCCGCAGCCCAGCGTGAGCGACGGAGTCAGCTTGAAGTTGTACAGATCTCCAATTCCACCCTGAGAGGAAGGAGTATTGACCAAAACCCTGCAGGTCTTCATTGAATTATAGAACTGCTCAAGCTTGCCCTTCTCGGTGACAGCATTGAGGTACACCGACGAAGTATGGCCGAAACCGCCATCTGCAATAAGCTTTGTCGCCTTTGAAATCGCATCATCGAAGTCCTTGGACTTGTACATGGCAAGAACAGGAGACAGCTTCTCGTGGGCAAACGCCTCCGAAAGCTCTACGCTCTCCACTTCTCCTATGAGAATCTTGGTCTTTTGATCAACTTCAACTCCTGCGAGCTGGGCAATCCTGTATGCACTCTGTCCCACAATCTTGGCATTTAGAGAGTTGTTGATCAGAATTGTGTTTCTGACCTTTTCCGTCTCCTCAGGAGTCAAAAAATAGCACCCTCTGTCCTGGAATTCCTTCCTGGCCTGCTTGTAGACCTTGCTGTCAACAATCACTGACTGCTCCGAAGCACAGATCATTCCATTATCGAATGTCTTGGAATGAATGATTGAGTTCACTGCCAGAGTGACATCCGCACTGCTGTCGATCACTGCCGGAGTATTTCCCGGTCCAACACCAACAGCCGGCTTTCCACTGGAATACGCCGCTCTCACCATACCAGGTCCACCAGTGGCGAGAATGATGTCCGCTTCCTTCATGACAATATCGGTCATCTCAAGTGACGGGACATCTATCCATCCGATGATGTCTGCAGGAGCACCTGCCTTGACTGCGGCATCAAGGACAATCCTTGCTGCCTCTACAGTGCAGTTCTTGGCTCTTGGATGCGGTGAAATGATGATTCCGTTTCTTGTCTTCAATGCCACAAGCGTCTTGAAGATTGCGGTGGAAGTCGGATTTGTCGTAGGAATGACTGCTGCGATAAGCCCAACGGGTTCCAGCACCTTACGGATTCCATAAGCCTTGTCTTCCTCAATCACTCCGCATGTCTGTGTGTTTCGATATTTGTTGTAGATGTATTCAGATGCGAAATGATTCTTTATCACCTTATCTTCGACAATCCCCATCCCTGTTTCTTCGACTGCCTGTCTTGCCAGAGGAATCCTGGCCTGGTTCGCCGCCATTGCAGCTGCGAAGAAGATCTTGTCCACCTGTTCCTGAGTGAATTT
>JAAYFO010000086.1 GCA_012728215.1 Spirochaetales bacterium | reverse complement strand
GCCTTTTTCGTTTCTTTTTTGCTTTCCTAACAGAACAGAGTTCCAGCCACACTGCCTGGAGCCCATTACATCCTTTGAGAAGCTGTCACCAACATAAAGCATTTCACTTGCCTTCACCCCTTTCATCTTACCACAGTCAAACAAATAATCAAAACATCTTTTGTCAGGTTTCAGGTAACCGCAATCAAGGCTGTCGGCTTTAAAGTCAACATATTCTGCGACCTTAAGAACATCAAGCTTTCTGTCAATTGGAAAATCTGAGAATATCCCTATCCTCACACCCATGTCTGCAAGCTTTCTGAAAGTCTCCACGACACCAGCCTTGGGGCGAATCCTCATCATTGTCCTACTCATGACGTCATAGCATGTGTTCAGTTCATGGATTGCTTTCTTCACAAAGAAATCAGCCTTTATTGCATGAGCGGAAGCCCCTGTGCATCCCAGATCATCCCATCTGCCAAGCATCACCAAAGCCTCTCGCTCAATCATCGAGAAATCACTTGAAAAGACAGAATTCACTTGCTTCAGACGAAAAGCCCTTCTCATTTTCCGGTATCTGGAAAATATGACAGAATGCTGAATCCAGAGTCTGACTAGATTCAGTCTCAACTGTGATGCGTCGTATAAAGTTCCGTCAATATCGAAGCAGACAGCTTTCAGCTTCATCGTGTTCGCCCTTTGGCTACACCCTTTGCAATGGCCTTGCGTTTTGCTCCTGGCTTCTTAGGCTTGGCCTTGGCTATCGCCCTTCCGGATTCTGCGGAAGTTCTCTTAACAGGTTCCGGCCGTGCCGGTCTGGGTGCCTTGCCTGCAGCAGATGAAGCAGGACCCAAAGCATTCTTGCTTTCACTGCGCTTACGCTCTCTTAGAACAAGGTCCACTGGAACATCCTTGAATCCCAGATCACGCCTGATGCAGTTCTTGATGTAGCTTTCATATATTTCAGGGAATCCTTTTATTCTGTTTACAAACAGAAGGAATCTGACAGGGTTCTCACCTATCTGAGTTCCATAAAGCACCTTGTAATGTCCAGTCGCACCTCTTGGTGGCTGATAGTTATCCGCCCAGGCTGCAATAGCGGTATTCAAGGCGGAAGTATCCACACGCTGATTCAACTGGCGATACACATTCAGCACAGTGCGAAGAACCTTATCGACATTATCACCTGTAAGGGCGGACAAACCCACAATCGGGGCGAACGAAAGAACCGGGAACTGGAACCTTACGCGATCCACAATAGCCTCAAACTCGTTCTTTATGCCAGAAAGCAGGTCGATCTTATTAAGCACGATGATGATTCCACGTCCACGTCGCACTATAAGCTGAGCAATCTTCTTGTCCTGATCAGCAAGTCCTTCCTTGATATCAACCATCAGGAGAACGACATCACACTCGTCAATTGTCTTGATGGCACGATTGACGGAATAGTATTCGACATCTTCATCAACCTTGCTCTTTCTCCGGATTCCAGCTGTGTCAATGATTGTGAAATCGGTATTCTTGAATGAGAAATCCCCCATCACGATATCTCTTGTCGTACCGGGGACATCACTTACAAGTGAAAGGTCCTTTCCTGTAAGAAGGTTCGTCAATGTACTCTTGCCGGTATTCGGCTTCCCAAGCACAGCAAGCCTAAGTGTCTTCTTCTCCGGTTCAATCTCTTCCTTTTCCTCAAGTCCAAGCATCCCGATTATCGTCATTTCCAGATCGTCGATTCCGACACCATGGGCGGAGGAGACACCTACGACCCGCTGATATCCCAGCGAGAAGTAATTCCAGACCAAATCCTCTCTGGTATAGTCATCGACCTTGTTCACTACCAGAATGACTTTATCAGAATACGGCCTCAGTTCCTTGAGAAGAATCTGATCTTCAGTGGTCACTTCAGTGCAGTCCATGAGGAACAGAATGACATCGGAAATCTCAAGCAGAGACAGGCTCTTCTTGCTGACAAGATCATCGATCACATCGCGGTCGGCCTTCACTCCACCGCTGTCAACAAGGGTTATCTGATGATTGGCCAGAAGCCAGGTCTCTCTGAGCAGATCTCGGGTCACGCCTGGAGTAGGATCGGTTATAGCCCTTCTCTTTCCTACTAGCCGGTTGAACAAAGTCGATTTTCCGACATTAGGTCGGCCAATAATTGACACTATCGGTGTTTTTTCAGTCATCTTCTTTCCTTTTTCCTTATCAAGTGAATAATAAGGACTTTACCCTTAGTTGTAAAGGTATCGCAATTATACGCAAAGTCGTGTATTCTAACAATATGTACGATCAGGATCAAGAACCTTTCTTAGAAGAGAAACCAAAGAGAAATACTCATATTCCAATCTTGATAGGTATTGCTTCCTTTATCATATTCTGCATTATCATCGGTCTTGTATTTGGCCCAAGAGTCACAAGAGCGATACATGATTCCAACATTCTGGAACT
>JAAYFO010000085.1 GCA_012728215.1 Spirochaetales bacterium | reverse complement strand
GAACCCGATCCATTCGGAAATAGGTATCTTATGGCTGTCGAAGATAGTGTTATTGATGGCGGTGAAGCGTTTACCGCAGGCGTTGTATTTGAACCGGGCGATTTTGCCGCTCGATTTCCTGTCTTTGACATTCTTGTCGGATCCACACATCCTGCAGGCTTTCCGCTTATACGAATTGATGAACTCGGATTCGTTCATCTCCTCAAAAGTCAGGTGCCTGTGCGCATAATCCCTCTCCGTGCAGCGGTCTATGAAAGACTTGAGAGGAGGCGTAAAATTCTTGTTCTCTGTCCAGGGAGTCCAGTTGTACTCTGCAAAGTATATCAGCTGTCGATTGTGTAATGACCCAGATGACTATATCACCTCGGTGCAGATTCGGATATCAAGGTTATTGTCAATCTTTTTGGAAACTTTTTAAGAACAGGACTTGAAATTGCACGGATTGACATCGCTGGAATCTGAATTCAGCGGGTCTTGCTATTCTGCAATATGGATATTAGATAGCAATGCCGGCTAATCCTGTCTGGAATACCAAGTGGCCTTAGCTGCACCGCCTCTTGTCAGTTCGCCGCTTGCAACCATCTTTCTCAGGGCGCCTTCTACTGAACTGATGCTCAGGCAGGGGCAGAGATCACGTATATCCTGTTTTGCGAATCTTCCAATTTTGCAATGCACCGCTTTTCTCACCATCTCGACAGCTGGAAGCTTTGTCTCCACAAGGGAGAACCTTTCGTCGAAGTCATTGCATGCAGACACAATTGTTCCGAGAAGGTACTTGATGAAGGGAAGCTTATCCTCATTGCCTTCATGCCAGCCGATCTGTGACTGCTGAAGTGCTACATAATACAGATCCTTGTGCTTTGCAATCTTGGCTTCCAGCGAGATGTACTTGCCTACCTTGAAGCCTGAACGATAGAGGAGCAAAGTGGTAAGCAGACGGCTCATTCTGCCGTTTCCATCAGAAAACGGGTGTATGCAGAGAAAATCATGTATGAAAACCGGGATTGCAATAAGAGGCTCCACTTCATGATTTCCCACCACACGGTTGTACTCCTCGCAGATTATATCCAGTGCTTCTTCTATCTCGTATGGGGCAAGTGGCGTGAAGAGCGTTTTTGCAGTCCCATCTGGATATACTGCAGCGATGTAGTTCTGTACGTCCTTTATTCTTCCTCCCATCGATGTATCGGTATGGCTGCACAGTATCTTGTGCAGCTGGAGAATATAGTTTCTGGAGATGGAAATCGCATTGTAACTTTCATGGATGATGGAGAGCACGTCCCTGTATCCGGCAATCTCCTGCTCGCTGCGGCTGCGCGGTGTGGTCTTCTCCTCTACAATCTGCCGGAGGCGGACGCCTGTGGTCGCAATGCCTTCAATGGCATTTGAAGACTCAGTACTCTGGATCTTTGCAACCTCCACAAGCTTATCCAGCTCATCTGGACGTTGCTTCATGTATTGCTCCTGCCTGCCTGCTGCTTTGCTGATGGTGGCTATGAGGGAAAGCATCTCCGAGTCCCATTTCTGATTATTGAGTTTTGAATAGTTGAATCCTCTCATGCCCTTAGCCTCCATGTCAATCGCTTAAAAGATATATGATTTTAATGGATTGTTCAAGCTCAAGTTTGGCTTCTGCAAGAAGCTGTCTAGTTGCAATCCATATTATGAAGCAAGCAATCAGAACACGATACATTTCAAACCTGGAAGACTACAAGGACAAGCATATCATCAAGGTGATATCAGGGAATTGCTTGAGCCTGAGAATCTTCATGTTTTCATCAAATCGCACCTGTGCAAGGGCAAGATGACATATGTGTTTATGGACGAAATACAGAATGTAAAAGAGTTTCAGCGTGTGGTTTGCAGTCTGTTTCTTGATGAGATGACGGATATCTACATTGCTGACCTTCACAGAACGTCAAACTTTATTGCAAAACTGACTGTACATGAATTTCAAGGAAACGGAAACAGAATATACAGTGTGGAAGCAATCGAAATAAAAAGCTCCAGTGGAAACCTGGCATCGAATGGGATCGAATCTCAAGCGAACGCCACCGACTGGAGTCTTGATCCGAAGATACAGCAGCTTTTAAATTCTGTCAACAATGTTTCAAAAGCCGTGGACGAGAACGGCGAGCCTGAGAAGATTTACAGGGGAGACAGTGCGTCAAAGACTGCATTCGTTGCTCCGCAGGGAAATAACTTTGCATCCTCAGAAAAGGTCGCCGCTGATTATTCGAATGGAGAAACTTATTCAGTTTTCCTCGACATCAGAAAGCCTTTATTCATTGACGAGGAATCTGTTGCAGACCTTAAAGTGATGATCGCTCGCAAGATGGAAGAGTGGAATGACATGGATGATTCCGAATTGCAGAATGATGCTTTCTTCCAAGAGCTGCGTTATAGCTATGAGAGGTTCTTCCATGACAAAGGTTCGATGATAAGGAATTACTACGCGAGCTTCCTGAATCCAATTCCGCATTCTGCTTCAAATGAGACTGCAAGAGACAGGATGAAAGGATCGGTGACTACGATCCGCAGAGGGAAGGCACTGGCCAGGAGTACATAGTCTTCAAGCCCGCCACCGGCAACAGCGGAGAGTTCTCGTCTCTGAATGACAATTTTTATTACCAGACTTCGGATTCCGATCCGCTGACAGCAGAAGATGCAAGAAGCTTGGATGGCTATGAGGAGATTGATGGAACAGCCTATTACAACGGCATTGAAATAGACGGCAAGCACAAGCCAAGCGACTATCCGTCAAGGCTTGCAGCCGAAGAAGCGGGCAGGTTTGCCAGCAAGACGGATGAAGAGCTTGTTGATGCACTGTATCATGATGGAAAGATACCGGTCAGAATGGGAATTGCATCAAAGAAAGAGCTTTATGAACTTGGAAATGAATCCATGCCGGAGTTCCAGGGCTTTGTTGAAAACTTAGCAAAGGAAATTGGACTTCCTGCTGAAAAGATCACACTGAGAGAGAATCTGAAATGGGAAGGAAGAGCTGCTGTGAAAGTTGGAGAGGACTATGCCGGGGATTGGGGCAGTGTCTTGGATCTCAATGGAGCCATGCTTATCGTCGATACAGTTGACCAGATTGCAGAGGCCAGGAGGATTGTCAACACAAAGTACAAGAGAACTTCTGCCAATCAGAAAGACTTTGCGTCAGATTATGGATACAAGGATTACAAGCTCTCTGCAAGGATGAGCAACGGATTCATCGGAGAAGTCCAGATAATCCAGAAAGACATATACTGGATGAAAGAAAAGCTCTGCCATGCCATTTACAATGAAGGTAGAAAGCTGGAGAAATATCTGAAGCTAAAGAATGAATCCAGATATACAAAACTGTTTGGTGCACCATTGATGGATGCCATCAGTAAATTGAAGGCTGCTTTGGCCGAGTGGTCTTCTGACGCTTACAGCCATTCAAAGGAAATTCAGGATGGTCAGTATGATATCGAAGGATCCTTGGCCAAGCGTTCGGCAGTCTCTTTGGAGATAACGGAGCTGTCAAACCAATTGCGGCCGAACATTGCTGCTTCTTTTTCTGAAGGCTTTGATTCATATATCACGCCATTGGATTCCTTGACGACCCAGACTTCTCCTGTATCGGAATCTCTCTTGAATGGGACATCGCAGATATCGAAATACTTGACTGACATTGAAAACACGTCCTCCAATGCAAATATCGCACAGCCCAAACAGGAGGTCAATATTTCGTTGCTTCAGCAAGAAGACTCTTGGATATGGGCTTCTCTGTTTTGCTTATTCCTGAAAAGCTGAAGGTCAGGCAAGGCAATGCTGATGGTATTTGGGTTGAAATAAAGATTGTCTTTGTGGCATCAGGGGACAATCGCTTTCTGTTTGAAATCAAAAAAGGAAAGATTGTTTCCAGTCTTTCCCTTGGCAGTGAAAGCACTAAGTCCTTCATTGAGTTAAAGAATAGCATAATGGGATAATCGTCAATAAGGACGGGAGTGCGGACAAAAAAAGCTAAGTTGCAGATTTTCGACAACTTAGCTTTCCAAAAACTTGCCCGGAACAAGACTCGAACTTGCACAGGTTTGACCCCGCTAGGACCTGAACCTAGTGCGTCTACCAATTCCGCCACCCGGGCAGGACAAAAGCCATGATAAAGGAAACAGTCTTGAATATCAAGATGTTTTAGTTGAAATTGAGTTTATTCAAAAGACGGAAATAACAAACAAATTGTCCAAAATACGACATATTTTGAAAAAAATTATGAATTTGTTCTTTTTAATGCTTTTCTCAAAAAAGAAAACTGCTATACTTGTTTCTGCATAGTGAAATGTTTAATTTAAGCATCATAATTTGCTTGGCGATTGGGGGTATGCTGATGGGAAAGCGGTTCAAGGTTCTTAGGTTCGTCCTGTTGTTTGTGTTGACGGCTGCCCTTGCAGCCCTGGTGCTCTGGTTCATAATGAATAAGGAACCAGTGACATATACAGCTCCTGTCCCATCAGTCAGAGTAGAAGCCCCTCACGACGGACAGATAGTCCAGAGTCTCAAGTTCAATGCATACGTGGAAGCGGAGTCAATGATTCCAGTCGTTCCGTTCGTCAACGGCACCATCATCGAATACTTCCCTGAGCAGGGGATGGAAGTGACAAAGGATCAGGTGCTTGTTGAGATAGACAAGAAGCCTTATCAGCTTCAGTACGATCAGGCCAAGGCTGCATATCTGGCAGCACAGTCCAGCTTTGATCGAATAAGCAATCTAGTCTCGTTGAAAGCCGCATCCCAGCAGAACCTTGATGAAATCACGGCGCAGCGTGATGCCTACAAGGCACAGATGGATCTGGCTGAAGTTCAGATAGGGTACGCCACAGTGAAGGCCCCAGTATCAGGAACAATTCTCACCACGGATTCCGCCAAGGGAAGCATAGCCGCCCAGGGCAATCTTCTTTGTGCCATAGCCGACCTTTCGAAAATGGTCGTTCGAGTGGCAATACCGGAGAAGTACTATACCTTGATAAACCAGAACTCCGATTCTATCAAGGCGACGGTCTTTCATGGTTCAGACAGCATAAGCACCACCGTGAATTCCCTCTCTCCGTTCATCAATCCTCAATCCAAGACATTCGTTTTGGAACTGAAACTCGATGGAGACCTTGACAACTTCCGCCCTGGAATGTTCGTCACTGTCCAGATTGATTACCTGACACTGGAGAATGTACCTGTGATGTCCCTCTCTGTGATGAACACCGATGGAACAATGTACATCTATGATCGGGGAAGCGAGAAGGTGCAGATGGTCGACTTTGTGCCTGAAGCCAAGGACAATGAGAATTTCATGGTTCCAGACAAATACTCCTCGGCGCACTTCGTGGTTGATGGACAAGGAACCGTGTTCGATGGACAGACTGTGAGGGTTGTTGAATGAAAGTCTCACATTTTGCAGTAAAGCATCCAGTCGTGATCGCCATGATCATGATTTCCCTGGTAGCCTTCGGCGTATACTGCCTTGTTGGAATAAACATCGAATTCATCTCTGACATGTCACTTCCAAGCATAGAAGTGATTACCATATACCCTGGTGCAGTGGCAGAGGATGTGGAAAGGGATGTGACCAAGATACTTGAAGATAATTTCGTCACTCTGCCGAACTTCAAGAGCATATCGTCCAACAACCAGAATTCATTCAGCTGGATCACTGTTAAATATGATGACAGCGTGGACCCGTACGATCAGCTTGCAGAAATCCGCTATCGGATAGATCAGCTGATGTCTGACCTTCCGGAAAATCTTCAAGGCAAGCCGATTGCAATGGTCGGAGGAGCCACAATGCTCCCGATCTTCGAGTTTTCCGTCTCAGGAGGGGAGGACCTTGGCCGCATAACCACTTACCTAAATGATGAAGTGGTGCCGAGACTTACGAAGATCAATGGAGTCAGCGATATCTCGATCTTGGGTGGGCAGGAACTTGAAGTGAGCGTGAAGCTCCGTTTGGATGACCTCCAGAGCAAGGGCATATCGGTGATGAGCGTCTATCAGCTGCTCAATTACTCCAATGTCTACGTTCCGCTTGGAGAGTCCACATATGAGAAGAAGAATGTCACATTCAACTATGACGGCAGACTTGATTCCATAGAGGAGATAGGAGACCTTACAGTAGGAATGGGCTCTGACAATGTCATAGTGAAGCTTCGGGATGTTGCGGACATAACATATGAATATCCTGAAGAGGATGCCAAGACATTCTCTCAAGGCAAGCAGCTTATAGTCATGCAGATATCCAAGAGACTCTCTGGTAACACGATGTCCATTGCCAGGGAAGTCAAGCAGGTTCTCAAGGATATTGAAAGAGATACAAACGGTGCGCTGAAATGCGAGATCATCAGTGATGACTCGCGAAGCATCACAACCTCTCTGTCCACTGTCATAGAGAGCGGAGTCCTTGGTGTGATAATGGCCATCATTGTGATCTTCCTCTTTCTCAGCGATGCCAGGGCAACAATTATAATAGGCCTTTCCATACCTTTGTCGGTACTGTTCTCATTCCTGGGCATGAAAGTCCTTGGAATGTCGATCAACCTTATTTCAGTATCTGGAATAGTCGTGGCTCTTGGCATGATAGTCGATGGCTCGATAGTCATGCTGGAGCAGGTCTTCAGAAACTTTGAAAATAATAAGCTGAATGCCATTGATGGCATCATAAGAGGATCTGACGAAGTCGGTGCCTCGATTCTTGCATCCGGACTTACAACCATCGTAGTGTTCATTCCTATGATCTTCCTCAAAGGCATAGTGGGCATGATCATCAAGGACTTTGCAGTAACCCTTGTGGTATGTCTGTTCGCCTCGCTTCTGGTTGCAATTATATTCGTCCCGTTCCTGCTCAGGCTTTTCTATGGCAGGAAGAAGCCCGCTGACCATAAGAAGTCCCTGTTCCTCAGAGGATATGCGAAGGTTGAGAATGGCTACAGACGTGGCATAGCATGGTGTCTTGAGGAACGCAAGTTCGTGATCATCGTCCCTGTAGTCCTGCTGATTCTGTCTTTCCTTCTGGCGACAATGCTTGGCTATTCGTTCATTCCATCGATTGATACCGGAGACTTCTATGCTTCGTTTGAATTCCCTACAGGTTACAGTGGAAGCATGACTGAGCAGAAAATGATCGAAGCAGAGAGGATCATCAGACGAGAAGTGCCGGAGATAGAGACGATGGCTGTCTATTCAGGACAATCCTCCGATATTGGCAATGTCGGTGCTGACGCCATGAGATTGGGTTATGCGCATGTGGTTCTCAATCCTTCCGATCAGCGGACAAGAAAGGTCCAGCAGATAATCATTGAGCTTCAGGAAGTGCTTTCCAGGGAAATGGTGGATTGCACTGTTGAAGTGAAGAACGGTGGCTTTGACCATCTTCTGGCCTTTGTTTCAGAAGGAGGCGGTTACCAGCTCAGCCTTGTTGGAACGGATGTGAACGAGCTTTATCAGACTGCATTGAAAATTGAAGCCAGGCTCAAGACGATCCCAAGTGTCGTCACTACTGCAGTCGATACCAACTTTGATTCGGTTAACGTCACGTTGGATATGTCGCAGCAATACCTCAATTCATTGGGAATCACAAGCTATGAAGCCGGAATCGTATCAAGGATACTCTTCTCTGGACTTGATGCCGGAAAGATGACTGACAGCAACAATGAGCGCTATTCAATCAAGCTTTCAAGTGATGCAGCCAGTCAGCCGCTTACCGAAGACCTTCTTTCCAAGCTGGCGATCAAGTCTTCAGCAGGCGATTCAATTTCATTCGCTGGCCTTGGTGAATTCAAAGTGGAGAACACAATCAACTCGATAAGGCACAAGGACAGACTCAAGGCAGTCTCTGTCAGTGCCACACTGGTGAACGATGATACATCAGAAGTCAACGACGCGATGAACAAGTATCTGCAGGAAAACCCTCTTCCCGATGGAATATCAAGCCAGGATGCAGGTACGATGAAGCTCATCACCGATTCGCTTGGACAGATGATCACGATAACCGCCATTGCAGTTTTCCTAGTCTATGCCGTGATGGTCGTGCAGTTCGAGAGATTCAAGCAGCCTTTCATCATCATGATGAGTGTTCCCTTTGCAATCATCGGAGTGATCATCGGACTGCTTGTGTTCGGCTCCAACCTCAACCTGATGAGTGTAGTTGCAATCATCTCACTTGCAGGCGTCGTCGTGAACAATGCCATCATTCTCATCGACTACATGAATCTTCTTCGTGAAAGGAAAAGGGCTGCCAAACTCAATGGTGTTGATGAAGACATCGTGGATACACCTGATTGCGAAGTAACTCACGAGGCCGGATTCGGAGTTCTTATGGACGAAGTGGAGGAGATACGGATTCTCAAGGAAAGCGTCACCGAAGGAGGCTCCAGTCGTCTGAGACCTATTCTCATGACTACCTTGACCACAATGTTCGGAGTATTTCCGATGGCGTTGGCCATTGGCCCTGGTGCAGAGCTCTACGCTCCAGTCGGACAGGCGATATTCGGAGGCCTTTTCGCCTCGACGCTTGTGACTCTGTTCCTTGTCCCTGTTGTATATTATTCCTTTGAAAGGAAGATAATAAAGAAGAAATCCAGAAAGAATGGAGGTTCTGAAGATGAAGAAATCAAATAAAGCGTTGCTGATTGCAATCCTAATGGGAACAGTTTTGCTTCTTGGAGGATGCTCTGCAGTATTCGACGCAGGACTGTCAGGAACCTTGACCGATTCCGATTCCTCAAACGGCATATCCGGAGTTATGGTATATGCCTACACCGATGAAAACCTTAGGAATGCAGATTTCAATCGTGGAGCCACAACGAATGAGACTGGGGTCAAGCTCAGCTTCTCTCCCAGCACAAGCGGCAACTACATTCCAGCTACTTCGACAAATGCCGATGGAGAATTCTCCATAAGCAAGCTTATATGGAAGACCACCAACCCGGAATTCGGCAAGACGGCCTCCTATCTTGATGTCTATCTTCTGTATTTCAGCGATGATTATGGCCTGGTGAAGGAAGCAGACAAAGTCACCATAGTAAGTGACAGCAGCAATTCATCACGGGTCAAGACCAGCCTTACTTCGAGATTCAAGACCAAGGACATAGCATTGAGAATCAAGGATGCCGCAGACGACGAGTTGTCGACTACCGAATTCACATGTGATGTGAAGGTCTATCTGAACACATTGACCGATCATCCATATCAGGATTATTCTGTGAATATCACAGGATCTGAAACCATCACTGTGCCGTATCTGGCGGACAAGACGAAAGGTGAAACCACAGTTCTGATATCTTTGGATACTCCTGACGATTCAACCTGGGAATGGGTGGATTCAAGCACTTCTGCTTATTATAAGGTAGCCAGCAGCTTCAGCGCCCTGAATGTCACAGATACAGAGCTCAGAGGGGATGCTTCCATCACAAAGACAGCATACGTGAAGGACTATGAATTCACATATCCATCATTCAGAGGCACATTGAACACCGAATCGACTGCGGAAAAGAATGACAACATCGATGTCTGGCTGGCTAATTCGACAATAACCAGCGGAACTACCGGTCGTACTCTTCATGTGGTTGACCATGTGTATTCCGAACGCGACGGAAATGGAGCCAATTCCTCACTTGTCACTCATGGTGTGTTCACAGGGCTGGGCGATGGAGTCAGCTGGAAGCCAGTGCTTCTTGCTTCTGGAGATCATATTGGTGACTATGAAGGAGCTGTCGCCACTGCAGAGGTCTACATCATCGTTGACAGAAGTGACTCAGGCACTGTCTCAAAACCAGATGTGAATGACTGGTTCTACAAGATCAAGGTCAAATGCACAGATGGTGATACTCGAAACCTTGGAGAAATCAGTGAGGCAAAGAAAAAGGCCTTTGAAAAGAGCAGCGGTGATGCTGATTACGACATTGTAGCTGTAATTGATGAAGAATAGCTTATGAAGAAACTGATTGCAACAATTCTTGTCTTGTCTCTTTGCCTGTCGCTGTGGGCTTACACATACTCTGATCTCAATGCGATGATGCTGGGGAACAACCTGAATCTGCTTAAGGCAAAGGAAGATGTGCAGACTGCTCTTCTGGATTACAATGATGCCAAATGGGGTTATTCACCTACCATTGATCTAACTGTGACAGGCAGCTATCTGTTCAATCCCATAGAAGCGGTGACTTTGCAGAAGGACCAGCTGATGGAATTTCTGGGAATCGGGAACATCGGTTCCGGCTTAGGGGATGACTATCTCACTCTCTACAAGGGGCAGGAAAACATGATGTACCAGTTCCAGCTTCAGATCACTCAGCCTGTCGTCACCTGGGGAAAGATCACAAATGCCGTGAATCTGTACAGGAGTATTTATAACGCCAGAACCTTGCAGATGGTTCAGATGAGTGAGCAGAACTCAACCGAGCTTCAAAGCAGGATGGCCGCTCTTGTGTATCTGAATCAGATCCGCAATCTGCTTGTGGAGGAGACTGCGCTTGCAGACCGGTTGGTGAATCTTTCCCAGCAGGCCCAGGTCAATGGAATTCTGCTTGAACTGGATGTCAAGGATGCGATGGTTCAGGCAAGTCAGCTGGACGTCACTTTGGCTCAGCTTGACAATCAGATTGACGAACAGCTGCGTTCCGTTGCCAAGATGTGCGGGCTTGAGTCGTTGACAATGGATCAGATAGAGCTGCAACCGGATGAGAAGAAGTATCTGTCAGTTCTCAACACTGACCTTGAACGGTGGGAATATCGTGCAACTGACCAGAGCCGGACTACGTTCCAGCTTCTTGCAAAACTGGAAGAGATTGCCTCGATTGCCAACAAGATTGCAGGTGTTTCAGTGAACTGGAAGCCTGATCTTGCCCTTGTTGCGACGCTTGGTTATTCGGGATCCCGGTTCCCTCTGATTGAGACTGACTGGTATCGTCAGGATAGTGCGAATTCGACTCTTACCCTTGCATTGAAGGCTAATGTCTGGGATGGGGGAAAGGCGGTCAGAAACGTATCCCGCACTGAAAGCCAGAAAGCTTCCGCCGCTTTGGATACAAGTCTTGGCAAGGATGAGATTCTCGAACAGCTCAGGTCAAACTACCACAATATTGAACTTGCGAAGATCAAGATTACCTATTATGATGACAAGGTGGAGGCGTGCATGGAGAAGGTCAAACGTCAGAATGAACTTCTTGATGCAGGTGCAGCTTCTGAAACTGATCTTCTGAAGGCCGAAATGGAACTTCGGGCAGTGAAGATTGAAAGGATTCAGGAACTCATAGGCCTTTCAGCTTCTTACTATGTAGTAAGTTATCTTGGGAGTTGACTTGATGGATAAGAATATGATCATTGCTCTGGTCAGGCAGGAGATGATGCTGGCCATGGGATGCACCGAACCTGCCGCTTCGGCACTTGCAGGAGCAAAGGCAAGGGATATCGTCGCTCAATTTGGTCAGAAGATAGAAAGAGCGGAGATATTCGCAAGTCGTGATCTGATCAAGAATGCCATGAGTGTCGGAATACCCAATTGTCAGCTCAAGGGAATTCAGGCAGCTGTGGCACTTGGAATTTCAGGTGGGTCAGTCGCTGATGGATTGGGAATCCTGTCCCATATCACCCCTTCCCAGATCGAGTCTGCCAAAGCTGTCCCGATAAGCCTTTCAATGGTTGGCGATGTGCCGCCTTTGTTTGTGCAGGTCCGGGTGCACACCTGTGACCATATTGGCGAAGCTACGATAAGGGACGAACATGATCATTTTTCCAATCTGAGGCTTGACGGCAAGCTCCTTCAAGATGATTGTTCAGCTCATTGCGAGCAAAGGTCTGCCTCAGCTGGCGCCAAGGTCCTAGGCAGCAGGCAGGTTTCCGAGATCTCATTGGAGAACATAGTGGAGATGGCCTGCGCTATAAGCGAAGAGGAAGGTTCATTCCTGCTTGATGCTGTTCAGACCAATCTGAAGATAGCTGAACATGGACTTAGCGAAGAATACGGACTGTGTGTCGGACGGACAGCCATGAAGGATCTTCATCGCAATCCCACGAGCCTGACCGAAGCTTTTGCAGTAGGCGCCGCTCTTGCTGCGGCAGGAAGCGATGCACGCATGGCCGGTTGCAACCTGGGGGTTGTGATCAATTCGGGAAGCGGCAACCAAGGTCTGACTGTGACTGTCCCGGTGTATATCGTAGCTCAGTATCTGAAGGCCAGCAGCCTTTCGCTGACCAGGGCTTTGTTCATAAGTCAATGCGTCGCCCTTGTGCTTACTGCCTGCAAGGATAGGCTTTCTGCGTTGTGCGGTGCGTTCACCGCTTCAATCGCCACAGCCTGTGCCTATGTCTATCTGCTTGGCGGTGACTGCAAGGTGATGGACCGTGCGATAAATGTCATGGTCGGAAATCTGACTGGAATCATCTGCGATGGTGCCAAGATGACTTGTCCTTTGAAGATTCATTCGAGCCTCGATGCAGCAGGTCTTGCTGTGATGATTGCTCTTGAGGGGCATGGTCCTGGATCGGAAAGCGGTATCTGTGGCAGTGACTCACTGCAGGCTATCAGATCCCTTTCAAGAATCAGCACCGAAGGAATGGAAGAGACTGACAAGACGATCCTGTCAATCATGCTGGAAAAGAGCTGCTGAGATGGAATTCGTCGCCATTGATTTTGAGACCGCTGATTTTCACCCGCAAAGCGCCTGCTCCATCGGCTTGGTGAGGATGGATCAGACAGGTGATATGGTTGACTCCAGATATTGTCTTATAAAGCCACCTTCCTTCTGTCATTTTGCATTACGTAACATAGAGATTCATGGAATCAGGCCTTGCGATGTGAAGGATGCTCCGGATTTCAAGTATCTCTGGCCGGATATCCAGTGGTTTATAGGTGATTCCTTCCTTGTAGCCCACAATGCGGCATTCGATATGAGAGTTCTGAGCTCGCTCCTTCTCAACTATGACATTGATGTTCCGGAGTTGAAGTATCTGTGTTCACTTCAGATATCCAGACGGGTTTGGCCCAAGCTTCCAAGCCATGCCTTGACGAGTCTTTCCGAGCATTTCGGGATGAATTACAATGCTCACAACGCCCTGGACGATGCCATCAACTGCGGAAAAGTCTTTCTCAAGGCTTGTTCGGGCAGGATGGACGACGTAACGGATTTGCGTAGATTCCTTATAACAAAAGGCATTGAGCCTCGCGATCTCAGATATCTCTCTCATCCTGTAAATGTTTGATTGACATTTTACTTACCATGAATAATCGTATTATCATTAGATATGAAGAAACTAACTGTTGCAATTTTGATTTTTGCAGTTGTCGTATCAATGTCGTTTGGAGCAGTCAGCAAGCTGGCCGCCCCCTATATTGAATCTTTCAGGAAAGGTCCGTTTACAATCGGTGCTTCCATCAGCAGCGAAGGGATGAAGTTTGATTCTCTCATGTATCATGATGGCAAGGACTTTGCGATTGAGATGATGAGCAATGGCATGCTTTTCAGTCGCACGGTTCACAAAGGTGGTGAGACCTACTCATGAATGCAAGGTGGCACTTATTATTACAAACTGCCTGCTCTCACTTCCGGCACGGTGATGCTTAATGGCAAGAATCTTGCTGCAATCGGGGATTCCGATGACGATTATTCCGATATCAGCTGGATTACCAGTTTCACCAAGAGCGTGCCTGCAAATGCGTTTGATGTTCCAGCGGAGTTGATCATGGACACAAACTCCATGTCTGCAAACCTAAGAGGTGGAAGTTTCTGGGGAGAAGATGATTCCAATCTTTGGAATGACATGGATGACGGTGATTATTGGAATGACGATGATTCTCAGATCACAGAGCTCTGCATTGACCTCTATGATTATGACTGGGCTTCAATATCCGAATTGTCCGACTCTTCATGGAATGGCTCCTATGGAATCTATTCTGATGAACAGATAAGGAATGCCATGGTGATAATGAACAGCATAAACTGGTCGAATGTCGCTGAAACATTGCAGCAGAAGGGATATTACTGATAAATTGGGAATTTGATGATTTTAAGTAAACCAAGAGCAGCCAGATTGAATCTGGCTGCTCTTGTATGCTTGATTATGCTATTGTAGCTTATCTGTCGCGATAGACTATCCGACCTTTTGTGAGGTCGTATGGGGACATCTCGATTCTGACGGTATCACCAGGGACAATCTTAATCCGATTCTTTCTCATTTTCCCTGAAATATGTGCGAGTATGATGTGCCCGTTGCGAAGTTCCACTCGGAACATTGTATTTGGAAGTGACTCTTTGATAAGTCCTTCTACTTCTATTGCTTCTTCTTTGGCCAAGTTGCCCTCCTGTAAAATACTGTTTGAGTATAAGTTATTGACATTTCTCTGTCAACTTGAGGAGTCCTCAATACTGCTCAATAGATGTCCGATGCCTTGTTTTCCAAGGTTTTCGGCTTGGATTCATGCTGTCATGAAACGGCTCAGGACCAATCCGATTCCATATATTGTGAAAAGTCATTTATCTTGTGCTAGAATATTGGTATGGACGATGTTGAAAGACGTAGCAGAAACATGAGCATGATAAAAGGCCGTGACACCAGGCCTGAGGTGGCGGTGCGGAGCTACCTCTTTTCAAAGGGGTTCCGTTTCAGGAAAAATGACCGACGCTATCCTGGAAAACCTGATATCGTACTTCCGAAATATCGTACTGTCATATTCGTCAACGGCTGTTTCTGGCACCGTCATCAGGGTTGTCGATTCGCAACTGTCCCGAAGTCAAATGTCGGGTTCTGGCAGGCGAAGTTCGAACGGAATCAGCAGCGTGACATCAGGGACTATTCGCAGTTGGAGGCAATGGGTTGGAATGTCATTGTATTGTGGGAATGTCAGTTGCGGCCAAAGACCAAGGCAGATACTCTACTGGGACTGGAATGCAGGATCACAGGAGAAGAGTACATTGCTGGTGAAAACGAACCTGAATATGGCGGTTCATTATGATGGATGTTGAGACAATATATCAAATGCGGTTGCTAATCGGTGTTTTTCGGTTTAAGATAGTTTTGTAATGGAGAGGTTCGTATGTCTTTGGAACTGAAGAAGTATCTGGAAACGGGCAATGTGAATGCCAATATGGCAATGCATGTCGCATCTTTGGAGAAAATCAAGGAAGTTGCACCCCAAGTGGCTTCTCGAATCGTGGATGAGCTTGAAGACCAGAGGTCGTTTCTCAAACTGATTGCCAGCGAGAACTACAGCAGTCCTGCCGTGCAGGGGGCAATGGGGAATCTGCTTACTGACAAGTACTGCGAAGGCTTCCCATACCATAGGTTCTATGCGGGGTGTGCCAATGTAGATGCCCTTGAGGCCTATGCCTGCGAAGTGGCCTGCAAGTTGTTCGGTGCCGATCATGCCTATGTTCAGCCGCACAGTGGAGCGGATGCCAATCTTTGCGCTTATTGGGCGATACTGAACACAAGAGTCCAGATTCCGCAGCTTGAGAAGTTCGGCGAGATGAATGTCTCCAATCTTTCCAGAGAGCAGTGGGATGAAATCAGAACTCTTGTTCATTCACAGCGGATACTCGGACTGGACTATTATAGCGGAGGTCATCTTACGCATGGCTATAGGCAGAACATCTCAGCTCAGATGTTCGATGCCTATTCCTATTCTGTGGATAAGGAGACCGGACTTCTCGACTACGATGAGATAAGAAAGATGGCCATGGATATCAAGCCGCTCATTCTTCTTGCAGGTTACAGTGCTTATCCACGGTTGATCAATTTCCGCATAATGAGCGAGATTGCAAAGGAATGCGGAGCTGTGTTCATGGTGGATATGGCTCATTTTGCCGGACTTGTCGCTGGAAAAGTGATGCAGGGAGATTACAACCCTGTCGCATGGGCAGATGTCGTCACCACTACGACTCACAAGACTCTCAGAGGACCTAGAGGTGGAATGATTCTGTGCAAGGAAGAATTCGCCGAATCCGTGGACAAGGGTTGCCCGCTTGTGATCGGAGGCCCGCTTCCACAGATGATAGCTGCAAAGGCAGTCGCACTGACCGAGGCAGGCAAGCCGGAGTTTGCCACCTATGCAGCCAGGATTGTGGAGAATGCCAAGGCCATGGCACAGGCTTTCATTGATGATGGTGTGAAGATTGATACCGGTGGGACAGACAACCATCTGATGCTTGTGGACGTCACCGGCTTTGGTCTGAATGGAAGGCAGGCTGAGACTGCCCTGATCAGCTGTGGCGTGACTCTCAACAGAAATGCGCTTCCTTTTGATTCTAACGGTCCATGGTATACCAGCGGTCTTAGAATCGGGACTCCTGCCGTTACTACCCTGGGAATGGGAAAGCAAGAGATGAAGGAGATTGCGGCGATCATCAAGCTTGTACTGTCCAATACCCGTCCTGCAAAGATCACGAAGGGGCCACATGCGGGAACTCTTTCAAAGTCAAAGGTCGTGACCGATCCAGCTGCCAAGGCGGAGGCCCTGGACAGAGTCCATGACCTGCTTCACAGGTTCCTTTTGTACCCTGAACTGGATCTGGAGTTTCTGAAGAATAATTTTCATATGGAGAATGACTGAGGACGATGGCTGAGCAAGCCGGTGCCGACAGTTTGATTGGAGGATAAAATGAGCAAAGTCATTGAAGGACTTAAGTATTCAAAGGACCACGAATGGGTGAAGATCGAAGGAACTACCGCCACAGTGGGAATCACGGACCATGCACAGGATGCACTGGGTGAGATTGTCTTCGTCGAACTTCCTGAGGTCGGAGCAGACTTCGAAGCTGGAGACGAAATTGCCGACATCGAGTCTGTCAAGGCGGCAAGTGAGATAATCACTCCTGTCGGAGGAAATGTGTCTGAAGTCAACGATGCCCTTGAGGATTCTCCTGAGCTGATAAACGATGACTGCTACGGGCATTTCATCTATAGGATGAATGATGTCGTCGTACCTGATGATCTTCTGGACGCAAAGGGCTACGAGGATTATCTTTCCACATTGAAATAAGGGGAAGTGGATGTTCTCATATATTCCGCATACAGAGCAGGAGGAACGGGCAATGCTCGATGCCATCGGCATTGGGTCGCTTGATGAGCTCTTTGATGATGTAAGGCAGGCAGGCTGTCTCCTTGACCGTCCTCTGGACATAGACAAGGGAAGAAGCGAAGAGCAGGTGCTGGATGTGCTGCGCAATCTGGCAGGGTTGAATGTCAGGGGCATATCATTTCTGGGAGCAGGAAGCTACGACCATGCGATTCCATCTGCCGTCAGGATGCTTGCATCTCTTCCGTCGTTCGTTACTGCATACACACCGTATCAGCCTGAAATATCGCAAGGTGTTCTTCAGGCGATATTCGAGTATCAGAGCATGATATGCGAGCTGACTGGAATGGATGTTTCCAACGCCTCGCTGTATGACGGAGCTTCGGCCGCGGCCGAGGCCGCCGCATTGGCGATCGCCGAGAAGCGCAAGAGCAACAAGGTGATTCTTTCTGCAACCATGCACCCGTTTGCAATCGATTGCGTCAAAACATGGGCACTGGGAACAGGAAGGGAAGTTGTGATTCTTCCAGAAAAGGATGGAGTCAGCGATTTCTCAATGCTCGGTTATATGCTTGATGAAGGCACAGCGGCATTCATTGCCCAGAGCCCGAACAGATATGGCTATCTTGAGGATTTCACTGGAGTTGCGGACAAGGTTCATCAGAACAAAAGTCTCTTCGTCATTTCCAGCGATCCATTGTCTCTTGCAATGCAGAAGTCACAGGCTGAATGGGGAGCTGATGTCGCCATTGGTGACACTCAGGTTCTGGGAATACCGATGGGATTCGGTGGGCCATACTGCGGATACATGGCAGTGACCAAGCCTCTGATGCGAAAGATCCCTGGAAGGATCGTCGGTCAGACAGTGGACACTGAGGGCAGAAGAGTGTACGTTCTGACTCTCCAGGCAAGGGAACAGCACATCAAGCGAGAACGTGCAACAAGCAATATCTGTTCAAACGAGGCGCTCTGCTGCCTTGTCAGTGTCATCCATACATCATTGCTGGGCTGGGCGGGATTGAAGGAAGCTTCCAATCAGAGCTACTGCAAGGCACACTATCTGTGTGACGGTCTTAGAAAACTCGGATATGAAGCGGCTCCTGGTTTTGCTCCTTTCTGGTGTGAGTTCCCAGTATTGTTTGAGTCCGATGCTGATCTGGAAAGGTTTGTCTCAAAGATGAAAGCTGAAGGAATCTTTTCCGGAGTCAGGCTTTCCAGGCTTACAAGGAATGACAAGGATGCTCTTACGCTGCTTGTTGCAGTCACAGAGCGAAGGACCAGAGAGCAGCTTGACCGATATCTTGAGATATCGAAGGAGGCGAGATGATGGAAGAGTTCGCACCTGACAGAATAGTGGAGCCGTTGCTGGTTGAGCAGGCTGTTCCTAAAAGACGGGGCTATCTGTTTGCTCCGCTTGATGTTCCTCAAGCAGCACCTCTGGATGACGTGTTTGCCAGAAACTCTGTTGCAAGACTGCCTGAAGCATCGGAGCTTGATACCGTCAGGCATTTCTCCAAGCTTTCCACCATGGCTTACGGAGTGGACTATGGCTTCTATCCGCTGGGATCGTGCACAATGAAGTACAACCCGAAGGTCAATGAAGTCACAGCCTCCATGGAAGGCTTTACCGATATTCATCCGCTTCAGGATGAGGATTCACTTCAGGGCTGTCTGGCTCTGATGTACAGGACATTGAAGGATTTAAGTGAGCTTCTGGGAATGAAGTGGGGATCGCTTCAGGCCTGCGCTGGTGCTCATGGTGAATACACCGGTCTGAAGATAATCCGTACTTACTTTCTGCATCACAACGAGATGGGGCGAAACAGGATTCTCATTCCGGTCTCCGCTCATGGAACCAATCCCGCCAGTGCAAACATGAATGGATTTGAAGTCCAGGAAGTTGCAACTGACGAACGAGGGCTGGTTGATCTGAACGACCTTGAGTCGAAGCTTGATGATACTGTTGCAGGTATCATGCTTACCAATCCCAATACTCTTGGGCTTTTTGAGAAGGATATCAGAAAGATAGCTTCCATGGTGCATGAGGCCGGTGGACTGCTCTATTATGATGGTGCCAACTTCAACGCTCTGATGGGAATGGCAAGGCCTGGCGACATGGGATTCGATGTGGTTCATCTGAATCTGCACAAGACCTTCTCCACTCCTCATGGAGGTGGCGGACCGGGATCTGGCCCGGTGCTTGTAAAGAAGGAGCTTGTTCCTTTCATTCCACAGCCTGACATCGTCTATCATGAAGATAGTGGAAAGTATGGGTTCAAGTGGAATGAGGAGACTTCATGCGGCAAGGTGTCTGGCTTCTGGGGAAATTTCCTTGTGGTCGTCAGAGCCTTCACTTACATCCTGTCGATGGGTAGTGACGGACTGAAGGCGGCATCACGGCACGCGGTGCTGAATGCCAACTACATGCAGGCTTTGCTGAAGAAGGAATACTCTGTTCCTTACGATGTCATCTGCAAGCATGAGTTCGTTCTTTCTCTTTCGAATCTGAAGGAAAGAACCTCAGTCAGTGCACTTGATATTGCCAAGGGACTGATTGACTTTGGTTATCATCCACCTACGATGTACTTCCCGATGATCGTCCATGAAGCTCTGATGTTTGAGCCGACTGAGACGGAATCAAAGGATACGCTGGATGGTATTTGCAAGGCTATGTTGCAGTTGAAGGACATGGCCGAAAAGGATGGCGGGTGGCTTCATGATTCACCACATCATGCTGTGATAGGCAGAGTGGATGAGGTCAGGGCTGCAAAGAATCCTGTTGTTAGATATTAGGTTGCTGTGCTGAGGAGGAAGCTTGCATGATTGATCTGCTGATAAAGGGTGGAATAGTAGTCGATGGCGATGGCCAGAGACAGACAGATGTCTTGATTAAGGATTCCTGCATAAGGGAGGTCGGACCAGACATCAAGCCAGCTGGTGAATGCAGGGTAATTAATGCAGGCGGCATGTATGTGATGCCTGGGATGATAGATGCACATACTCATTATCATCTGGTTTCCAGAGGAACAGTCACTGCGGACAGCTTCCCCGAAGGCAGCAGATGTGCGGCTTTCGGTGGTGTCACGGCAGTTGTGGATTTCGCTGATCATGACAAGAAGACCAGTCTTCTTGGAAGCACGAAGGAACGGCTTCAGGAAATGAAGGGCCAGATGGCTGTGGATTATGCCCTTCATGAAGGTGTCTACGGGATGAAGGACCAGATTGAACTGGAACTTGAGCACCTGAAGGATTTTGGCGTCACTGCCATAAAGCTTTTCACCACATACAAGAATGTGGGATACATGATTGATAACCCAGATGAGCTGGACAGGTTGTTCTCCTGCTGCAGGAGTCTGAAGATCATGGTATGCGTCCATTGTGAAGCGGATGATCTGATTCAGAAGATAAACGAAAGCTGGAATGGCTCATATTTGCCTAAGGATCATGCTCTGCTGCGCCCTGCTGAAGTCGAGGCTCGTGGCATACAGATAGTCGGGGAGCTTGCTCTCAAGCATCATATGCCGCTTTATATTGTCCATCTTTCCAGCGAGAAAGGTCTGTCGATGGTAAGGAATCTCAGATCACGTGGAGCTCATCTTGTTGTAGAGACTACTCCGCATTATCTGTTTCTTGACCGCAGCAAGCTGGAAGGGCCGAAGGGACCTTTGTATGTGATGACTCCTCCGCTGAGGGACAGAGAGGACAACCTGGCACTTCAGGGTGCTCTTGTCAATGGAGAGATTCAGGTAGTGGCCACTGATCATTGCAGCTTCACCTATGAGCAGAAGCTGGAAAGCCATGACTGCAGGACAATCTATCCTGGAATACCAGGTACTGAGGAGCTGTTCGTGCTTCTGCACACGTTTGCCGTCCAGTCCGGAAGGATTCCAGTGGAGAAGGCTGTCAGTCTTGTGACAGAGAACCCTGCACGTGCCTTTGGGCTCTATCCGCGAAAAGGTGCAATCAAGCCTGGTTCGGATGGTGATGTCGTGATTTTTGATCCGCGTGAGGAATGGGTGATATCCAATAAAAACATCCATTCCGCTTCAGGCTATTCGGTCTACGATGGCTTCCATGTCATGGGAAAGGTCAAGATGACTATCCGCAGGGGTGAAATCCTGGTTGAGAATGGCCAATACTTCGGAAAGCCGGGGAGCGGGGTGTTCCTCAAGGCTGGGGCAAGCGAGTATTACTCAAATCTGACTTTCAGCTGATTTTCTTTGATTTGATATTCCGATTTTTCCTTATAAGCGGTATAGTTCGGTTGATTTTACCCAAGCGAGGACATGATGATTTGTGGCATTCTTTTTGATATTGATGGTGTGATAGTTGATTCCGAATCTTTTCTGGCGGAAGCGTGCAGAATATGGTTTGAAAAGCATGGCTGTCATGTGACACCTGAGGATTTTCTTCCTTATGTCGGTGCCGGAGAGAACAGATACATCGGCTGTGTTGCAGAAAAATACGGTCTGAAGATCGATATAGAAAGTGCCAAGCTTGAAGTTTATAGGATATTCGAGCAGGTTGCCGATGGAAAGACCGGATTTGGCAAGATGCCTCCAATGCCTGGAATCGTGAGATTCGTCTCCATGGCAAGAAAGGCCGGGCTGAAGCTTGCCCTTGCGTCCAGTGCTGATCGAATGAAGGTGGAAATCAATCTCCGAAGCGCTGGGTTTGTTCCTAAGGACTTCGATTTCGTCATCTGCGGAAGTCAGCTCAAGAGAAAGAAGCCTTTTGGAGACATCTATACCTTCTCTGCCTTGAATCTTGGTCTTTCTCCTGATGAATGCATTGTTGTGGAGGATGCAGTCAATGGAGTCATGGCGGCAAGGGCGGCAGGTTCAGAGAGCATTGCAGTGCTTGGTTCTTTCGAAGAGGAAGCTCTTCGAGCGGGTGGGGCAACCATTGTCTTGAATAATCTCGAAGGTTTTGCAGAATTTGATTCAGTGCAATCCTTCAATAAAGAAATCGACAGATTGCTAAGCACTCAGGTAGAGAGCCTCTTCAAGCAGTCCTTCAGAGACTTGCCCAATGGGTTCAAGGCAGCAGTAGTGTCTTCGTCGGCTGTCTACTTTGGACAGGAAGTTCCATTGGAAGGAGAAACCCTTTCTCCAATCGTATCAGCAGTGGCCTCCGGTGTCGCTTCGGAAGGATCAAAATTGAAGGTCAGAGCATTGGTCATGGAATCCCCTGACAGGCTTTCTCTTCTGAGAATCAGACGTTACTGTGGTCTTGATACCAGAATATTCATTCTGGAACCAGATTTATCCTTGTCCTACTTTGGGTGGAACGTCTGATGAAGAAATCCATTGTTCTGCTTGTATGTCTTGCAGTGTTTCTTGCTATCTCCTGCTCCACGACTTCTGCGATGCATGGATCGCTTGGAGTTGCTGATGATTTATCAGTGACTGAGAAGTTGGATCTTGCTGGATTCGAAAGAGTCTCAATATCCAGACCCAAGGTGTTCTATGATGGCGGACAATGGCTTGGTGAACTCACTTCTATGATTGAAAACGCCCAGGATTACATAATCATGACGGTTTTTCTGGGTTCGCAATGTGATGAAAACACTTTTTTGCTCGACTTGATCAGGCAGAAGGCCGAAAGTGGAATTCCTGTCTATCTGGTCTATGACGGCACTGGCGCATTCGACATGACCGAGTCCCGTTTTCATCTCAGGCCGCTTTCCGATCTGGCGAGCAGTGGCATTCATCTCCTTGAATATCATCCATTCTCATTTTCCAGACTTGTGAATCTCTGGAACGTGATACAGCGTGAGCATAGGAAGTTTGTCGTTGTCGATGGAAATCAGATAGCCATAGGTGGAATGAATCTGAACTATATTTCTCTCGGACCTCTGGATGAAGGTGGACAGCGTGACTCGATGTATCGTTTCCAGTCCGCTGAGCTGGGAGCTGTCCTGGTACGTGATTTCATTGATTTTTGGAATAACGAGAGCTGGGATGAGGTGAGTTCTTCGATTTTCCCAATTCCTTTGCAGCAAGAGGCTGAGTCGATCACCGCTTGGTGCGCAAATCAATATGGGAACAGAATGTGCATGTCCGAACTTTTTGGGATCATGGTCAATTCAGCAGAAAGAAGTGTTCTGAGTCTTCCTTTCCTCCCTTACAGTGACAAAAACATGCTCCAGATGCTTTCTGAAGCTTCTGCCTCGGGAATTGATGTGAAGATGATGATTCCTTTTGATTCCAGACCTATGCCACGCAAGGCAACCAGCTACATGCTTTCCGACATTGTGAAGACTGGAATAGAAGTGAGGATGGAAAAGCCCAGCGATGAGCCGAAAGCCCTTCTTCATGAGAAGCTTCTGGTCATAGATGAAAGGTATATTTGCTTTGGGTCATCCAACTTCAACTACAGGTCGATGAATCTATCCAATGAAATCATGCTTGTGGTGGAGGATGAACAGTTTGCCGCCGAAGTCATGGATCATCTGAATAAGTTGATGGATGACACTTATGTATTGGATCAGCAACAGGCGGATTCAATGAGAAAGCTTGTTGATTTTCCCAATTTCGTCTTTGGTTTCTTTGGAGGCTGATATGAAGAAATCTTGTATTGTCATTCTTGTTTTCATTGCAGCTTCAGCTTCATTATGGGCAGCTGTCTTCCCGAATCACTTTGGGGCTTCGATAGCTCTGGGAGGGCGTAGTGACAGCATGCTGCAGACCTCTCTGTCCTTTTCTGTAATCCCGTTTCATCTTGATTTCATGACTCCATTTCTTTTTGCGGAAGCGTATGTACAGCTTTCGGATACCGCACTTGAATTCGGTGGGCTTCGAGGGGGCGGAGGGTTTGAGATCATGTACATCAGTGAGCACCCGTTTGGCTTTCTTGCAGCCAATCCCACAGTGTGGTCACCAGCGTTGTTTGGTGGAATCAGCTATGAGGATCATGTTCTTCAGGGCTATATGAGGTTCTCAATTTTCAGATTCATGGAAAAGGATGCGATATATGAATATCTTTCTCCATTCTGTGATTTTTCCAAGGCCGGTCTGGAGCGTCTTGGCGTGTTGCTGTTCCGCTTTTCAGGGTTGTTCTAGGAGAATTTGATGAAGAAATTGATAATTGTCGTTCTGGTTTTGTGTATTTCATTCTCCGTTGCCGCAGACAGTGTTCTGATGAAGGATATCGGATTCAGCTTTGGCCATGGCAATTTTCTCTTTGACAGCTACGACCCGTCTGGTGTCGGCCTTCTGCTGGGTGGAACATTCGGTCTGACTCAGCGATTGGAGCTTGATGTCTGTGGCATGATGATGCTCACTCCACTTTTTGGTAGTGATTATTCCGTTGGATTGGAACTTGCCTTTGCTCTTATGGGAGAGCGTGTGTTTGATTATGACAATGCCGGTCTGGGGATTAATTCCCTGGTTTCCATCGGGCTGTATGCAAATGACCATAACGCAGAGAACAGGTTTCTTCCGACAATCATTACCCTGCGGCTAACCCCGCTTACGGTGGGCAGCCCAAGGACGGGCAGGAGAGAGCGAATGCTTCCAATGGGAGTGGCATGGAATTTTCTCTCGGGGGAATTCACTTTCTTCTTTTCTGCTTTTATCTTTGACTTCTATGACAGTGCCCGGGTAAGTGGTCGAGGTAGATAGAAAATATTGATGGTTTGTTTGAAAACAAATGGCTTTGGTCTGTGCATTCATGGCCTGTTGAATATATGATGATGTTTGGAGGAAAGATATGGCAAGAATTGTATTGGCAAATGATCATGGAGCAGTAGAAATCGCTGCATTGATAAAGGATCATCTTCAGAAAAGAGGATTTGATGTTACTTACCTCGGAGTCGGTTCACCTGAATCAGTGGATTATCCTGACAAGGCTGAAGAGGCTGTGAATGAATTCAGGAAAGGTGGATATGAATTTGGCGTGCTTTGCTGCGGAACCGGAATCGGCATTTCCCTCGCCGCCAACAAGATGAATGGAATTCGCTGTGCCTTGCCGCAGAACTCCTATGCCGCGAAGATGTCCAGAGAGCACAACAATGTGAATTTCATCGCATTTGGTGGAAGAATCGAATATCAGGACAAGATCGAGGATATGCTGGATGCTTACATTGACTCCACCTTTCAGGGAGGAAGGCATGAAAGACGGGTCGAAAAGATCATGTCACTGGAAGGAAGATAGACCATCATGGCAAGGGCCTAAGGTACGTTGACAAATCGGATTGTTTGACAATACAATCAATTATATTTTTCAGGAGTAGAAACATGACAGATTGTCCCCTTCTTATTGGTAAGAATATTCAGAAACTGAGAGCAGCACGGAATCTGACTCTAAATGTACTGTCTGAGCGTTCGGGAGTGTCCAAGGCGATGCTGAGTCAGATTGAGTCCGACAAGGTGAATCCCACTGTTGCCACTGTCTGGAAGATTGCAAAGGGATTGGGAGTCGATCTTCATGATCTGCTTGACACTGATTCAGCCAGCAAGCGGATGTTCATGGTCAACCCGACCAGCACTGAGACTATGCCCAAGCTTGAAGCGATGGAGAATGGTGTTCTGATCAAGGTGCTTTCGCCTCTTTCAATGGTTGAGGATCTGGAAATGTACATTCTCACGTTCCCACCGAACAGCTCGTTGCCCTCAGAACCGCACTTTGCCGGAACTCAGGAATTCCTGACGATCATCAAGGGGCAGGTCAGTGTCAAGGCTGGAGATAATTGCGCCGATCTGAAGAAGGGCGATTTCTTGATTTACCACTGTGATGTGGACCATACGATCACCAATGATTCAAATCAGATTGCAGTGGTGCATATGGTTGTGCGTTATCTCCGTCAGAAATAAGAAGAAATGAACCATATTATGGCAGAAGAACCAAAAGTAAGAATTGGAACGATTATGAGTTATGGCACAGGAAAATTCCTTGCCGAATTCTTGACAGGTGCTCAGGGGTTGATGGCTTTTTATTTCTTTGAAAAGGAAATGAGGCTGAACTCGTGGCTCGTCATGCTGGCTTTGTTGATTTACTCAATTTGGAATGCAGTCAATGATCCATTGATTGGATTTTTGACCAACAGATGGTCTCCTGGTTCTCGAAAGCTTGGGCGCCGTTTCCCTTGGATAATCATTGGCCTGCTTCTTTGTTCTGTGTCGTTTTCTCTGATATTCGCAGTTCCGGCTTCATGGGCTGGAACCAGGAATTGGGCGATGTTCCTATGGCTGGTTTTCTTCCTCTGCCTGTATGACATGCTGTATTCATTGTGGGAACTGAACTATCAGGCTGTGTTCCCTGATAAGTTCAGAAGCATGGAGATCCGGACCCGTGTCGTGGAGATCGCCACTCCAATCGGGGTTGTTGGAATGACCCTGGGGTTTGTGCTTCCTCCGCTTTTCTATTCCTATGGAGTCAAGCAGAGTTACGAAATCGCCGCTCTGGTGGTGGCCGGAATCGCTGTTCTTGGCACATTGCTGATCATTCCCGGTGTAAAGGAAAGTCCAGACATGATTGCCCGCTTCGCAAAAAAGCAGGATTATGAAAGAAAGCATCCAGAAGAGACAGTATCTTTCATGAAAGCTCTCAAAGGTGCTTTCCATAACCGTAATCTGCTTGCTCTGCTGCTGTGCCTGTTCCTCTATCAAAGTGGTTGCATGTGCATGACCGGATCGGTGAACTACGTTGTTGAAGGTGTGCTGTCGATGTCCAGCAATGCAACTACGCCAATAATGGCTGGAATGATTGCAGGCTCATTGCTGGGTGTGTTGATCTGGTCGCGTGTGCAGATCAGGCTGAAGAACAATCAGAAGATGCTGATCATCACCGCAATCATGATGGGATGTGTCGCCATTCCGATGACTTTCTTGAGATCCAATGTGGGCTTCGTGATTGCCATGGCGCTTTGGGGAATCGGATTCGGTGGCTTCTGGACTTTCATGACACCTGCCATGGCAGATGTAGTGGATGAGACGGTTCTGAAGGAACGAAGGCGCAATGATGGAATAATTCTTGGTCTCCGGGCTTTCTTCATGCGTTTTTCATATGCTTCCCAGGCTTTGGTTCTGGCGATGTGCCACAAGCTTACTGGTTATGACAGTGCATCGGGGGCTGTTCAGACTGAATTGGCCAAATGGGGAATAACGATGCATATCGGAGCGATTCCAGGGCTGTTCTTCATTGCTGGTGCAATAGTGTTCTGGAAGCTGAACACTCTTGATCCGAAGTCAGTCGCTTTCAATTCGAATGAATTGAAGAAGCTCGATATCTGATCAGGCCCGCCTTGATGATTTTAAATTTGAACTTTATATTGCAGGAGTAATATCGTGCTGGAGAAATTACCAGAATTTGAACAGAAACTTAAAGAGATAGATGACTCACTTTCCAATCCCGATGTGATGAAGGATATGAGCAGATACAAGCAGCTTATGCTGGAGCGTTCCCATCTTCTTCCTGTAGTGGAGGAACTTCGGAAGCTTTGTGATCTGGATAAGCAGATTGATGACGCTGAAGCAATGCAGAAGGGCGAAAACGATTCCGAGCTCATGGAAATGGTCAAGGAAGAGATTGCTGAACTGAAGCAGTCTAGGATTCTCTGTGAGAACAATTGCAAGATGCTGCTGATTCCACCTGATCCACTTGAGGGCAAGAACATCATCATGGAGATAAGAGCTGGCACTGGTGGTGAAGAAGCCGCTCTGTTTGCTTCTGACCTTTATAGGATGTATACCCATTACTGCGAGACCATGAGCTTCAAGATGGAACTGATGAGTATCAATGAAACGGGACTTGGAGGAATCAAGGAAGCAATCATTTCAATCTCTGGGAAGGATGTCTATGGAAACTTGCGTTGGGAGAGCGGTGTGCATCGTGTTCAGCGTGTTCCTGAAACCGAGTCCGGTGGAAGAATTCATACTTCCGCATGCACTGTCGCTGTCCTTCCTGAGGCGGAGGAGACTGATATCGTCATTCGTCCTGAGGATCTGAAGATTGATGTGATGAGAGCTGGAGGTCCGGGTGGACAGTGCGTCAATACCACTGACAGTGCAGTCCGTCTGACTCATATTCCGACAGGAATCGTAGTCATTCAGCAGGATGAGAAGTCTCAGATCAAGAACAAGGCCAAGGCTCTCAGAGTTCTAAGGGCAAGGCTTTATGACATGGAAGAGACAAAGAAGAGACAGGAAAGATCTGCTGCCAGAAAAGGCCAGGTCGGTTCTGGCGACCGAAGCGAACGTATCAGAACTTATAATTTCCCTCAGAATCGTCTTACAGACCATCGGATCAACCTTACTTTGTACAAGCTTGACCAGATAATGGAGGGAGCCTTGAATCAGGTGATCGAACCACTGAAGATCGCAGCCGGAGAGGCGGCTCTGAAGGAGGCCTGATGACTGTCCCTGAAGCGAGAGCTATGGGCTTCAAAGCCCTGACAGGCATGACGGACACTGCTGCGCTTGATTGCCGTATCCTGCTTTGCCATGTTCTCAAGATGACTCAATCCGAACTTCTTCTGAGCACCAGGCAGCTTTCGGCTGAAGAGGAGAAATGCTTTGAGGGTCTTCTGAAGAAGAGAGCCGAAGGTTTCTCCGTTGCAGTGGTTATTGGCCACAAGGAATTCTTTGGAAGAGACTTCATTGTCAATGACAAGGTTCTTGTTCCTCGTCCGGAAACGGAGATTTTGGTGGAGAGGGTTATCAATGAGTTTAAGGACCGGCATCAGAATCCACTCAAAGCCTTGGATATCTGCACTGGGTCTGGATGCATAGGAATAACTGTTCTTGCCGAACTGGAACGGATCGGCATAGATTGTGAGATGATATTGAGTGATGTCTGTGAGCAAGCATTGGGCATTGCTGAAGATAATTGTAGACAAATCATTGAAAATAGGTCAAAGTGTATTCTAAGCGATGTGTTTGAGGCTTTTGATGGTAGAAGATTTAATCTGATCACTGCAAATCCACCTTACATCGCTCCTGCGATGAAGGACTCTCTGGCGACCGAGGTGCTTCATGAACCTGAGCTAGCCTTGTTTGCCGATGATGGGGGACTTGCTCTTATACGGCGGATAATCAGCGAAAGCCCGAAGCATCTGTCAAATGGTGGTTTGCTGATTCTTGAATGTGGATACGATCAGGCAGATGAGACAAGGAAATTGATGGATGAATCTGGATTCGCTTCCAGTTTCATTCTCAAGGATCTGGCAGGATTGCCTCGGTGCGTGGGAGGATATGCAAATGCATGACCAGCTGATCAAGGATCTGATGTCAAAAGTCACTCCATACTCCAAGTCCGATCAGGAGAAGATCCGCAGAGCTGCGGTTCTGGCTGATGAGAAGCATGGAGATCAGAAGCGTGCAAGCGGCGAACCTTATTTCAGCCATCCCATTGCAGTTGCGGAGATTCTGATTCAGTTGAAAAGTGATGCGGACACGATTTGCGGTGGCTTGCTTCATGACTTGATTGAAGACACCGATACCACACTTGAGGAAATCGTCAAGGACTTCGGCCTTGCTGTAGGCAATATGGTCGAAGGTGCCACCAAGATTTCCACTATCCGTGCCCATAACAAGAATAATCAGGAAGCAGAGACTATCAGAAAGCTGTTTCTGACTATGCCTAAGGATATCAGGGTCATCATAATCAAGCTGGCGGACAAGCTGCACAATATGCGGACCCTTCAGTTTCTGAAACAGAAGCGTGCAGTGGAAATTGCAAATGAATGCCTGGACATATATGCCCCGCTGGCAGACCGTCTTGGAATTGCATGGATAAAGGATGAGCTTCAGGACCTGTCACTGAAGGTCATCAAGCCGGATGTATATGCCTATGTGCTTGATTACCTTGGTTCCAAACAGCTTGAACATGAGGAATATACCCAGAAAATCAGGAATATTCTTTCCAAGAAGTGCTATGAGGCTGGGTATAAGGTTCAGATTCTCTGGAGAGCAAAGCACCCTTATTCCGTTTATATGAAGATGAAGAAGCGAAACAAGGAGATTGATGAGATATATGATCTCTTCGGCATAAGGATAATCTGCGACAGCGTTTCCTCCTGCTATTCGCTTCTTGGCATCATTCATAGTCTCTGGCCACCAATAGAAGGCCGTTTCAAGGACTATATTGCAATGCCTAAGGCCAATAACTATCAGAGTCTTCATACGACTGTCATGGCATTGGAAGGAAAGCTTATGGAAATCCAGATCCGAACCAAGGAAATGGATGAGATAGCGGACTTCGGAGTCGCGGCGCATTGGGCCTACAAGGCTGAGAGCGGCCGTGAAAAGGGTCAATCCAGCAACGAAGCCTATACTGATATCTATATGCGTCTGAGAAACTGGAAGAATGAGATTACCCAGTCCGAGTCATTCATGGATGACATCAAGAGTGAATTGCTTAAGGATTCGATAATCGTATTCACTCCAAAGGGCAATCCTATCGATCTTCCGGTCAATTCGACCGCACTTGACTTTGCCTTCAAGATTCATACCGAGATCGGAATCCACACTGTGGGAGCAAAGGCGAATGGTTCAATCATTCCTCTTTCGCAGCCTTTGAAGCATACACAGGTCATCGAGATTCTGACTTCTCCCAATACGCGTCCAAAGCTTTCTTGGCTCAAGTATGCTCACACCAGCAGCGCCAAGAGAAAGATCAGGACCTGGCTGAACAAGAACGATGAGAATCTGATTCTTCAGAAGAACATAATAGCTAAGCCATCCAAGGAAGACCTTGAGGCTTCGCAATCTCATGAAGAGCAGATGGCTGTCGCTGATTCCGATATTGTAAGAAGCATAAGCAACAAGGCCAAGACTGCGCTGGTGGTTGGGAAGCAGAAGAATCTGATGATTTCAATAGCGCAGTGCTGCAGCCCCAAGCCGGGTGATGATATCGTGGGCTATGTGTCTCGTGGCCGTGGAATAATTGTTCATAGGACCGATTGCCCAAATCTGAAGAACATGGCCGAGATCAACGAAAGATCGATTCCGGTGGAATGGGAGGCTGACAGTGAACTGATGGTCCGCCGTTTCAAGGTTACCTCCAAGCGGACTGCCGACCTCTTCTCTGAGATTGAGGGTGCAATAAGAAAATATCGCGGACATCTGGTGGAAGGACGTCTTTCTGATTCTGATGAAGGACAGCTTGTTGGAACCTTTACAATGGAATGTGACAGGGAGGAGTCTTTCTCCAATATCATCAAGAGTATCAGAGCCATTCCTAATATCATTCAGATTAATCAGGAATTCAGCAACTGATCCGGCATTGTCCCTTGTAAAGGCAAGTTCAGTTGAATCAATCAATTAAGTTTGACATCGTGAATATTGTTTAATATAATGAACAAGGAGGCAGGAAAGTCGGTTTTCCTGGAACTGTCAAGGCAAATGAAGAACATAGCTATCGTAGGGTCATTGGGACAGCTTGGAAGTGAGATTGCCATAGAGCTCAGACATCGTTATGGTGCTGACCACGTCGTTCTCACGGATTTGCGGGATGATGTCAACCTTCCATTGGTGAATGGTGGACCGTTCTATAAGATGGATTGCAGGGATGGCAAGGGTCTCGACGAGATTGTGAAGAAGCACAGGATCGACACAATATATCATCTTGCCGCAATTCTGAGCGCCACTGCAGAAAAGAATCCTCAGCGGGCTTGGGATATCAACATGGGAGGTCTTCTGACTACGTTGGAAGTTGCCCGAGAGAACAAGTGCGCTGTCTTCACCCCTTCCTCGATTGGAGCATTCGGACCTACAACTCCGAAGAAATACACTCCTCAGGATACTATCCAGAGGCCGACTTCCATATACGGTGTATCAAAGGTTGCCGGAGAGCTTCTCTGTGACTATTACTACCACAAGTATGATCTGGACACTCGTGGAGTGAGGTTTCCTGGTGTAATATCCAATCTTACTCCTCCTGGTGGAGGAACGACCGACTATGCTGTGGATATCTATTACAGTGCCTTGGAAAAGCACCATTATGACTGCTTTTTGTCCGGTGACACGTTTCTTGATATGATCTACATGCCTGATGCTGTCCGTGCGGCGATTGAGGTGATGGAGGCTAATCCGGAGAAGTTGAGACATAGAAATGCATTCAATATCGCCGCCATGAGCTTCTGCCCGGAAGAGCAGGCTGCCTATATTCGAAATTACATTACCGACTTCACCATCGACTATCTTGTGGATCCGGTGAAGCAGGCGATTGCAGATTCCTGGCCG
>JAAYFO010000084.1 GCA_012728215.1 Spirochaetales bacterium | reverse complement strand
TTCAAAGCCAAGGAGATCAAGCTCATAGGCGGAGGTTCAAACAGTCCTCTTTGGAGACAGATGGCAAGCGACGTATGCAATCTGCCTGTGAAGCTTCCTTCAAATCCAGAAGCGGCGGCTTTTGGCGCAGCCTTGCAGGCATTCATGGTATTGGAAGGCAAAGCCTCTATTTCAGAAATTGTGAAAGATTATGTTTTAATGGATGAAGCAAAAACATGTCATCCTGATCCCTCTTCTGTAAAAGTCTACAAACAAAGCTACAGATCTTGGCTCGATTCAGTCGTTGCAATGGGTCCGCTTTTTTAAATGAAGACAAAAGTCGGAAGAGAGGAAGTTGCCAGGGCAACAGGAGTCAGCGAATCCACAGTCTCACGAGCATTGAACGATTCTCCAAGAATCAGCGAAGAAGTCAAATCCAGAGTCAAGGCAAAAGCCGCAGAGCTTGGGTACTGCCCTTCTCGGCCTGCTACCCAGTTCGCAATGGGAAAGAGCTACTCTGTCGGACTTGTAGTGCCATATTATGAGAAGATTCTTCCTTTCACTCGAAGTTATTTCCCTTCATTGCTTGATGGCATTCTGCTGGGAACCATGAACGCCGGCTACACAGTCGGAATCGTCATGGACAACAAGCTCGGACGATACTAGACGTTCTCCGAGCTCATCGAATCCAGATCTTTTGATGGATTGATCTTTGCCGTCACGCCCTATCATTACGGAAGCATTCAGACACTTCTTGATGACAAGCTGCCATTCGTCCTTGTCAACAGCTATCAGGAAAACACCTCCAGTGTATATGCAAGACCTGTTCCTGGGATGGAAAAGGCTTTCCTTCATGCAGCTAGCCTTGGTCATGAAAGCATTGGTTACATTACAGGCGATCTAACGTATCTTAATGGAAAAGATAGACTTCTCGCATTTGAAACTCTTGCCGCCAAGTTCAGGATGAAGACAGAAATCGTCGAAGGAAACTTCTCACGCCGTTCCGGTTATGAAAGCTTCTCGAAATTCTCCAGGAAACTTGGCAATTAAATCACTTTGGTGATGACTGCAAGTGACCGTGAAGCCATAGGCTTGGTCGAAGCCTGCAGAGAGCATAAAGTCAGCGTTCCTGAAGATCTTTCAGTGATTGGATTCGATAACTTCTCTTCATCCAATACTGTGCCTCAACTTACTACAGTGAATCATCCAATCACAAACATGGGCACCGAAGCAGCCAGACTGCTTATCAGAATGATAAACAGCAAGGAATACAATCCTGAGCAGATCTGGATTGACACAGATTTCGTAATAAGGAATTCCACTGCCAAAAGGAGAAAATAATGAAGTTGCTGATGGTCGGGTTAGGTAGCATGGGCAAATACCATATCAAGAAATTCACCGCTCTTGGATTTGAGATCGCAGGTGGAGTCGATACCGACCCTAAGGCAATCGAACAGGCAAAGGTCAGATACTCGATTCCTTGGACAGGAAGCAGGATCTCAGATTTTCACGGAGAAGTGGATGCCGTCTCAATAGCAGTCCCTGACTCAATGCACAGGGACTGTTATCTTGAAGCAGATAGAATCGGGAAGCCTCTTTTTCTGGAAAAACCGCTGACACGTTCACTTGCTGATGCCGAATACTTGAACACAAACATCAAAAGCCCATGCATGGTCAATTTCTCAAAGAGAAACATCAGTGCCCTCTTCGTTCTGAAGCAGATGCTTGACGAATGCCAGCTTGGCGAGACCTATTACAAGGTTCGCAACCCAGACATTGTGCTGAAGCCGGATGGCAAGCAGTACCGTGGAATATCGCGCAACCAGATTTGCATCGGGATTGCATGCGACACCAGGAACGTCGTCTGCTTTGAGCTTGGCAACGG
>JAAYFO010000007.1 GCA_012728215.1 Spirochaetales bacterium | reverse complement strand
GTGGCATCTGTATCTGTGGTGTTTGACCTCAACAAGCAAAGGTGCATTGTGCCAGATTGGCATGTCCTTCAAGGTAGTGCAGGAATTGTCGTAGACATGAACCTTTCCTCCACAGAAAGGACAGACTACATCCGTGCTTTTTTGGCTGCTTGTGAAAAGCAGAGTGGATTCACCTTCGTTAATTTCAAAGTTATTGCATTCAAACTGTTGGCATGAAAGGTGGATTGAGATATTTTTGTCGATGAGCATGCTTTTGTCCTTTAGTTGATTTTTCGTTGAACTAACGTTAGAACTTGCATGCTCTTTTTTCAATTACTTCCTCTCATCCCCGAATTTTCCGTGAAGAACCAAAAAAAACGTTTTGAGGCAATCCAAATCCTCGTCAGAGAAGGGAGAGGGAACGTCAGAAGGCTCTGCACCATAGCCGGTGTCTCTGCGAAATGCTTCTATGCCCATGAGAAAGGTCCATCCCAGAAGAGGCTTTCTGATGAGCAGGCCATTTCCTTCATCAGAGAGCTCCAGGAGTCCTACGGCAACTCCTTGGGCTACCGCAAGATGGCTGACAGGCTCAAGGACGGCTATGGCGTTGAGCTTGGCAGGAAGAAGGTGCTGAGTCTCATGGAGAAGGCGGAAACGCTCTCCTGTGTGCGAAGAAAGCACTTCAGCGAGGAATACTACCTCACCAGACGCCAGATGAAGGACACGGCTCCCCCTGATCTCATCGAGAGAGACTTCTTTTCAATGGAGCCCAGGATACGCTTCGTCTGTGACATAACCTACCTCACCGGCTGCGACGAGACCTGGTACCTGAATTCCATTCTTGATCTCTTCAACGGTGAGATTGTCGCATGGAGCATCGGAGAGCATTGTGACACGCCGCTTTGCACCAAGACACTGGAGATGCTCAAGGCGGAGATCATCGAAACCGATGGCATCATAGTCCATTCAGATGGCGGCTCCACCTACAATGCCTATGCATATAGGGAGCTTTGCTCCTTTTACGGCATCAGGCAGAGCATGGGAGTGAAGATGACGTGCTATGACAATGCCAGGATGGAATCCTTCAATGCAGTCTTCAAGACGGAATGCCTGTATGCCCGCTATGGGAAGTCTGCTGTGAAGAACAGAAGGATTCTGGTGAGGGAGCTTGCAGCAAGGGCGGAGGAGTTCATCCCCTACTACAACGGGAAGAGAAGAAAGGATGGACTGAACCATATGACGCCTGTTGAGTACAGGATGGAGAACCCAAGAGGAACCTATCCTGCTCTTTTTGAAAAAAGGTTTGACAAAGGGGAAAATGAGACCTATACAATAACTGTTACCCATATGGGAGCAGTGAATGAAATAGTGTTACCTAGGCTGCTCCAGTAGAACATAAAAGTGTTACCTTTTCCAGGACCATATCAGAGCTCTTCATCCCATTCCTTTTATTAGTCTAAAAGAATGTGTGAATTCCTTGTCTCAATTCTATTATCCGTCTAAAAGAATCTGCAATTCCTAAATCACTTCAATCTAAGATTATTTGTCACTCAACAGGCATCCAGAAGGAAGTCTGAGGGGGAATCAGTATCCAGAACTTGTCCGAAATGCGGTTCCGACCATGTGGGAAAGAAGGTGGAGAAAGCCAGACGCACCAGTGGATTCTTCTCGATCATCACACACAGACTAGATATGGATGCCATGGAGACCTACCGCACCTACAAGCTTCGCGACGAGCAGGAGAAGGCGTTCCAGCAAATGAAAAGCCAGATGGTTTCCGACCGCCAGAGAACCTGGTCGGAGGAGGGAAAGACGGGAAGGCTGTTCATCCTTTTCGTATCTATGATACTGGGTTCCGTGGTGCGGCACACCTGGAGATCCACGGAGCTGCATGAGCTGTTCTCATCATCGCTGGACGTCCTGGATGAGATGAGAAGCATCAGGTGCATCGAGCACACCGGACGGGCGAAGTTCATCACGCCGTTCGTCGGCAGGCAGCTGGACATCTGTGAGGCCTTTGGCTTCGACGTTCCCCAGGGATGCTCTCCCGACTATGTCTCCAGAAAGAAGCAACCCAAGAGACGCGGCCGACCGAGGAAACGGATTACCGAAACGGATTTATAGTATGAAAAGCCTTAAGATTCACGCTTGTATCTCCCTTGCTTCTACAATGGCTTTCCATTCCATAAAGCCTGCACAGGTGCTGGCATCCTTTCGAGATCGAGCTTGACAAGGTCACAAGGCAGATTCTGCAAGGCCATGAGATTCTAGATATTCTCGCATCGTCTTGACTTTTTCCTAGGGAGACCCTGCACCCCTACTGGCTAAGGGAAGAGCAGGAGAAGCACTATTTTCATAGTGCTTTCCGCTTCTTTATTCTTGTCTGGAATATGAACCTAAATGACAATTGAGATAATCAGATTCTATTGCCGGATTTCCGGTTATCACCATCCTGAAGCTATTTTTTTTCGCTGTGAGGTCCTTCTGCTTTCTTCGATGCGCCTTTGCAGCATAAACAGATCCCTTCAAAAACAGTCAGGTGCCGGGTGATGGAAAACCCCGTTGCATCAGCTATCTTCTGATCCAGTTCCGCCTGATAATCCAGCGGAGCATCCATCACCGCGTCGCAGGACGTACAGATGAGATGGTAATGTCGCTCCAGCCTGCAATCATACCTATCCGCCCCCGGTACCTTAACGCGATTGATCTCTCCGTCGTCAGACAGGCAATTCAGATTCCGAAAGACTGTCCCGCGGCTGATTTTATCGCCTGAAGCTCGCAATTCCAGATAAATCTGATCCGCACTTGGATGATTGCAATTTCCTCGCACTGCTTCCAATATGATCTGTCGTTGTCTCGTTTCTCTGCGCTGCTTCAATATGAATACTTCCGATCTATACAGTTCGCTCACATCGCTGTGAAGAGTGTCGCCTGAATCAATGCCGCGTTGTCTAGCTTCGCCAGCTCTTTTACCTTTTTTAGGCACAGTCCGGCTGCCTTGGCAAATCTCTCGCCGTACTCAGGGTCGGCCAGATAGCAATGAGCGGCATGGCGGTACTTGATGTTCTCGGTTACAGGCGCAATATCAGCAGCGGTGTTCTCGATGAGAATCTGCTTTTTCTCCTCGGTCAGCACCCTCCAGAGGTCTCCTCCTGCGCGGAAGTTGTCATCCGTTGGATCGTCCTTGGGATCATAGCGCCACATAGCGCCATCAAGATCGAGGGGCGGCTCTGCCACCTCCGGCTGGCTAGTCCAGTAGCCGGTGCTGTTGGGGGAATATGCAGGAGTCCTGCCATAATTGCCGTCCACCCGCATAGCCCCGTCCCTGTGGTACTCGTTTACCTCGCATTTTGCACGGTTGACAGGAATCAGATTGTGATTGACGCCTAATCGGTAGCGCTGCGCATCGCCATAGGCAAACAAACGTCCCTGAAGGAACCTGTCAGGGCTGAAGCCAATGCCGGGCACTACGTGAGCCGGGGTAAACGCGGACTGTTCCACTTCGGCAAAGTAGTTTTCCGGATTGCGGTTAAGCTCAAGAACGCCCACCTCAATTAGAGGATACTCAGAATGACGCCAGATCTTGGTTATATCGAAGGGATTTTCGTAGTGATTCTTTGCCTGATTTTCTGTCATGACCTGGATATACATGGTCCACTTCGGGAAATCTCCACGCTCAATGGCCTCAAAAAGGTCCTTGCCGTGGTACTCCCTGTCCATTCCATTTATCCTCGCCGCCTCCTCGTTGGAGAGGTTCTTTATGCCCTGCTGGGTCTTGAAATGGAACTTGCACCATACACGCTCGTTCTTTTCATTGTAAAGGGAGAAGGTATGCTCGCCGAAGAAGTGCATATGACGGAAAGACGCAGGAATCCCGCGGTCACTCATGACGACGGTTATCTGATGGAAGCACTCGGGAAGCAGCGTCCAGAAATCCCAGTTGTTCTGCGCAGAGCGGCGGCCGGTTCGCGGGTCGCGCTTTACGGCGCGGTTCAGGTCAGAAAAGTTGTGCACATCACGTATAAAGAAGGTGGGGGTATTGTTCCCGACAAGGTCCCAGTTGCCTTCTTCCGTATAGAACTTAGTGGCGACACCGCGAATGTCCCGTTCGCAGTCCGCCGCACCGCGCTCGCCTGCAACCGTTGAAAACCGGGTGAACGTCTCGGTAACAGACCCGAGTTGAAGCACCTTGGCTTTTGTATATCGGGAGATATCATGGGTCACGGTGAATTTGCCATAGGCTCCCCAGCCTTTGGCATGCATGCGGCGCTCGGGAATGACCTCACGGTTAAAGTGAGCCATTTTCTCCATCAGCCATACATCCTGCATGACAACCGGACCACGAGGCCCAGCAGTGATGGAATTTTCATTGTCGGCAATGGGCGCGCCAACTTCGTTGGTCAATTTCTTGTAATCGTTCATGTTCCTCCTCCTTTCTGTTTTAATGGGGCTATCTATGTCATGCCTATCGGCACTGCTTTTCCTTATTCTGAAGAAAGTTGGATCTTTAATAATATGAAGTCCTAATATTATTATTTCAGATTTTCTCTGCCTGTCAAGACAAGAATAGAATATTGGTTGGTTGCAGATGTAAGCAACAACAGTTGTCAATGGTCCGATAAGAAACACCAGCATGAACCAATGTTCTAATGCTGAGACTCAAATTTTCTCATGAGCAGAACGACCGCCTCAAGAACGTGTGTTATGAGAACAATTCGGCAGGGTTATTCTAACATGCTACAGTCAGATATCATAAAGAGCGGTCACAATATGAACTGTGTAGAGAATACAAAGATTGAATTCACTTCTGAAAAAAAGACAGTTTCTCTTAGAATCAGGCGATATATTTCTTTCTGGTCAATGCCACAGGCTGTGCGAGCTTTTGCTATTGATATGGGCATTGAACCGGGAAACTGGGGAATAGTACCTCACTCAGGCGAGCAGATATAGTAATAAAACAGTAAAAAACAGTAAAAAACCAATAAAAAAACTTGCGGTCTACCGATATTCGATGTAGTATCTAGGTGCAATGGCAAACATGAAAGACATCGCTGAAAGGACAAATCTTTCCATTGGAACAGTAAGCAGAATCTTGAATCATGATGATTCATTGGTGGTCTCCAAAGAAGTGAGACTCTCTGTGTTAAGAGCTTCCTTGGAACTTGGGTATAGGACACCGAGGCAGAAACGCTCTGACACCCAGGCAATAAGGATTGCTATTGCTGACTGGCATGTCGTGCCCTCTTCAGAAAGACATAGCTTTGATTACTCTAAGCTTGTTCCGCCTGCCAATGTGGAAGGCTCATTCCAGTTCTTCAGATTGGAGAAAGGCTCTGTCTGCAGTGCGGATGTTGTGCTGGCTGTTGGCTTTTTTCCTCCTGAAGAACTTGAAGAGCTTCTGCTTACTTCAACCAACCTGATCTTTCTTGACAGCAGAAAGAACGATTTTGACTTTGACAGGGTCACAGTGGACTTTGAGCCCGCCATCAACGAGGCCTTGGATTATCTGGAAAGCTGCGGCTGCAAGAAAGTGGCTTTTCTTACTGGAGAAGAGAACGAGAAGAACATCCTGATAGGCAGGAGAAGAATGCAGAGCATGAGGACTCTTCTCCAGGAGCGAGGCCTATACAATGAGGACCTGTTTTTTCAGGATAGGCTTGATAGCTCAAAAGGGTCAAGCTTGATGAAAAAGGCTTTGGAATCACAGCCAGATGCCATTGTTCTGGGGTGCCAGATTCTAGAGAAGAGTGCTTTGGAGGAGTTTGGAAAGCACGAATCCAATATAAGGCTGGTTCTCTACAGGGATATTGAGCTGGAACCGCTTCCCTCGGCCTATCCAGTTATCAGGATGAGCACCGAGCAGCTTTGGGAGACTCTTCTCTTCCTGGCTTCTTCAAGGATTAGGAAGCAGGGAACAGCGGTGAAGATCTTCTGTCAGGCCGCATTTGAAAGATAAACGATTTAATTATCGAAAAAACAAGGAGAAAAAGTATGAAGAAAGCATTGATAATTCTTCTGGTTTGCGTTGCAGCATTCAGCGTCTTCGCAAAAGGTGTTACTGAAGCACAGGACTCTCATTCAATCGATGAGCTTGTCATCCAGTTTGTTCCTTCTGTAGATGTCGAGAAAACAACTGCACAGACAGCACCTCTTGCAGAGCTGATGAAGGCACAGCTTGCCAAGCAGGGCTGGACAGTTGGGAACATCAGGGTTACAGTCGGAACCAACTATGAAGCAACCGGCGAAGCCCTTGCAGCTGGTTCTTGTGATATCGGATTCCTGCCTGCGGGAACCTATGTGACTTTCAGCGATGATGCAGAAGTCATCCTGACAGCAACTCGCTATGGAAAAAGCGTTGAGTCCGATGATCCAATCGTATGGAACCAGAACAAGCCAATCACCAATGTCAAGGATAACCTGGTTGTTGGATACCGCTCGCTCATCTACGCTGGCCCTTCTGAAAAAGGCAGAGCGCTGGCTGCAAAAGTCAACGCAGGCGAAAAGCTCACCTGGGAGGATCTGAGTTCGGCAAACTGGGGAGTAAGCTCCACTACTTCTTCAGCTGGTTACATCTATCCGTCAATCTGGCTCAACGAAAGATTCAGCAAGACTGTTGCTGACCTTGGACATGCTGTTCAGACCACAGGCTATGCAGCTGCATTTGCAGGGCTTTCCTCTGGAATGTACGATGTTGTGGTCTCCTATGCTGATGCCCGAATCGATTATCAGGACGAATGGATTGGCGACTGGGCAAACAAGACGACAATATGGGATGATGTTGATGTTATCGGCGTAACCGATTATATCTACAACGATACCATCTCAGTTGCAAAGAACGCTCCGAAGATGACAGCAGAATTCAAGGCTGCCCTGCAGGATGCGTTCATTGAGATTGCAAAGACTCCGGAAGGACAGGCAGTATTCTCAATCTACAGCCACCTTGGATATGTCAAGGCAGTTGATTCAGATTACGACACTGCAAGAGCTGCCAATGCTCTTCTGCATAAATAGGCCTGAGCCTTAACTCTGGCTTTAATCAGGGGACGGGCTCAGCCCGTCCTCTTTTCCTGGAGGTTTTCTGCCTATGATCAAATTCGACCATGTTACTAAGATCTACCCTAATGGAGTGAAAGGTCTTGATGATGTCAGCCTTTCAATCAATCAGGGGGAATTCGTAGGCATCATCGGCTTGTCCGGAGCTGGCAAGTCCACCCTGATAAGGGCAATCAACAGAATGCATAATATTCAAGGCGGAAATCTCAATGTTGATGGCATAGATGTAGAAGGCCTCAAGGGAAAAGAGCTTCGAAAATTCAGGCGGAACATCGGGATGATATTCCAATCCTTCAACCTGGTGACGAGAACTACGGTGATCCGGAATGTGCTTACATCCTTTGTTCCTGACCTTCCATTCTGGAGGGTCCTGCTGGGCGTTTACCCATACGAAGCAAAAATAAGGGCCTTGGAATCACTGGACAAGATGGGAATCCTCGAAAAAGCTTATGCCAGGGTGGATCAGCTTTCAGGGGGACAGCAGCAGAGAGTCGCACTTTCAAGGACACTAGCTCAGAATCCGAAGATCATCCTTGCTGATGAACCTGTTGCAGCATTGGATCCAGTTACAGCCAGGGCTGTGATGGATGACTTTTCCAGGATCAACAGGGACATGAATATCACCGTACTCATAAACATCCACCATGTAGACCTGGCCCTGGAGTATGTAGACCGGATCATTGGCATCAAGGCTGGAAGGATTGTCTATGACGGACCGGCATCTGGCATTTCCAACCAGAATCTGGAAGAGATCTATGGTGGGGATCTTGCGAAAGTGGGAAACAGCGCAGAGCTTGCTAAAAAGGAAAGAGCATGAGCCTTTACGATAAGTTTTTTCCACCTCGGATTATTACTCTGGATAATGGGAAGCGGATTGAGGAAAAAAGATCCAGGGCTCCGCTCGTCATATTCATCCTGCTGGCGCTTTCAGCCATATCTGTGAAGGTGACTGGCTTTAGGCTCTCTACGATTATCACAAGAGGGAATCAGTTCTGGGTAATACTCGGGAGGATGTTTCCTCCTGACACTGCCTACATCGGTGAAATCTGGGATCCGCTTTTTGATACAATCAAGATGAGCATAATCGGTTCTCTGATTGGGGCCCTGATTGCTGTTCCGATGGCGATGATCGCTTCAAGCAATATTATCAAGAGCAGGATGGTCATCCTGATTTCACGGCTGGCTCTTTCCATCGCCCGCACTCTTCCTACCCTGGTGACTGCATTGATTGCGACCTTCATCTGGGGCTTGGGAACCACTGCAGGTACTGTAGCAATCTCGATTTTCACTTTCAGCTATGTCGGGAAGTTGCTCTATGAACAGATTGAGACGGTAGGCATGGGCAGCTTTGAAGCAATGGAGGCAATGGGATGTTCAAGAATCAGGGCATTCTGGTGTGCAATCATTCCGCAGGTTCTTCCAGGCTACCTTTCAAACAGCCTGTACTGTTTTGAGGGGAACGTAAGATATGCAGCAGTTCTTGGCTATGTAGGGGCAGGCGGCATAGGAATAATAATCAATACCAACCTTGGATGGAGAGACTACTCCAGGGTGGGCATGATTCTTCTTGTGCTGTTCATTACCGTTGTTGTCATTGAATACCTGAGCTTCTGGCTCAGGAGCAAGCTTACGTAGGGAGGACTTATGGCAAGGAAACCTGAGCAAGTCAGACCAAGTCAGACAATCCAGGAGATGTATGAAGCACAGCCAAATGCATGGATTTTCACAATTGCCATCATTGTAGCGGTCATGCTGCTTCTAGCCTGGTCCTCAACCACGCTGAACAACGACAATTCTACCAGCATTGACGGAAAAGCGGTAGCTCTGAGCATTGTTCATGGGCTCACTCATCCGAATGCCCAGATGCTTCTTGACTTTTCCAGCGCCGGAGTGCCTTACCTGCTTCTGGAGACGATGTGCATTGCCTTTCTTGGCACTCTGGTAGGTGCGGTTCTTGCTATACCGTTTGCTTTTCTTGGAGCTGTGAATATCGTTCCTAAGCCAATTGCCTTGCTCTTCAGAACGGTGGTGATGGCAATAAGGACGATACCGACATTTGTCTATGGGCTAATGTTCATCCGTGTTACCGGCCCTGGGCCTTTTGCCGGCCTTCTGACGATGAGCGTTACCTCCATCGGAATGATAAGCAAGATGTTCATTGAATCCATTGAGGATATCGACAAAGGAATCCTTGAAAGCCTGGATGCTATGGGCTGCACCACATTCCAGAAAATCAGATACGGGATCATTCCCCAGATTTCTGCAGATTTTGCCTCAATACTGATCTACCGATTCGATATGAACCTAAGGGATACCACGACGCTGGGCCTCGTGGGAGCCGGTGGCATCGGAGCTCCGCTGATTTTTGCCATGAATGGCTATAAATGGGATCAGGCCGGTGCCATTCTTTGTGGGCTTATTGTTCTGATTCTCATTATCGAATGGATTTCCAATAAGCTGAGAAATCATCTTGCCCGTGGAATCTGATGAAGCTTCTTTATACTTCCGATCTTCATTCTTATCTTTTCCCCACTTCCTTTACCTTCTCGCCCGATCAGGACATGGGAGTGTACAGAATCGCAGCTTCAATGCAGAAGGATTCCGATTCACTGTACATCGATGGAGGAGATAGCCTTCAAGGGGCAGCACTAAGCAAATATGTCCTGGAAAACAACATCACTGAACCTTTCCCCCAAGCCGCTGCATTCAGGACGATGGGGCTTGATATTGCTGTTCCTGGAAACCATGACTTCAACTTCGGGCATGATGCTTTCTGCAAGTTCTTCCTTCAGACAGGAGCGAAGGTGCTTTGTGCAAATCTGAATGATCTTTCAGGGCAGCTGGAAATTCACAGGCATCTGGTTCTTGAGTCCGAGGGAATAAGGATTGGGTTTACAGGCTTGGTGACCGATTATGTGAATCTCTGGGAGAAGAGGGAGAATCTTGAAGGCTTTCAGATCCTGGATGCAAGACGCTGTGCCGAGCATGAGCTTGCATGGCTGAAAGAGCACTGTGACTTTTGTGTTCTAGTCTACCACGGAGGCTTTGAATCCAATTTGGCGACAGGTGAGAGATTGTCCAAAAGCCGGGAGAACATTGCATACGAGCTGGCTGTTGAGCTCGATTATGACCTTATCCTTACTGGTCACCAGCACATGCAGATTCCTCTTCAGAAAGTTGGGCATAGTTTCGTGATTCAGGCGGGGGCCAATGCAAGAGCTTATGCTGAATTGCAGATCGGTTCCGATGGGACTATCAGCGGAGGACTTAGAAATCCGATTTCTGGAGAATCAATTATGGAGATCCAGAACCATGAATTGCGAACCAGGATTGAATCCTGGCTGGATACGCCGCTCGGCGAGATATCAGAGGCTATCCCTGCTCCGACACAGCTTCAGTCAGCCTTGCGAGGTTCAAGAATCGCAGATTTTTTCAATACAGTGCAGCTAGCGGCAACAGGTGCAGATATTTCTTGCACTTCCCTGGCAAACGAGCTTTATGGTTTCGAGAAGATCCTTACCATAAGGCAGATAATTGCAAGCTATCAGTATTCCAATTCGCTGCTTGTGCTGGAGATTGATGAGAAGCAGCTTCGAGAGGCTCTTGAACATTGTGCCTCCTTCTTTGAGCTGGACAATGGACGCCCTGTCATCTCCAGTTATTATCTTAAGCCAAAAGTTGAGCTTTACAACTATGATTATTATCTTAATCTAGATTATCAGTTTGACTTGAGCAAGCCGGTTGGAAGCAGGGTGACAAGGCTGCTTTTCAGAAATAAGCCGATTGAGGGGAAGCTCAGGCTTGCCCTGAACAACTACAGAGCAACAGGAACCGGAGGCTATGAGGTGTTTTCATCATGCAAGGTCGAAAGGCAGGTTTACAAGGATGTTCAGGATATGTCTATTGAATATCTTCAGAAAAACAAGGATTCGCTTTCATGGCCAAAGGCTTCATTCTCCTGTGTAGGGTTTGATTTGCCTTAGCCTCCGCTCCTTGATCCTATTGCTAAGTCAACAGGATTCATAGAACTTATCAAGCTGCTTCAGCCTGCTGGAAATGCATTTGAGAAGGCATGGCATCCCAGCCATCTCCAGCACCGACTGCGGAGGCCAGTGCCTGAGTGATGATTTCATTGATGCTCTTCATTGCTAAGGAATCGAGATCAGCATTGATGGAGTCGGGTGATGTTATGACAACATGCGTATCGAGCAGGCCTGGAAGACAATCAAGTACGAGCGTGTCTTTCTTTAGGACTGGGATTCGATCACTGACCTGCGGGATGGGCCTCAGAGGTTCACCACCTCATACAATATGGAAAGATCGTATGAGGTGATGAACCAGCTTGTCAACGGCTTCTGCCGCAGGTTCAGGAGTGAAGTCGATTGGCCATTCCGAGAAAGGCTTTGTGCTTGTGACAATGATGCTGCCTTTCTCGTGCCTTCTGGCCACTACCTCAGCAAACAGCTCGGAGCCTGTCCTGTCAACTTTTCTGTTTCCAGCATCATCGATGATCAAGACATCTGGAAGTATGCAGGTGGCCCAGGATCTGGAACTGATGGAACCGTAGACTCTGATGCGATTGAGAAGATGTTCAATCATCTGGGCCTGACTCACCATCAGCACCCGCTTGCCTTCCTTGATGCATTCCATTCCCAGAGCCGTGGCAATGTGGCTCTTGCCTCGCCCGTTCAGGCCAAGGAGAATGATGTTTTCATGAGACTTCAGGAATCCCAGCCTTGCCAGTTCCCTTATTTGTGTCTCCCTGAGTTCCGGCTGGAATGAGAAATCAAACTCATCCAGGCACTTTGGCTTTTCAATGCGTGATTTCCTCAACAGCCACTCATGCTGCTTCGCATTCCTCTGGGCTCTCAAATGGGTAATGAATGACAGGAGAAACTCCGTGCTGTCGCATTTCTCTTTCGAAGCCTCTGATGCCAGATATGCAAGCTCTTCACCAGACACATGAAGATTGACATCTTCCAGGAGGCTTGACATTTCATCGTATGCATTCATGCTCAAAACCTCCCGGCCAGAAGATCGTAATCGGACAGGTTGACTGGCTCTGGACTGAATGGGAGCTCTTTCTGGATGCCCGGAGCTTAAGCTTTCTGCCTAGGCTGACTGCAGGACCTGTAATCGGATGGCCACTGTTCTGGATGGCAGTAAACCTTGTTTCCACCCTTGACACAGCACTGGGCAACAATGAGTCCATGATTGTCTGTGACGATGATGGAGTTTCCATCCCTCGTTGCATTTACGAGCTTGCTGCGGCAGTTGTGGTCAATTCCTATTCTCATGCCCTCGAAGGCAACGAATCCATCAAGGCCCACGCTTCTTGTCAGCCAGAGATATCTATCTGTCACATCTGAAGGAGGCAAGGCCCTCAAGCTCTCCTCCGCCCATGCCTCGCTTGGGATCCTTTTAGTGGTTCCGTGTTCTTTTTCATCCACTGAACTGCACCATTGAAGAGCCTGCACGTTCAGATCCACAAGATTATCGAACCCCCTGCCTGGCATGAAGTTGTTCTTAACATAATGAACCAGTCTCTCGGATTTTCCTTTCGCTGCCGGGCAACGCACCTTGCAGACCTTGATGCTGAATCCAAGCTCCGCCGCAAAGGTTTCAAATCTTGGATTGAAGTTGACAGCCTTTCTTGTGCGGCTCTGGACAGCGCTTTTCATGTTGTCTGTCAGGACCTCCTGTGTCACTCCGCCAAAGAACTGGAAGGCATGAACCATTCCGAGCCTAAGAAAATCCAATGTCGCTTGTGTAAAGAATTCTATGTACATCTTTCGTGAGTAGCCGAGAACCATGACAAGACAGGCGTAGCGCTTCTCTTTTCCGCGCCTGTTCACATATTGGACAAAGCCCCAGTCCATCTGAGCCTGCTGTCCTGGCCTTGCCTCAAAGCGCATTGCTCTCTGCACTGGAATCCTTACAATCGGAGGCCTGAAGCTCTTGATGCAATCCTTGAGGAGGCTGACTCCACCTCTGTAGCCTTTCTCCTTCAGCTGCGGGTACAAACTTGCGCTGTTGAAGTTCCCGATCTTGAACTGACTCTGCAGCCAGGGCTTGTAGCCATCAAGCAAGGACCCCTTTACTGTTCCTTTGGTCGCATGTTCCTGAAATCCCTCATTCAGGTACTTTGTGATTGTATTCCTTGAAAGGGCAGTCCTTCTGGACAGTTCCCGTACACTTGCTGTCTGCCTTTCCTGTTTTAACTTTTCGAGTTCTTGTGCTAGCATTAGATAATTGCCTCTCCTGCTCATGAGACTCCTCCTGTGCTTGTTGTTATTCACAGTCTAGAGTCTTGGCAGGGGTGGCTCAATTATCGTTCAGCTCTAATGGCTCAGATCCTGGTCGGCCCCAGTAGCTCATTTTTCGCTCGGCCACGATATCTTGCGGACAATCGAGTCTTAATCCCTTTTTACAGGTCTATCTCTTATTACTCGCAGCTGTCAGAGATAATGAGTATGATTACAACTAGTCTTAATCCCTTTTTACAGGTCTATCTCTTATTACGAGTCAGGATTGTATGAGCTTGATGGCCAGGG
>JAAYFO010000083.1 GCA_012728215.1 Spirochaetales bacterium | reverse complement strand
AGGCTTGATGGAGAACTGAATTACCGTCCGATCGAGACGGTGTCGCTCTAGCTATTTCATCAGCTTCTCGAACTGATCCATAAGTTCTCCGAATTTTCTAACTGCAGCATTCACAGGCTCCGGTGTGGACATGTCCACTCCCGCCTTGCAAAGTGACTCGATCGGGAATTTCGATCCACCGCTTCTGAGGAAGCCGAGATAATCATCAAGTTCCTTCTTCCCACCATTGAGGACTCTCTCCGACAAAGCCGTCGAAGCGCTGATTCCAGTGGAATACTTGTACACATAGAATGCTGTGTAGAAATGAGGAATTCTCAGACCTTCCAGATCTGCAAATGCTGGAAGCTCGACATCCGGTCCGAAGTAGGCCTCCAGAAGGCCTCTGTAGCAAGCTCTGGCTGAATCCACAGTGAGCGGCTCTCCGTTCTCCACCATCTCATGGGCTTTGAGCTCAAACTCAGCGAACATGGTCTGCCTAAACAATGTCGCTACGTAGTCATCCAGCTGCTTGCAGATGATGTATGCCTTCATCTGGTCATCCTTCGCATTGTCCAGAAGATACTTTCCAATCAGTCTTTCGTTGAATGTCGAGGCTACTTCGGCTTCGAAGATTGTGTATCCGGCGCATGGGAAGGGATTGGAATGGACGCTGAAGTAGCTGTGCATAGAGTGTCCGCCTTCATGACCCAGAGTGAATACATCTCTAAGCACGTCTTCCTTGTAGTTCAGAAGAAGGAACGGATGTCCGACGTATGAGCCGCTGGAAAATGCACCGCTTCGCTTTCCCTTGTTCTCATACTTGTCCACCCATCGCTCGGTGGTGAGACCGGTGACCAGAGTGTCTACATATTTCTGTCCCAGTGGGGCGAGAGCCTTGGCAATGATGTTCACCGCTTCATCGAAGGAGGTGTTCACCTTCACTCCCTTCACGATTGGAACATAGACGTCGTAATGTGCCAGCTTGTCCAGACCAAGCATCTTTCTCTTGAGTTCATAGAATTTGTGCAGAAGTGGAAAGCCATCATGAACTGCATTGATGAGATTCATGTAGACGGATACCGGGACCTTATCCTCAAAAAGAGCTGCTTCCAGCGCTGATGGATAATTTCTGACCTTCGCCTGGAAGATATCCTGCTTCACCGAACCGTAGTACAGCTTGGTGATGGTGTTCCTGTGATCTTCAAAGCCCTGATAGAAGTTGTCATATGCCTGTTTCCTGATGTTTCGGTCAGGATCGATCATGAAGCTTGAGAATGTGCTCTGTGTGAGAGGCTTGCCGTCCACATCGTTGAACTTGATGTCGATGTTGGTCAGATCTCCGAATGCATCATAGGCAGTGGAGGCTGTGTCCATCTGCATCGCAATGATTTTTTCCTGTTCAGGTGTAAGGGTATGCTCCTTGAACCTCAGCATCTTGGATACCGCAATCCTGTAGTCATCGAAACGATTGTCAGCAGCAATCCATTCGGCAACCTTTTCTGAGACAGCGAGAAGTTCAGGCATTATGAAGCTCACTGCGGCTTCATATGCTGTGCTGATCTGCGTCGTTATTCCCATTCTTCTCTGATTTGTGCCATCCGAACCATCTGTCGCCCAGTTGAGAAAGGCATAGTTTCCAATCATGTCCTCTGTGAGCTTGCCATCAAAGAACCACTTCAGGACCCTGAGAAGACTGTCTGGGTCTTTTGAGAGGATTCCTTTGTAGGAAGCTGCCTCTTCGGTTCTTTTCTGGAGTTCCTTTACCGATGCATTGTATGCATTCTCATCTGCAAACAGGCTGGACAGATCCCAGGTGTCCTCTTTGCTCACGTCTTTTCTAAGCTTGATCTCGCTCATCTTGATTCTCCTCTTATTGAATTCAGCAGTAGCCTGAGCTTTGCAGCAGCCCGACCTCTATGACTGATCATGTTCTTTTCTCCTTCCGGCAGCTGGGCAGTAGTGCAGCCTTTTTCCTTGAGGAAGAATATCGGGTCATACCCGAATCCGTTGATTCCCAACTCCTCCTCGATTATGCT
>JAAYFO010000082.1 GCA_012728215.1 Spirochaetales bacterium | reverse complement strand
GTGCTTGTGACAGGATGTTTGAGAAGGGTGTCAGCTCGATGATAGTATCGCTGGGCAAGAAGGGTGCTGTGTTCTGCAGTCCTGACAGAATGTTTCATTGTCCGGTTCTTCCTGGAGTTGACATAGTGAATACAACCGGTGCCGGGGACAGTCTTATGGCAGGGTTCGGTTATGGCCTTTTCTTGGGAGAAGACGTACAGACTTCGGCAAGATATGCTGTTGCGGCAGCTCAGATCTGCACGATGAGTTCAAGTACGGTTAGTGAGAACATGAGCGGTGATCTGGTAATCAGCATCGCAGAGGAGATAGTAATCGATGAAGAATTATCTGGATTATTCAAATGAGGTGAGAAACGCCCTTGAAGAGGGAAAGCCTGTTGTCGCTTTGGAGAGTACAATCATCAGCCATGGGATGCCTTATCCCAAAAATGTTGAGACTGCTCTTCTTGTTGAGAGAACTGTCCGTGAATCAGGTGCTGTTCCCGCAACGGTTGCAATAATCAATGGTCGGCTGAAAGCAGGTCTTTCTCATGATGAAATTGAATACTTCGGAAAGAAGGGAACTGCAATCACCAAGGTCAGCAGACGTGATATTCCTGCCATAATTGCAGCCGGAAAGGATGGAGCGACAACCGTTGCCGCAACAATGATTATCAGTGCTCTTGCAAAAATCGATGTATTCTGTACAGGTGGAATTGGTGGCGTCCATCGTGGTGCCGCAATAACCATGGATATTTCCGCAGATCTGGAGGAGCTTGCAAGAACGCCAGTTGTTGTTGTCTGTGCAGGAGCAAAGGCGATTCTTGATCTGCAGCTCACTATGGAGTATCTGGAAACAAAGGGAGTCAATGTGATTGGATATGGGACTGATGAGCTTCCCGCTTTCTATACCCGTTCAAGTGGGCTGAAGGTCAATTGCAGGATGGACTCACCATCTGAGATTGCCGCTGCCTGGCAGGTGCAGAAGGAACTGAAGATTGGTGGTGGGCTTCTTGTCACCAATCCTATTCCAGCCGAATACAGCATGGATCCGATCTACATCAATCATGAAATCGACCTTGCCATTGAAGAGATGAAGAAGTTCGGCATCAAGGGAAAGGAGACGACTCCTTATCTTCTGGAGAAGATTCAGAAGTTGACTGCTGGCAAGAGCTTGGAATCAAATATCCAGCTTGTATTGAACAATGCACGCCTTGCAAGTGAGATAGCCAAGAACTTGAAATAGGAAGAACGTATGTCTGTTTTAGCAGCTTTTGCAGTTCCACATCCTCCTCTCATCATTCCAGAGGTTGGAGGTGCTCAGACTGAAGAAGTTGCTGAGACGATCAAGGCATATGAGGCTGTCGCCAAGGAAATCCATTCGCTGAATCCCGATACGGTTGTAATCACCAGCCCTCATTCAGTAATGTATATGGATTATTTCCATATTTCTCCAGGGAGCAGTGCATCTGGAAGTTTCTCTCGTTTCAATGCTCCTAAGGTTAAGTTCAGTACCGAATATGATCAGCTTCTTGTTGATGAGATTTCCAGAGAAGCCAGGAATTCCGGAATTCCTGCAGGAACCAAGGGTGAACGAGATCGAAGCCTCGATCATGCCACCATGATTCCACTGTATTTTCTAAAACGGGAAATGCCGGATACACAGATTGTGAGGATTGGTCTTTCCGGCTTGTCTTCGTTGGTTCACTATCGTTTTGGCATCTGCATCCAGAAAGCCGCAAAGAGACTTGGCAGACGGATTGTGTTCATTGCAAGTGGCGATCTATCGCATAAGCTTAGCTCACAAGGGCCTTATGGTTTTTCGAGTGACGGCCCTGTATACGATTCGATGATCCGGGATATATTTTCTTCAGGTGATTTTCTTCGTCTCCTCAGAATCCCAGAGCAGTTCTGTGAATCTGCTGCAGAGTGCGGACAGAAGTCTTTTCAGATCATGGCTGGGGCATTGGATGGTATGGCTGTGGATGCCAGTCTTCTGTCATACGAATGTCCGTTCGGGGTAGGTTATGGAATTGGAAGATTCATGCCGCTTCATCCTGATGACAGCAGGCATCTGGAGCTGGAACTTGAGCGAAGCATCAATGATCGGATGAAGCGGATCAGGGATGCTGAGGATCAGTTTGTCCATCTTGCCCGTCTTGCTGTAGAGACGTTTGTCAAATCAGAAAGACGGATTGCAGTACCAGAAGGTCTGGGACCGGAGCTGGTCAATCACATGGCAGGTGTCTTTGTGTCAATTCATAAGGATGGAAACCTTCGAGGCTGCATAGGCACAATTGACGCGACCAGAGCATCTGTGGCTGAGGAAATCATCTCAAATGGAATCAGTGCTGCATCACGGGATAACCGATTTGATCCTATACGGCAAGGAGAACTGGACAACCTGGAGTATAATGTCGATGTTCTCGGACCTCATGAAAAGGTCACTGACAAGTCTCAGCTTGATGTGAAGCGCTATGGGGTGATTGTCCAGAACTTCCATGGACGAGGGCTTCTGCTGCCGGATCTTGCCGGGGTGGATACCGTGGACCAGCAGATTGCAATTGCCCGACAGAAGGCTGGAATCGATGAAGGTGAGCCTGTTGAGCTTTTTCGTTTTCAAGTTACGAGGCACACCTGATGAGAGCTGTCTGCGAGATTTGTCCTCATCATTGCAGCCTCGAAGAAGGACAGACAGGATCCTGCCATGCACGCAGAGGTGATAACGGACGAGTTGTGTCTGCAAACTATGGCAAGATCACTTCCATGGCGCTGGATCCTATAGAAAAGAAGCCTCTTGCCATGTTTCATCCTGGTTCAAGGATTTTGTCAGTTGGTTCCTTTGGCTGCAATCTTCGCTGTCCATTCTGTCAGAATAGTGAGATTTCACAGGCGGGAGAATCCATCGAAAACACATTCCTTTCCCCTCAGGATCTGGTTGCAGCTGCATTGAATCTTAAGCAGAGAAATAACATAGGTGTGGCTTTCACTTACAATGAACCTTTGGTGGGTTTCGAGTACGTACTGGACTGTTCACGACTTCTTCATCAGGCTGGTCTGTTGTCTGTCATTGTGACGAATGGAATGATCTGCAAGGAGCCGATGAAGGAGCTTCTTCCGTTTGTCGATGCAATGAACATTGATCTCAAGGGCTTTTCACAAGGGTTCTATGACTGGTGTGGAGGCTGTCTTGATACAGTTAAGGATACGATATCAATGTGCTGTCAGTCCTGCCATGTAGAGGTGACATGCCTGATTATTCCAGGAATGAATGATAGCCCTGAAGAGATGCTTGCTCTTAGTAAATGGCTTTCTTCGTTAGATAAGGGTATCGTTTTGCATATTACGCGGTTCTTTCCGAGTTTTCATATGCTGAATCACTCCCCAACCGACATCAGTCTCATGCACAGGCTTAAGGAAGCAGCAGAGAAATATCTGGACAACGTCTTTCTTGGGAATGTCTGGTAGGGTGTTGCAGATGGTGACAAGGCTCACTATAATCAGCAAAGGAGGCAGAAATGAGTTTGGATAGTAAGAAATGCCCGCTTCTTTCCCGTTGCGGAGGCTGCATGATGGAGAGTATGACTTATTCCAATGAAATCCACGAGAAGCAGTCATTCATGGAAGATTATCTGGACAAGTTTCAGGATGTCGCTCCCATCATACGCATGGAGACTCCTTATCATTATCGGACAAAGGTGCAGGCGGTGTTTGGCCATGACCGTTCGGGTAATATTGCATCTGGAATCTACCGTCGTGGTACTCACATGCTCATCCCTGTACGTTCCTGTCTTCTTGAAGATGAGAAATGTGATGAGATTCTGGCTTCCATTCGAAAACTGATCGGTGCGATTGGAATCATGGTTTATGATGAAGACCGGCAGACTGGTTTTTTGAGGCATGTGCTGATAAAGCGCAGTATCACCACAGGCCAGACAATTGTGGTTCTTGTTGCAAGTTCAACTCGTTTTCCTCAGAAGAAGGAGTTCGTTGGAAATCTTGTGAGCCTCCATCCAGAGATCACTTCCATCATGCTTAACAGGAATGCAGATAAAACCAGCATGGTTCTTTCAGAGGAACCT
>JAAYFO010000081.1 GCA_012728215.1 Spirochaetales bacterium | reverse complement strand
GTTCCATTATAATCGCCGATATGGAACAGAATTCTTTGCATTGGGCGGACATTTGCGCCGACAGGATAATTAGGGAAAAAGGTCAGAAGGACCTCTATACCTGCGCTTCGGGAATCACACCGTCCGGTACGGTTCATATTGGAAACTTCAGAGAGATCATATCGGTCGACCTGGTGGTGAGAGCTCTTAGAAACAAGGGCTGCAATGTCAGATTCATATACAGCTGGGATGATTATGATGTATTCAGGAAGGTTCCCAAAAACATGCCGAATCAGGATATCCTTGAAACATATCTTCGCAAGCCTATCACATCGGTTCCTGACATGCTTACTCATCAGGAGAGCTATGCCAGAGCCAATGAGATTGCCGTGGAGACAATGCTTCCACAAGTTGGAATTTCTCCTGAGTATCTTTATCAGTCAGAACGCTATCAGAGTTCCATGTATGCGGAAGGAATTCGAAACGCATTGGTTCATCGTGATGAGATAAGAGCGATTCTCAATGAATTCAGGACGGAGCCTTTGGCCGAGGACTGGTGGCCGATTTCAGTTTTCTCTGGTTTTACAGGGAAGGACACCACCACCGTGACCGGATGGGACGGCGAATGGGGTGTCACATACAGAGATGATGCGACTGGAGAGTCCGAGACTGTCGATCTGAGGAGCACTGGTCTGGTCAAGCTTCACTGGAGAGTGGACTGGCCTATGAGATGGGCACGCGAGCATGTTGATTTCGAACCTGCCGGAAAGGACCATCATAGTCAGGGTGGTTCCTTTGATACTTCCAAGAGAGTTGTAAAACTGTATGGTGCAGAGGCTCCTGTATCATTCAAGTATGATTTCATCACATTCAAGGGCAAAGGCAAGCAGTCCTCTTCTCTTGGCAATGTCGATACTCTGAATGATGTTCTGTATGTATACACTCCTGAGATTGCCAGATACATGTTTGCAAGCACAAGGCCTTCCGCCGAGTTCAGCATTTCGTTTGATCTGGATGTTCTGAAGATCTTCGAGGACTATGAGAACTGCGAGAGAATCTATTTCGGATTGCTTCCAGTCAACGAGAAGAGATTGCAGAAGGAGAAGAGGATATTCGAGCTGAGCCAGGTGGACAAGGTTCCTCAGGAAGTCAGCTATCAGATTCCTTTCCGTCATCTTTGCAACATGCTTCAGGTGCAGGATGGAGACATCGACAAGGTGATTTCATCTCTGCCTGACATCAAGCCAAGTCAGGTTGAGCGTCTCAGAGCCAAATGCACATGTGCCTGGCACTGGATCTGCGATTATGCTCCGGATGATTTCAGGTTTTCTCTTTCCAAGGAAACAGACCCTGTCGCTGAGCTTTCCGATGCCCAGAAGAAGGCAGTCAAAGGGCTCTTTGCTGCAGTTGAGACGATGGACAGCAAGACCGACAAGGAATTTTCCGAGCAGCTGTATGCCGTGGCGGCAGATGCAGGACTGGACACCCAGGATTTCTTCCTCACCGTCTATACCGTTCTGATTTCCAAGAGCAAGGGACCGAAGCTTGCACAGTTCATCAAGGCCTGTGGCAAGGATAAGATCCTCCCAATTCTCTGCCGCTACTGATAGGTGTGACGATGTCCGATAAGCCGACTATTGTTCCAATAAATCTAGAAAAAGGGTTTTATCGGCACTTCAAGGGTGATTACTATGAAGTGCTGGGAACAGTTGTCCATAGCGAGACGCTTGAGACAATGGTCCTGTACCGGCCTGTCGTGTCTTCTGTGATGTGGGTCAGACCATATTCGATGTTCACTGAGCTTGTGAGTGTTCCCACTATGTGCGATGGATGTGCTGAGCCTGTTGCAAGATTTCAATACATCGGAAAGACGCTGCCTTCTACTTGATCATCTTCTTCAGGAGTATCTCGTTCTGGCGCCATCTGGGTGCTGTCTTGACACGTAGGTCGATCTGCAGTTTTGCCGATGGGAAGATATGCTTGAGAGCAGAGAAGGATGCGATGCGTATTCTGCGGATGTTGGTTCCTCCCTTTCCTACGATTATTCCTTTCTGTGATTCATGCTCGACGTTTATGAATGCTCTGATCCAGACTTCATTGGCAGCCTTGTCGTACTGAAGGTCCGCGATTTCCACAAACAGTGAATGGGGAAGCTCCTCCTTGAGATTCGATATTGTCTTCTCGCGGATTATTTCACTGATTCTGAATTCAAGATCCTGGTCGGTTCGGGTATCTTCGCTGTAGAGCAGAGGACCTTCAGGTGCGGTTGCGAACAGTGCTATCAGGATTTCATCCAGCCCATCGTCTTCCAGTGCTGATGCGCAAAGCGGATGGACAGTGATGCTGGGGAATGCAGTCTTCAGAAACTCCTTGGCACGTTCAATCTCGGAATCAGTTGCAATGTCTTTCTTGTTAATGCACAGGACTATTGGCCGTTTGGACTCAGAGAGAATACTGACTATCATGTTCTCCTCCGCACCTGGTTCCCGCTTAGGGTCGATCATGTAGAGGATTGCATCGCAGTCCTCGATAGCGGTCTTTGCGACTTCCATCAGCTTGAGATTCAGGTTCGCTTCGGAATTGTGGATTCCAGGGGTGTCAAGGAAGATTATCTGTCCTCTGGTGTCGGTATATATTCCCTTGATTGTGTTTCTCGTTGTCTGGGGGATTGACGAAGTGATGCTCACTTTGGCTTCGCAGATTGAGTTGATGAAGGTTGATTTTCCCGATGAGGGCCTGCCGATTATAGATACTGTTGCGCATTTGGTCATGACTGGGATTATATTGCAAATCGCATTGCGTTGATAGGTGTGATGACGATAAAGGATGAAATGGAGTCTGTGGTAAGTACGGATTAATTGTTTGATTGTTTGAAATATCTAAAAAGG
>JAAYFO010000080.1 GCA_012728215.1 Spirochaetales bacterium | reverse complement strand
GAAAGCAAAGCGGCAGGCACAGGAAGCAGATGAGTGCCTTCGAATATTGTGATCGAAGCCAACGTGCACAAGGCGCAGAAGATCATTGCAGTTGAAACCGGCCGAAGAACATGAAAGGCATCGTTCACCAAAGGATTGTCACGGTACTTCTCATATGCACGGGCAATGATCAGAATAATGATGATGGAAGGAAGGGCCAGAGACATCGTGGCTACGACACTTCCAACAAAACCCGCTGCCTTGAAACCTGCATATGTCGCCATGTTGATTCCTATTGGACCGGGTGTGGACTCGGAAACGGCAACCATATTTCCAAGCTCAGCTGCAGTGAACCATTCAGGATGACTCTCACTCATCCCAAAAAGGAAAGGAAGCGTCACCAGGCCTCCGCCTATGGAGAAGAGTCCGGTCTTGAAGAATTCCCAGAAAAGCTGCAGATAAATCACTGCTGTTCCTCCCGGGCTTTTTTTCGCTGAAGAATGAAATGATATGCAATTCCCAGAAGAATGGCACCGATCACAATCATTACCGTTGAAACACCAAATATGAGATTCAAAGCTATGGCAGCTACCAGTGCGGCAGCAGAGACAACATCCACTACGGACTTTCTGCCCATGGAAATCACTGACTTCAGAATCAACGCGCAGACGGCAATGCGAATGCCGGCAAAAGCCTTGAGAACAAAGACGTTGCCCTCAAGCATCTTCAGAACCGTCGCAAGAAGAAGGATTATTACGAATGACGGAAAGACCATGCCAAGAGAAGCAGACACACCTCCGATGTCCTTTCTTTCACGGAAACCAATGAAAGTTGCAGTGTTAATTGCAATTATCCCAGGTGTGCACTGCCCAATTGCATAGAAGTCCAACAGCTCTTCCGATGTCGCCCAGTGATGTCTTTCAACGACCTCACGCTCGAGCATAGGAAGCATCGCCATTCCCCCTCCGAAAGTCAGGGATCCGATTTTGGCAAACGTAGCGAAAAGCTGCCAAAGTGAAGTCTTCACAAAAATTTCTCCATCTCAGCGCGTACCATCTGATCGCACTTTTCATTGAATTCTATGCCGGCATGACCCTTGACCCAGCGAAAGCTCACCCTGTCATGGGAAACCTTGTCATCAAGCTCTTCCCAAAGTTCCCTGTTCTTCACAGCTTCCTTCTTGGAATTCTTCCAGCCATTGATCTTCCATTTTCTTATCCAGTCAGTGATTCCATTCTTGACATATTGACTGTCAGTGCATATCACCACTGATTCTGCAGACATGTCCTGAGCGAACTCCAATGCACTTATCACAGCGCGGAGCTCCATCCTGTTATTAGTTGTCTGGCGTTCTCCGCCACTTTGACAAGCAATCATTGCTCCATTCTGAGCAAGGGCTACAAACGCCCATCCACCTGGCCCTGGATTGCCACTGCATCCCCCATCCGTATAAATAGTGATCATCGACATGGGGCAATATTACATCACAACCAGCCTTGACATCAAGCAAGCCTCAATATAATATCTAGTTACTTTGCCGTACTAGGGAAGCAGGTTGAAATCCTGCACGGTCCCGCCACTGTGAAGAGGCAAGATAAGGCATGATCCACTGCGCAAATGCGTGGGAAGGAGCCTGTTCTGAAACCCTCGAAGCCAGGAAACCTGTCGCAAAGTCACCTGACGACTATAAGTCGGAATCTGCGGAGAACGGATTCGGGTATGCAGTTTCATGCCCACAACATTATTTTCAGGAGCGTGAAATGAAAAAGCATAAGCTGATGACAGCACTGATCATTATTTCACTCGTCGTGACTCCCCTTGCATCACAAGGTATTGCAGAAAGCAATGCGGAGCCTTATCTTACAATCACTGACAGCACAGGTCATTCGACAGTGCTTCAGACGAAACCCCAAAGAGTCGTTTCCCTTAACCCGAACGTCACCGAGACAGTGTTTGCACTCGGTGCAGGAGAAACCCTCGTCGGACGCACTGACTACTGCAACTATCCACAACAGGTGGCGGCGGTTCCCTCAATCGGCGACATGTACAATGTAAACATCGAGACAACCGTCTCGCTGGAGCCCGACGTAGTCATCTGCAGTGCCTTCATTTCACAGGAAACCATAGATGCGATTCGAAATCTAGGTATTCCTCTTATTGTACTGAACATGCAGACCACCCTCGAAGGAACCTTTGATTTCATTCGTCAGACAGGAAGAATCCTGGCAAAAGAGGACAATGCAGAAAAACTGGTGACCTTGATGAAGGAACGAATCGAAGCCGTAAAGCAGAAGACATCCTCAGCCGAACCTGTAACAACCTACTATTGTGTAGGCTATGGTGAATATGGTGATTTCACTGCCACTAAAGATACCTATATCAACGAACTGATAAAGGTTGCCGGAGGAATCAATTCAGCAGAAGATGGACAGTACTGGACTTACAGCAAAGAGCAGCTCCTCGAAAAAGACCCTTCAATCCTGGTTTTCCCAGAGTACAGCTATTCCAACTTCGATCTGGACAAGCAGTTCTTCCAGACCAACGAGCCATACAACCAGTTGACGGCCGTCAAGGAAGGACGCATGTACAAGATAAATGGCGATATAATTGACCGACAGGGTCCAAGAACCGCAGAAGCCGTAGAGGCACTTGCTGCCATTCTTCATCCTGAATTATTCTAGAATATGAGAAAGACTCTTCCATTTCCATTGCTCATAATCATTCTCAGCATCATTCTTGCATCTTTGATGATTCTGGGCATATGCCTTGGAAGCGTCCAGATCAGCATCAAGTCAGTCATTGAAGGAATCTTCAGAACCCCTGAGAATACCCATCAGTTCATCATCCGGAACATCAGGATACCACGTGTGCTGGGATCTGTTCTCTGTGGTGCAATGCTTGGTGTGTGCGGTGTGGTATTCCAGGCAGTGTTCAGAAATCCTATGGCCGATCCATATCTGCTTGGCGTCTCAAGCGGAGCATCCTTGGCAGTGGCACTTGGGTCTCTTGCCGGCCTTTCAATGGGATTTCTTCCAAGCATTCCACTTCTTGCCTTCATCGGTGCCATGGTCGCATCATTGATAGTCATGGCAATCTCACGCAACAGCCAGCGGACATTGATTCTTTCAGGCGTTGCACTATCTTCCCTATTTTCAGCCCTGACGACACTTGTAGTCTATCTGCATCGCCATGAGCTTGCAAACATTCTATTCTGGACAATGGGCAGTTTCTCTGCCATGAACATGAACAAGGTCACAATAATGCTTGTCACAGCTATTGCCGCATTCGTAGCAATCGGCTTCAAGGCAAGGGCACTGGATCTTCTGCTTCTTGATGAAGGAAGTGCAAGATCGCTCGGTCTCAATGTGGAGGGGACAAGAAGGTTCATGCTGTTTGCAGCCACGATATGCACTGCAGGAGCGGTATGCTTCTGTGGTGTGATAGGGTTCGCCGGTCTTCTGGCCCCACACATTGCCCGGCTGCTGTCTGGAAACGAACACAAGCGTCTGATTCCTGTCACTGCATTGACAGGGGCGATTCTGATTCTTGCATCAGATACAGTTTCAAGGACAATAATGGGTTCAACGGAAATCCCAGTTGGCGTGATAACCTCGATTCTGGGCGCACCACTGTTCATCAGCCTTGCAAGTGGAAGGAGAAGCGCTCAATGAATAATGCTTTGACGATAAGGAACCTTTACGGAGGCTACAAGGGAAACGAACTGTTTCAGAATTTCAACCTGGATGTTCCCAAAGGCCAGTTCACTGCACTTGTCGGACCAAACGGATCGGGAAAATCGACTTTGTTCAGAATGATTCTCAAAGGACTGAAAAAGAAAAGCGGTCAGATTCTCGTTCAAGGCAATGAGATTGACAATATCCGACAGATTGACCTTGCAAAGCTTGTGGCATTCATACCTCAGTATTACATATTCCCCGAGGGATTCTCTGTCAGACAGGTCATCTCAATGTCAGACTTCGCAGGGAGGACCTGCAATGACGATGAAATCGATTCAGCGTTGAAGACCGCCGGCATTGAAGGTCTGGGAGACCGAATGGCAAATGAAATATCAGGTGGCGAAGCTCAGCTGGTGATGCTCTGCAGAGCCATCTGCTGCAAGACAAAGCTGATTCTGATGGACGAACCTACAAGCAATCTGGACATCAACCGCCAAAGCCAGCTTCTCAAGGCAGCAAAAAAACTGACCGAAGAAGAAGGCAAGACGGTATTCTGTGCAATACACGATCTGAATTCCGCTATGAATCATGCAAATTGGTGCCATGTCCTTGATGCAGGAAAGCTCTATGCTTCAGGCACCCCGAATGAGGTATTCAATGAAAACATGCTCCAAGATGTCTTTCATTCCGACGCACAGATCTTCACAGAGCCTATCTCCGGACGAAGAATCATCATTGCATGATGAAAGAAACAGAAAAAGTAAATGACGCCAATCAGTTCGATTCGTTATCCATCGACTGAAGAATCAGCTGTCTGTATGAAGTGGTCTCAATGGCCTTCTCGGAGACTCCAACCTGACCAAGAAGCTTGTGAAGAGCAATCTGAGCCTTTGAGATCAGCGAATCCTCTTCAGCGGACTGAATTGAGGTGATCTCCATCTCAAGGAAGAATCCGATGTCGTTGACCTTGAATATTTCCACAATCACATTGAAACCAGAAACAGGGACTATGCAGGACCAGCCATTCTTCTCCTTCTGCAGGCAGACGACATAACCAAGACTAGTGAAGAACTGCTTGATTATCTCCAGCTCTTCTGGCCTGGCATGAAACTCTAGTTCCTTGTTGATCTCGGTTCCCTCATAGGAGCGAATCGGCTTCGAAGTGATGAGGATGTCCTTCACTCCTCCGACAGACTGGGTACGCACTCTGAACAGCTGATGATCGGTGGCATGAACTGCAAAGTATATGTCATTCTTCCTTACTTCGCCAAGAATCTCAGTCCCTTCCAGACTGCAGAACTTGTCTTTAAGCTCATTGATGCTCTGCTCGTCGATACGTGCCTTAATTTCAACTTCATAACTCATATTAACCTCAACTAATTAATTCCATACGAAATGACTCCTGCACCAAAGTGCAGATATCTTTTACTGACTATTCCTTCCAGGGGAATATCATTCCACGGAAAGTCCGATGTCCGACCTTCTCCTTCTCATCCAGAAGAAGCTCATCCCAAGGGACATGTCTTCGCTCCTTGGCCGTCAGGTCGGGGTTCTCCTCAAGGTAGTCATATTTCAGCATGAGAAGCTTGATGGCGACATCCTGTCCAAGATGGATTCCCGCAAAACCCGGAATCATCAGAGCCAGGACACAGGAGAGTGCCGTTCCGATCAGATTGTAAAATGCAAAGAAAAGTGTGAAACCAAAATTGTCAGCCATGATTATGAAGCATTTCTTCAGTGTCTTCAGCGGTCTGTCGTTTTCCATCATCTGAGTCAATGGGAAAAAGTACTGGAGAGCAAGACTTGAGAACAGCACGACCCAGAACACTACCACACCCAAAATCGCTCCAAAAAATCCCTTCATCGAACTAAGGTAGAACGGGATCACCACTGTGCAGCAGAGAATCAATATCACCAGACATACAAAGTACAGCAGGCTATGGATCATCTTCTTCTTCATGGAATTCCAGAAGCAGCTCCAGCCTTCATGGGAATAACGGGAATAGTGGTACACCATTGCTGATACTCCTCCGGTATATATGCACCCAATGAGAAGAAGCAGTCCCACCAAGGCAATCACTATCCAAGATGCAGCCTGGACATAGCTTAAGACGCCCAGGACTCCAAGAGTGATGATTATGTATCCCAGATTCAGAAGCAGCAGGGACAGAAAATTATCCCACCCATCGAAAAAAGACTTTTTTATAAAGAATCCAATCATGTTTTCAATTTACAATTAAGTCTGGAGTTGTTCAAGCTGAAATCACCAACATAATCAATCTAAGAACCAAATACTGTTTTCTTCACCATATGTCAACAAAGCAAGCGAAAAAGGCAGCTAAAAAGGAGTAAATTACTATATTTACTGAATTTGCTTGAACGATTCTTCAATATGAGGGATAGTTAGGCCATGTCAGTTCCTTTTTTCAACTATATCGAGGAATTTGTCCTCGATTACAGGATAAGCCATCAGAAGCTCTCAGGTGTATATCACACCGAATACGAACAGCTTCTGGGTACGAATCCCGTACAGAGTTCGGATTATCCCATCATAAGAAGCGCAATGCAGGAAATAGGCAAGGAAGACACCGTCATTGATGTCGGTTGCGGGATGGGAAGATTTATAGGATATCTTAGTCTTCGCAGATTCAATGGCAGGCTCATTGGAATAGAAATCGACCCAACATATGCACAGTTCTGCATGCATCTCTTCCGAAACAAGCCACAGGTGCAGATCAAATGTCAGGATGCAGTGTGTATCGCCGACACTTTTCCAGAAGATTCTGTCCTGTATCTGTACAATCCATTCCCGGCAAAGCTTCTGGACAGCTTCCTTTCCAAGGCGAATGGGAAAAAAATCATTTATTCCAACTGTATTGAAAAGGACGTATTCACTAAGCATCCTCAATGGGAGATGCAGAAGAACTATTATTCCAGTCTTTCAGATGGCACCCCGGTTGAGATGGCTGTGTTTAGGCATAAAGCGAAGATCTGACTCTGAATTGACAACAGCTGACAGCTATGCCATCAAGCTTTGGTCAATCGAACTTCAGACTGGAATTGAATGATTGAAACAAGTTCCTGACTTCATGGTTGTCAATTCAAATCTGCAGTGAGCACAACAGGACAATGGTCCGAACCAGTGACATCGCTTCTAATCTCGCTGTCCTTGAGATAAGGAACAAGTCTGTCAGAAACCAGCCAGTAGTCTATCCGCCACCCTGCATTGTTCTCACGTGCATGGAAACGGTAGGACCACCATGAATACGCACCTGTCACATCTGGATAGAAATGTCTGAAGCTGTCGGTGAATCCACTGTCCAGCAACTTCTGAAAACTGTTTCTTTCTTCGATCGAATATCCCGCATTGCGTTCATTGGATTTGGGATTCTTGAGTTCTATTGGGCTCCGTGCCACATTCAAGTCACCACATATGATGACCGGCTTCATGCTGTCCAGCTTGATCATCTCGTTACGGAAGGATTCATCCCAATCCAGTCTGAATGGCAACCTTGCAAGCTTATCCTGTGAATTAGGAACATAGACATTCACGAGGAAGAACCCTTCGTACTCCATGATGATAACTCTTCCTTCATCATCCGTTCCGTTCTTGACAGAGATTGGTTCAGTCTTACAAAAAATCGCAGTACCTGAGTAGCCTTTTTTGGAAGCATAGTTGAAATGGGTTATATAGCCAGGGAATTTTCTGTCCAGCTGTCCTTCGGAGAGCTTTATCTCCTGAAGACATACGAAATCCGCATCTTCTTTCTTAATATAATCCTCAAAACCCTTGTCCAGACAGGCTCTGAGCCCATTGACATTCCAGGAAACAAATTTCATGAATACTCCTCCCCGTCAGTATAGAACACAAAGCACTTTACAAAAAGCCCAGATTGGGCAATAGTTCATTCATGAGGAAAAAAATCCTTCTTTCATTAATCATTCTTTTCTCATCAGTCGCAGTCCTGAATGCCACGGACATAAGCACATACCTGCCATCCCTCCATCAAGCCCCTATTCTTCCATCAATCAATGGATTCGGAAAGCTCAGCAACGCAGACGATATCGAACCGATAAGAACACTCAAGAAAGCACTCAGCACAGAATACAGCCTGAACTGGACTGAGCTTTATTTTGAACCAAGCAAGAAAAAGGCTCTTGCACATATCAACAATGATCTTCTTGCCGATCTTCTTCCCGTTTCATCCATGTATTTTTCCGAACCAGTTCTCAATTCGAATGTCTACTCGGTTTCAATCTACATTGAGGAAAGGAATATGATCCTCGATATGCTGCTGGACCAGACCACTTTGAAAATCAT
>JAAYFO010000079.1 GCA_012728215.1 Spirochaetales bacterium | reverse complement strand
TAAGATGCTTGCGTCCCATGTTTTCCTCCGTGTGTCTATGATTTATTGAGAAACCAATAGTAGCACAGGAATCATGGGACTTCATATTTCTCTTTTCCTTCTGGTTGTTTTCAAGTGGACATTTTACATTACTGCTCGCGTTTCTTGAACTCTGTGCAAAAAAAGATTGACAGAATTGAATTAGTAACTCACAATGATAATAAATACAGATTACGGGGGTGCCTGATGGGGCTATGTGTTGAAGGAATCGATGTTCTCAATGACAGAGGACTGAGGATCCTGGTTGAAGATGGTGTAATTGTTGCTACCGAAAAAATCGAAAAGAGAAAAGGACTACCATGCATTGCCCCAGGACTGATAGATGTTCAGGTCAATGGGAACCTTGGAGTTGATTACAGCGACAGCGATCTCACTGCTGAAGATGTGCTCAAGGTTTGCCGGAGTCTTACAGCGAAAGGCACGTTTCAGCATTTTCCCACAGTGGTCACAAGGCCGGAACTGCTGATAGAGAGAAATCTGTCTGTCATAGCCGAAGCCGTCAGAAAATACCCTGAGGTGGCGTCTCACATCACAGGAATCCATGTTGAGGGTCCGTATATATCTCCAGATGATGGACCAAGAGGCGCTCATGACCTGAGATATGTACGAAAGCCATCGACTGAAGAGCTGGACCGCTGGATTGAATGCTCCGAAGGTCTGCTTAAAATCGTCACCATCGCACCTGAGACAGAGGGTTCGATAGAATTCATACGACATACAACCGGAAGGGGAATAGTATGTTCGCTTGGACACTCCGAAGCTACATGTGACCAGATAGATGCAGCTGTCAAGGCAGGTGCCAAGGCCTGCACCCACATTGGAAACGGCAGTGCAGCGATGATTGACAGGATGAACAACCACATCATCGGTCAACTTGCAAACGACGGATTGGCGATCACCATCATATGCGATGGCTCGCATGTTCCACCCAGAGCCGTGAAGGTCTTCACAAAATGCAGAAACGAGGACGATGTGGTGATCATCACGGATCTGGCTCCCGTTGCCGGGCAACCGGTCGGACTGTGCAGCTGGGGAAACATGAAAGTCGAGATAGTAATGGATGGCTCGGTCCGTCTTGCCGGCACTCCTTATCTGGCTGGCGCCGGGTCTCCGTTGATCCGCAATCTTGGGAATTTCGTGAAGTATACCGGGAAGAGCCTTAGAGAGGCGCTGAAGGCCTGCACTCAGAATCCTACCAGAATCTATGGCCTTGATCCATCTCGAATGGAGTTCAGGGTTGAAAGCAGGGCTGACTTCTTCGTCTTTGATTGGGACGAAGTCAATTGTGTGGCAGAAATTGGACAGATAGTCCAAGGAGGAAATAAATAAATGAAGCTTGCAATCAATGGTGGAAAAAAGACTATTCAGCAGGAGCCTGCTGAGCTGTTTCACTGGCCGATTGTCACTGATGAGGATATCAGTGCCGTGACAGATGTGCTAAGGGCTGGAACCATGAGCGGAACTGTTATCACAAAGCAGTTCGAGCATGAGTTTGCTGACTGGATGGGCATGAAGCATGCGCTGTGCTTCTGTAACGGGACCGCCAGCATAATGGCTGGAATGTGGGCATGCGGCATTGGTGCCGGTGACGAAATAATCGCACCGAGCATGACGTACTGGGCAAGTGCCGCTCAGGCACTTACACTCGGAGCCACAGTGAATTTCTGCGACATTGACCGAAGAACCCTCTGCATAGACCCCAATGACATAGAGCATAGAATCGGACCACGGACCAAGGCGATTGTAGCAGTTCATTATGCAGGACATCCGTCTCCTATGGATGAAGTCATGCAACTTGCACGCAAGCATGGCCTTAAAGTCATAGAAGACACCTCCCATGCCCAGGGAACTCTTTACAAAGGTAGAAAATGCGGCACCATCGGGGATGTCGGAGTCATGAGCATGATGGCAGGAAAGAGCTTTGCAATCGGTGAAGCCGGAATGCTTATCACCAATGACAGGGAAATCTATGAAAGAGCTGTTCTGTTCGGTCATTATGAGAGAACCGGAGCCGCATCAAGATTCAATGCTTCGGATAACCAGCTTACCGATCCAGCGCTACAGCACTTTGCCGGTATTCCAATCGGTGCAATGAAGGGCAGAGTGAATCAGACCTGCACAGCTATGGGACGTGTTCAGCTGAAGCATTATCCTGCAAGAATCCAGGAGATTCAGGATTCCATGAACTACTTCTGGTCATGTCTGGATGGCGTTCCAGGAATCAAGCCTCACAGACCGGATTACTGGGAGAACTCCACGATGGGTGGATGGTATTATCCACAGGGACTGTACTATGCAGAGGAGCTTGGCAAAATCACATCCGAAGTCTTCTCCAATGCAGTCAATGCCGAAGGTGTCCATCAGTGCTTCCCAGGCGGCAACTCACCTCTCCATATTCATCCGTATTTCCATGATTCAGACTTCTTCCACATGGGAAAGCCGACTGCCATCGCATTCGGACAGCGTGATGTGAGACAGGGTGCAGGAACACTTCCAGTTGCAGAAAGCATTCATGAGATAACAGTGGCGGTTCCTTGGTTCAAGCATCTGGACAAGAAGGAGATTGAGCTGTATGCAAATGCCTTCAGAAAGGTAGCTGAGGGGGCTGACCAGCTTCGCTGAGACGTCACAATGACGATTACTGCAGAAAATGAAAAAATTGACTGCAGGTAAACGGTAAGTTATTCTGGTATTAGTAACAGATTTAGTTATTAATCATCAAATAAAAACAGGAGGAGCATATGAAGATTATGCGAAAAATGTTTCTGGTAGCACTGGTATTGCTGGTTGCTCTCCAGATGGGTTTTGCAAACGGAAGTTCCGAGGCAAAGGCAGAAACTCTTACAATCTGGTCAGGATATCCAGAAATGGAGAAGTTCTACAAGCAGGCTGCAGAGAGGTTCAAGGAGACACATCCCAACGTGACAGTCGAGATCGTTTCCCACCCTCTCAGAGAATTCGAGCAGAAGCTCTCTGCCACTATTCCATCAAACACCGTTGCTGACATCATCGAGGTTTCAACCTATGCAAACCAGAAGTTCATCGATGCAGGACTGATGCCTGCTCTTTCCGACGAAGTTCTGAAGTTTGCAAAAGCTGACGGAAGATACAGCAGCTTCGCACTGAACAACAACACGACCAACGGAGTCATCTATGGTCTTCCATTGTTCCAGGGCAGAACAGCTCTGTTCTACAACACCGATATGTTCGCCGAAGCCGGACTCACACGGGCACCGCAGACTTTTGACGAAATGTACCAGTATGCCAAGGTTCTGGCCAAGTATGATGAAAAGGGCAACCTCACCAGATCAGGACACAGCCTCAGACTTTCAGGTCAGGGTTCAGGTGTTGCAGAGAAGTTCTGGTTCACTCTCTATCCAATGGGAGCGACAATCATCGAGGAAGGAAAGACTCCTGGAACATATCATGCTGCATACAACAATGATGCTGGAAGAAAGGCTCTTCAGTATTACATCGATGCTGTATACAAGGATCATTGGGATGACCAGCTGATCAAGCATGACACAGAAGCTTTCGAGCTGGGACAGACCGCTATGTTCTTCAGAGAGTCATGGGTCATCGGCGACATCGCCGCCAAGGCTCCTGGTCTGAACTATGAGACCGCTCCTGTTCCGAAGGATGCCCGCTGGGGAAGAATCACCAACGTGGAGAACCTCTATGTCACCAAGGCTTCAAAGAATCCTGAACTGGCATGGGAATTCGTTCTTTCACTCGTTGACGAGGACAACCAGAGATGGATGTTCGAGAACGTCGGTTGGCTTCCTTGCAGAAACGACATCAATATTGCCGACATCATCGAGCGTCATCCGCAGTTCGCTGCATTCGTATACACTGATCCTGAATACGAAGAGTACGGATATATTCCTATCGCTGCATTTGATGAAGTGACAACCAAGCTTGCAGAGAGACTTGTCACAGCATTCCTCGATTCTTCACTTAATGGAAACAGTGCCGGAATCGCAAAGACAGTCAGTGACGCGGCAGCTGAGACAAACGAAATTCTCAAGAGATACAAGCTCTTCGGAGAATAAGCCGTAAAGAACAATACACAGTCTTCCAGGGGATAATCCTCTGGAAGACGCTTTTTGGAAGGGATTATGAATAGAAACAATGCCAACGCGATTACGCTAAGAAGGCGTATGAACGAAACTGAAAGAAAGAAAAGAATATTCGTATACTGCTCGATATTGCCAGTAATTGCGATATTCGCCTTTGTGAGGATAATACCTATCTTCAAGAACTTCGTGTACAGCCTTTTTGAATCAACCGTCGTCAACCCTATGCAGGAGTTCGTGGGCTTGAAGAACTTCGTTGATCTCTTCAGGGATCCATTGTTCCTTCTTTCGTTGAGAAACACTTCGATATTTGCATTGTTCGTCACAGTGTTCAGCGTTGTCCTGGCTGTGCTGCTTGCCGCACTGCTTGTAAACCAGTCCAAGCTCAGCCCATTGTATGAAACGCTGTACTTCCTTCCTGTGATCACACCGATGGTGCCTGTCGCAGTCGTGTGGAAATGGATCTACGATCCTACTTACGGATTGCTGAACTACATTCTTTCCTGGTTCGGAATTCAGCCTATTGGATGGCTGGTCTATCCGAACACCGCCATGGTGGCGATCATCATCATGAGCGTCTGGAAGATCGTAGGCTACAACATGATCATCTTCCTCGTGGGAATGCGTGATATTCCCGAAACATACATAGAAGCGGCCAGAATCGATGGCGCTTCGACCAACCAGGTGTTCTGGAAGGTCATCATTCCACTTTTGAAGCCTATTCTCCTCTTCGTGTTCGTCATCTCGACAATCAACTCGTTCAATGTGTTCACCCAGGTGTTCGTCATGACGAGCGGTGCTCAGGGAGCTCCCGGTAATGCGGTGAGAACAATAGTCTTCGATATCTATGAAAATGGATTCAGGTATTTCAGGACCGGATATGCCGCCGCTGAGGCAGTGGTGCTGTTTGCGATTATTCTTCTGCTTACATTCATTCAGTTCGGAATATCGGGCGGTTCAGGAGACAAAAAGATTAAGATCGGAAAGGGAGGAGCAAACTGATGAAAGAATATTCACCAATCTGGCTTAGGATACTGAAGCATGGTCTGCTGCTTCTCGGCTGTGTGATAATGGTTCTTCCATTTATCTGGATGCTGTCGACTTCGCTCAAGATACCATCCGAGGTCCTGAGCTGGCCGCCACAGCTTATACCCAAGACATTCACAATGCAGAACTACGTCGAGGTGTTCGAGACAGCACCGTTTTTGAAGTTCTTCCTCAACAGCCTGACCATGTCAGTGATTTCGACGATCTGCATACTTTTGACTTCGACTATCGCAGGGTACGTGTTTGGAAAGTTCAACTTCCCTGGAAAGAACTTCCTGTTCGTGCTCACTCTGGCCACATCAATGGTTCCTCTTGAGGTCTATATGATTCCGCTGTACATGCAGATGGTCAAGCTGAGCTGGGTCAATACCTTCATGGGGCTGGTTGCTCCTTATCTGATAATGAGCTATGGAATCTTCTTCATGAGACAGAACATCATGGCTTCGATTCCTGATGATCTTCTGGACGCAGCAAGAATAGATGGAGCAGGCGAGGCAAGAATCTTCTTCACTGTCGTGGCTCCGATGCTTTCAGGTCCTTCCGGCGCACTTGCAATCTTCGCTTTCCAGCAGACCTGGGCAGCCTTCATATGGCCGCTCATCGTGACCAGTACCAGAGACCTCTGGACGATGGAGCTTGGACTTGGAATGTTCCAGTACAGATTCACCGTAGACCTTGGACCGATAAATGCAGGGTCCATGCTTTCCGTGCTCCCCGTGCTGATAGTCTTCCTCTTTTTGAGGAAGAAGATTGTAAGAGGAATCACCCTGACGGGAATGAAGAGCTAAAATGAAGTTTGTTGATTTTCAGGCCAGTTATGGATTCTCGCCAAAGAAGGCATTGAAGGCTGATTTCCCATATGTGCGCAGCCTGCTGGAAAAATCCGGGGTGACTGTTGCCGTGCTGCACAGTCTGGAAGGACTTTACTATGATCCGAAGGCGGGTAACGAGGATGTGGTCTCAGTCTGCAGGGAAAACAGCTGCAAAGAGATCACGTTCATTCCATCCGGGACTTTCAATCCATTGGAAGGAGTGGAACGCTGTCTGGAGATTGTCCAGAGGGGATTCGATCTAGGCATACGTTTCTGGCGGCTCTATCCTGAACAGATGAGATTCGCAGCGGATCATCCGGTTCTGAACATCGTCCTTCCGTTGATTGCAGAGAATGGCGGAGTTGTTGGAGTAGATGCCGTTCCAGCAGCGGTGGAGACGATAGTTCGGATTGCAGGGGATGAATGTCCTTTGGTGACCAGCCTCCATTACTATGACAGTGCAAACTGGTGTCTCAGGCTATCGCCTTATGCCAATGTTTTCCCGAGCTGCAGATTGCTTCATGGGATTGAAAGTGTGGATTATGCAGCAAAGTATTTTCCCAACAGAATCGTGTTTTCCTCCGATGTTCCGTTCGGAGCGATTTCTTCTCCTTTGGGCTTGCTCCATCCTGATCAGAAAAAGAGAATCCTCTATGAGAACGCAGCCCCGATTCTGAGGAGGCTGAAATATGATCATTGACATTCATGGACATCTGGGAAGATGGTATTTTCCTACGGTTGACGTCACTGCAATGATGGCTGAGAGGGCATTGGCCGAAAATGGCGTGGACATGCTGCTGGTGTCTTCCTCATATGCCCTTCGTTATGATCTGGTGGAGGGAAACAGACGCCTTGCACAGAGCATAAGGGGAAGCGACAGGATCAAGGGATATGTGGTCCTTAACCCGAACTATCCGGATCTATCTCTCAAGGAGATGGAGAAGTACGCCGACAATCCCGACTTCGTGGGCTTCAAGATTCATCCTGAGATATTTCATCATCGTCTGGATACACCGCAGGGAATGGTTCTCTGCGAAGCAATAGCTGAATCCAAAAAGCCGTTGCTGATTCATACCTTCGGCTCTTCGATGGAGACTCCGCTTCAGGTAGTCAAGCCGATTGAGACCTATCCTTCGATGAAGATAATCCTCGCTCATTCCGGTGGGTATGACTGGAATCTGGCCAACGACATTGCATCGTTGAGTCCCAATCTGTATTCGGAAATCTGCTGCACATGCACCTGTGTTCAGAAGATTGAGAACCTGATTGAAGGTTTTGGCGAGGACAGAGTGATGTTTGGAAGCGATTTTTCGCTTTTCGATGAGGCCTACAGTCTTGGAATGGCGAAAGATGCGGATCTGACTCCTACTCAGCGAAGAAAGCTGATGGGAGATAATGCCGCAAAGTTATTTGGATTTTGTACATCAGAGGAATAAGGATGATCAGAAGTAGCTACAATGAGATTAGTCTGCTCAAGCAGGTAATGGACAGCACTATGAATGCCGTTCTATTTAGAACCAAGAAGCGCCCGAATTATGGCTGGATAGATTTGAAGTTGGATGCAATCACAGGAAATGACCATTTCGAGGATGAGGGAATCCGTGGAAGAAAGCATGTGTACACATGGATACAGGGAAGGGGGCTTGAGGCTCTCTGCTCCCATATCTCTTGGTACGGATTGTTCAACGGCTTTCAGAATCCTGATATTTCTGGCTTGCGGGCTCTTGCCGATTCGGTTGCTGGAAAGCTTCGCTTTTCCCTTGATTTCCATCAGGGTCACCTTCCGTTCGATATTTGCGAGGATGGGAGAAGTGATTACAAAGGCAATGGGCTTTGGACGATGAGCGATCTTTTCTGCTCAAGAGGACTGTATGCCTATGGTCAGATGTTTGGAAATGCCGAGCAGAAGGAATTCGGACGAAGGTATCTGGACGAGACAATCCAGGCGATTCTAAGCGGTCGGTTCTATAATGATCAGGTCTCCTTCGATGCGTCGCAGTACAAGACTTATTCGGATGGAAGAACCTCATATGCCGGACAGATGCTTGCCCTGGGTGGGATCGTCCTGAAGATGAAGTTAAAAAAGGATGCCGAGGCTTCTCAGCAAGGGCGGAAGCTGATTGACTACGTCCTGAAGCATCACTGCAACCAGCATGGCAGATGGAATGACATCTCATCATACACTATAGTTGAATGGATAACGGCTGATGGACTTCCTGCTGTCAATGCAGATGGGCATATTCATCTGGATCCGGGACATGCATTGGAGTTCGTCGGGCTCAGTTCCCAGATGATCGATGTGTGGAAGCGGCATTATGTGCTCACGGACGAAGAAAATGCATGGGTTGATTCATATCAAAGGATGCTTCCTTTGATGTTGAAGGCGAACTATCTCCATGGCTTCAGGCGTCCGGGAGGAATTGCCAAGAGCGTGGATGCAAGAACTGATGAGGTTCTGGTTTCTTCAATGCCGTGGTGGGCTGTTCCTGAGACTATGCGTGCGCTGGTTCTGGTGGAGTCGCTTTGCGGTGACGGAAAGACTTTCTCAAAATGGGCAGGAATGAAGTTCAGAACCTGTCTGAGGGCTTTCAGAAAGTATTATCTTGATGCTTCTCCAAGTCCGATTGCAGTTCAGACCATCGGCCCTGACGGAAAACCTGAGGCTGTGATACCTGCGACACCTGATCTGGATCCTGGATATCATACAGGATTGTCGATGATGACATGCTATGAGGTGCTTGCACGGGACGCTTCCCTTTTCATTAAAAAGAGCGAGATTTCAATCAATCCTGTCCATTCATGTCGTCTCAGCGGGCATGTGGCCAGAGAACGGTTCTTTGATGGGATTCTGGATACGCTGAAGGCCAGGGTCCTGATTCTTCATGCGCCATACTCTCAGATGGCATGGCTGTCTCTTGACCTGCTTGAGCTGGATCGAAAATGGGTTTGCACAATACAGGGGATGCTTGAGGGCATACTTGGGATTCCATCTTCCTCCATCATTATCTGCTCGACCCACACTCATACCGCTCCGGCAGTGATCAATCTGGGAACATTGAAGGCGAACAGGACTTATCTAGGCAATCTCAAGGTGCTCATAGCAAGATCTGCACGCTTGGCCTGCAAGATGAATGCAATATTGGTGACTGCAAGATATGCCTGCGGAACAACTGATTTTGGAATAAACCGCCGATACAAGGATCCTGTCACTGGAAGTGTTTCGATGAGACCGAATCCCATGGGAGAGATTGACCGAAGTCTTCCGATCCTGGGGCTTTGCGACGAAGCCGGCAAGTATCAGGTGGTGATATTCAACTGTTCGGTTCATCCCACAACGCTGGGAGTCGACATAGCAAAGGTTTCTGCAGATTATCCTGGAGTGACCGCTGGCTTTTTGTCAAGGAAGCTTGGCCCTCAGATGATGGCATTCCCTGTGACGGGGGCTTGCGGTGATACCAGACCTGCATTGATGGATATTGATCATGATTGCTTCAGGGATGGAACCGTCAAGGATCTCAAGCGGATAGGGCAGGAGACTGCTGATGAGATTGCAAGGGCATTGAAGCATTCAGTGAAGCAGGAGAAGGTCAATGCGGAAGTGTTCTGTTCCGACGTGAAGCTTGAGATGACGGATGTCCCTTCCAAGGCGGAGCTTGAAGCCTATCTTGGAAAGAATTTAGAAATGATGAAGAAGGCTGTTGAAAAAGCTGAAGGTCTCAGCCCGTTTGCCAGGGTTCATGACAATCCCATCTGGGACATCGCCGCAGGCAAGTGCTGGGCACGGCAGCTTCTGGAGATGGATGAGATTCCGACTTCACTCACCGAGACGGTTAATCTGCTCATGGTCTGCGGTCTGCTTGTGTACTGCGTGCCCGGTGAGTTGTTTTCCAGCATTGGAATGAAGCTGAAGGATCTGAACGCCGGCAGTCCGGAGATGGTTGCCGGTTATTGCGGTGGTTCGGTGGGTTATCTGCCTTCTGCATCGGCAGTGAAGGAAGGTGGCTACGAAGTCTTTGGAGCATATAAGTATTACTATCTTCCAGGAAGATTCACTTCAGACCTTGAAGCGACGCTTGTCGATTCGATGAAACGGCTTTGCGAGGATAAGTTCAGCTATGATACGTACAGAAAACTACATCTCTAGACCGGATCGGTCTTCCAGAAGGATTGCCTATCCATATGATGCATTCGTCTTCACTTCGGCAGAGACGCTTGGGTATCTGTGCAATATCTCGCTTTATGATGAATTCATGGATGCAGAGGCTTCGATCGAGGCCTACAGGAAGGGCGAGCCGATTCTTGCTGAGCTGTTTGAGGGAATCGATGTCATTGCTCCTGTGACCACTCCAATCATCAAGTATGGTCACATGAACTCAGTCGGTGTTCCCCTTATCTTTCCCAAGACAGGTCAGGTTGCGCTTGATATGAAGCAGACCGACCTTTCAGAGGTTCTGAAGATTCTGAAGAAGCCATGTGACTTCTTGGGCGGTCTCACGCCATTTCATGTAGAATACCTGAAAAAGTTGCGTCAGGCCTTCCCTGGCAGACGGGTTCATTGGGGCTGGCAGTCAGAAGGACCGGTGACGACGATCTGGGGTTTGGCTGGAAATGATGCAATGTATGGCGTCTATGATGAACCTGAACTGTTCAGGGAATGCATGGATGCGGTGATTGACAGTCTGGTCGGATACACGAAGTTCTATTGTCAGATTGATGGAACGGCTGTGATGGACCCATTCCCGGACCATGGAAGGATCTGCGATGACATAGCGGCGATGTTCTCTCCTGCCTTGTGGGGAGAGTTTGTCCTGCCGTACTGGAAGCGGTTCATGGATGAGGCTCCTGTTCCTTCAAGAAAAATCCATTGCGAGGACATGAAGAAGTCTCATCTTGGACTTCTGGACAGTCTGAATCTTGAGGATTACGATCCTGGAATTTCACCTTTCCTCAATCCGCAGATGATTGCCGATTCGACTGACACTCCATTCTGCTGGAGACTGGGGAGCTTCCTGTATCCACAGATGAGTGAAGAAATGTGTCATGACTTTGCAATTCAGGCTGCTGTTGATGGGGCGCAGTATACGTTCACAGCGATTGAGCCAATGATGTGCACCCCAGAAATCATCAGGAAGATCCGTGCTTATTATGATGGGGCGATGGAAGTCCGCAAGGCTTTGATCGAGGGCAGTTCCCGATCGGACTTGAAGAAGCTTCTTCATGGCTGTTATCATGATGCGTATTGGGACAACTGGGCGGGTTTTAGGAAATAGAAGGAGGTTTCAATGAAAACGAGAAAATATTCGGAACTGAAAGTCAAGATTTATCCAGATAGGACACAGATGGGTGCCGGTGCTGCAACGGATGCGGCTGAGTGCATTAGGATGCTTCTGAACAAGAAGGACGAGATCAACTGCGTATTTGCCGCAGCTCCTTCGCAGAATGATTTTCTGGCTGCGCTTGTCAGTGACAAGTCCATTGACTGGACAAGAATCAATGCCTATCACATGGATGACTATGTGGGGCTCAAGCAGGGTTCGCCGCAGTCGTTCAGTGGGTTTCTGAACAATGCGATCTTCAGCAAGGTTCCGTTCAAGTCGGTGAATCTTCTCAATGGAGAGGCTGATCCGGAAACGGAAGCAAGAAGATATGACCATCTGCTTCGTACCCACAAGACCGATATCGTGCTGATGGGCATTGGCGAGAATGGCCATATTGCATTCAACGATCCTGGTGTCGCGGATTTCCATGACGAGAAGTTTGTGAAGATCGCCACTTTGGACGAAGTATGCAGGATGCAGCAGGTCCATGACAAGTGCTTTGCAACGATTGATGATGTTCCTAAGTCTGCATTCACTGTGACGGTTCCAGGCCTCATGGCTGCTGATTATCATTTCTGCATAGTGCCCACAAAGCTTAAGGCTTGTGCTGTGAAAAAGATGCTTGAAGGGCCGATTAGTGAAGATTGTCCGGCAAGTATCCTGAAAACCCGCTGTAATGCCCGGCTTTATCTTGATTTGGACAGTGCAAGTCTTTTAAACTAGACGCAGGAGGGCGTGCAGTGGATTTCTCGATTGCCGATTATTTCAAGAAGTATGGTTATCCTCAGAAGGCCATAGAGAAGGCTTCGATATTTGAAACCATCATCAATGGTGAGGAGACCACGCGCAAGCGTCTCAATCAGATATATAAGGTGCGTCCTAACAACATCACGATGCAGGTTCAGGAACTGATAGATGATGGGCTGGTCGTTGAAGGCCAGCCGGTTCACATGTCACGTCAGGGCCGTCCTGAAATCCTGTTGAAGGCCAATCCCAACAGGTTGGTCAGCATAGGGATATGGGTCGAGTCGGATACTCTTTGCGGTGCCTTGCTGGATATCAACAGCAGGGTTTTCCAGAGGTGCAGTCTACAGCTTCCACCCGACACGGGCAACAGTGATTTTCAGAAGGCGGTGTTCAAGATTGCAGATCAGCTTTCTTCCAGGGTTTCGTCATCGCAGATTCTCACAGGGATTGGCTTTTCGCTTCCAGGCTTCAGTGATATCAATGAACAGAAATGGGTGTTCAACTCACGTTGGCCAAATGTCACGGATTTTGTGTTTTCACCTGTGCGGGCAAGATACGGTCTTCCGTTGAATCTGGATCAGAAGCTTGAGTCTGAACTGGCTGCTCTGGTGGCGACTAACAAGAGCTACCAGCAGTGCAACATCTTTCTGGTTCACTGGGGGTTCGGTATTGGAGGCGCCTATTCGCATCAGGGGCAGGTGCTTCATTCCAAGTATGGAAGCTTTGCAGAAATAGGCCATACCAAGCTGCAGAATCCGGAGGGGCTCAGATGTCGCTGCGGAGAGCTTGACTGCGTGGAGACTGTGGCTTCTGGATGGGCGCTTGCACCATATCTTCAGAAGAAGTTCGGAAGATTGTCCGACAGCGAGCCTGATCTGGGAAAGCAGCTTGAGAAGATGCATCTGGCAGATGATCCTGTGATGGAAAGAGCAATCTGCACGGTGAGTCGGACCATGAGCATGGTCTATCGTGTGTTCTGCCCTGAAATAGTACTGTTCTACGGTCCGTTCACGATGAACCTGGAGGTTCGCAACAAGCTCAGGAGTGAGATAGAGAGTCTGGCTCCGGAGTTTGCCCGGGGTATGACTCTGCAGTTCATGCAGTGTGATCTGAGTGCGAACGACCCGCTTGGCTGTGCCATGACTTTCATCAAGACCGAGCTTATTCAGCGTCTGACTCCCCGTTTTTAGAGCAGGAACGGTTCAGATTGATTGCGGCAGTTGTCCGCAATCAGTAACAAGATTCAATCAAGGCACGTCAAGTCGGGTTGTGTTCTCATTTCTGGAGGGAAAAATGAAAAACGGAAAATATGGTTTCGGAATCATCGGGCTTGGGATGATTTCTTCTTTTCATGCCAAGGCGATCGGATGTCTGGATGATGCCTGGCTTGTCGCTGGATTTGACATGGTCCCCGGTCGTGCCGCCGCATTCTGCAAGGATAAGGAAGGGGTTGTCCCTTATGATGACCTGGATGAATTTCTGAAGAATCCGGACATCGACATAGTTACCGTGACCACCCCAAGCGGTGCTCATATGGATGTTGCGCTCAAGGCGATGGAAGCGGGCAAGAATGTCATTGTGGAGAAACCTATGGAGGTCACTGTCGAAAGGATCGACCGGCTCATTGAGTGTGCAAGGAAGAACAAGGTGATGCTTTCCGGTGTGTTCCAGTCCCGTTTCAACGAAGTGTCCAGATTGGTGAAGAAGGCCATCGATGAGGGAAGGTTTGGAAAGCTCACTCTCTGCGATGCCCAGGTGAAATGGTTCAGAAGTCAGGAGTACTATGATTCTGTTGGTTGGCGGGGAACATGGAAGCTTGATGGCGGCGGTGCTCTGATGAATCAGGGTATCCATGCCGTGGATCTGCTGCAATGGCTCTGTGGTCCTGTGAAGAGCGTCATGGCCTTTGCCGACACTCTGGGACATGAGAGAATAGAGGTCGAGGATACTGCCGCGGCTGTCCTGAAGTTCGACAATGGTGCCATAGGCGTGATAGAGGGTTCGACTGCCGTGTATCCAGGTTTCTTGAAGAAGCTTGAAATCTGCGGGACTCGTGGAACTGCTGTGATTGAGGAAGAGTCGCTGAAGCTGTGGAAGTTCATCGATGAGACAGAAGAGGATGCTGAAATCTGCAGGAAGTATGTGGATGGCGTTGAACAGCGAGGTGGAGGCGGAGCTTCTGATCCGGCTTCTATCAGCTTCACAGGTCATGCAAGATGCTTTGCGGATGTGATTCGTGCCCTTTCAACTGGAACTGAACCGGAAGTGACAGCTCAGGAGGCACGGAAGTCTGTGGAGATCATCACATCGATCTACAAAAGCGCAGCCACAGGCCTTCTTGTCGCATTGTGACAAGAAGGCTCAGCAGCAGGAATTCCTGCTGCTGAGGACTTGGTCATTTTTTCTTAAGACTGTAGCAGGTTGCATTTCCTTTTTCAAAATACACTGCCATCACAGGTTCGGTTCCATCGGGATTCCGGCTGAATGACATCTGGTATTCATCTCCATCCTTAAAGATCATCAGCCCAGTTGTCCCATACACTATGATCTCGACCTGAATCACTTCGAATGCATCCTTGCAATATCGTCCGAGGTATCTGTGATTCTGACGACTGACTTTGAGATTCAAGGGCATGTCTTCTGCAAACGGGGTGGTGCCAGGGGAGTTCCCTGCTGTCTGTGGTATCCATTCACTGTCTGTAAGCAATGATTCCCAAAAAATCTTCATCTTGATTTCACCCTGGCTTTTTGTGGATTTGGATGCCGGACCGTTTTCACACGACAGACAGCTGACGACTGCCAGCATCATCAGCACGGTGCAAATCAGTGTCATCGACGCTGTCTTGAGAATCCTTCTTGTGTTTTCCTTCATATCATTCTTCTCCTTTTTTGTCTTGGAGCTCCGAGAACAGATATGTATTTACAGTGTATGT
>JAAYFO010000078.1 GCA_012728215.1 Spirochaetales bacterium | reverse complement strand
CTGCTGCCATCCAATGCCCAAGATACCCTCGTACAGAAAACTCATAAGGGCCTCCAGAATAAAAGTTAGGGAAGAAGTTGACTCTGACACGGTTTACACATGACGAAGAGCTCCCCTGACAAGTCACAATATAGCAAACCATTGCATCTTTGAACAGATGGAAAACCAATTCCAAACTAAAAACATTGAGGTTCCACATTCATGGAAATCAGCTTTGCTATCTTTGACCTGCCCTTCTGAGCCTCACAAACTCGCACCCAGAAGCAGTCAGATAAAGGCTTCTGCAAACCGGCGTGGCAATGCCATATCTCTTGCCCAACTCCACCACCGTGCCTGTGAACCATTTGTTCTCAGTAGGACGCGGAGCCTCCATGTCCTGATACATAGAAGTCTTGCCCTCGTACTCAAGTGCTGCGATCATCTTCTTGGTTCCAGACCAGTCCTCATCGAGCAATCTCACTCCGGCATGGGCAAGGCTGACAGCCTTCACTTCCGAAAAGACTTCGTCAATCAGCTCCTCAAGCTCGTGGCAGGAGGAGAAGTCCCCGTAGCCAGCCATGCATATGGCAGAGACAGTGTTGAAGGCGGAATTAAGGGCGAACTTGCTGTATAGCTCATGGAGGATGTCGCCGGGAGTCTCGATGTTCAGCCCGCATTCCACAAACAAGTTGCGGACAGCTTCAAGCTCCTTGGAGGACCTTCCATCCTCCTCTCCGGTGTAAGTGCAACCCACCGAATCGCATGCGACCTGGTTCCCTACATGTTCGGAATTGATTCCCCTTGCAAAGCTGTACAGAACATGAGCAGAGGGAAAAGCATGCTTGAGCATCTCCTCGCTCACAATTCCATTCAGAAGACTCATGATCGTGCAACCTGGCCTGATCTGATGCTCAAGCCCATCAATCACATCCATCAGCTGAAGGTTCTTGGTTGCGATGATGACAAGGTCAGGAAGAGGGAGAAGCCTGTTTTCATGGTAAGTGACATAGTTGAAATCCTTCTTCACTCCATTTAGGAAAAGGCCCTTCGCACGATAGCGCTCGATGCGAGATTCATCTGCGACTATCCGTACCCTTCCCTTTCCAAGCCTTTCAGTCATTCTATCGGCGATGATGATTCCGACAGCCCCAACTCCAACGATGCAGATGTTTTCAAGACGCATTATTCAAGACTCCTGCCTTCAACATGACGATAACAGCCCTCCAGCCAGTTCATCCAATAAGAAAACAGCTTCGCGGAATTGATTCCAAGCGAAGCTGCTTGTCCAGATCACGTCATTCTGCGATGTTTATTCCAAACGACAGATACTCAGCTCTGTTGTAGAACATGTTCAGCAGAGGAATCCTTCCATTGTGATAGAACGCCTCGATGCTCAAAGTTCCACCACCAGTCTTGTTCAACGCTATGCCTACTCCCGCATTTATCTCCCACTCCCATGGATTGTCCTTGCTATATTCTCCAAGCATATGCTTTGTCTGTCCATCCTGATGCAGCTGAAGATTCGCACCAGCGTAGATTGAGCCCACCGACCAGATAGGGACGGAGATCTCAAGACCGGTCTGGATGTCCCAAGCCTTGTACGAATCATCATATGCGGTCATCGCCGCGTTGTGCGAGTCCTGAACATGCTCCTGGTTGTCGCTATGCTCCTGCATCGTGTCATTTCCGCTTGGTGAAAGCGTGCCTTCCGGTACATGGACATAAGGCCTCACCCATGAGGACTTCCTTGGAAGAGCTGCAATTCCATACACACGAAGGAAGCTCAGAGGAGAAACGGAGACCCCAAACACCCATGAATTGTCCCGTACATACTCCAATGGCTGGAAACGATATCCCACAAACGAAGGATCCGAGGCAATGCTGTCGTTCATGTCTTCCAGCAGTTCATCGCCAAGATGCCCGGAGAAGTGATGCATTCCGAAAGTCAGGTCGACGAAATCGAAGACCGACATGTTCACGCCAAACTGATACATTCCATCAAATCCCAGGGCTGTCGAACCACCATTGAGATCGAAGATGGTATTCAATCCACCCTGAAGGTTGACTTCCGCCTTGACTGGTCCAATAGTCATTCGAATCAGTCCTTGATTCAATCCAAGCTTCATGTTCAAAAAACCGTTGCGGTTCTTGTTGTTGAATACCACATCGACATATTCTCCATTCTGAGAATCACCGGGATTGTACTTGATTCCTCTGACAGTCTTGGGAACGGCAGATTCATCGAGGAAATGCAGATACCTCAGGCTGGTTGACATTGACAATGGATCGAATTTGATATCATCAAAGAGAGGTACGCTAGGTATCACTTCAAGCCCAATCAAACCATCCAACCAGGAATAGCCAGCAGCGAACAGCATGCAAGGAAGCATGCAGGCACAAAGAATCAAAGCAACCGTTTTTTTATTCATCAATCATCTCCTTAAGAAACATCTTGCAGTCTCCTGGACAGCAATGGAAATGATAACACAAAATGTGATCTCAGACCACAAAAAAAGACCATTTCAGCATCGGACTTGCCGATTTCTGAAACAGCCTTCATTTCTGCAGATCATAAACGCAGGTTTCTATTTAAGAGACACCTCGTCTCCTATTTCATTCCAGGAAGTGGCACCATCGACTTTCTTTGTGATGCCGACCTTCAGAGGGGTTTCCCCCGCAGGAACCTCGAAGATGATGCTGTATACTGTGGTCTTCTCACTCTTTCCTTTCTTCATCTGATAGAAAGTGGAAGCAGAATAATACTGTTCCATGCTCTGAGAG
>JAAYFO010000077.1 GCA_012728215.1 Spirochaetales bacterium | reverse complement strand
TCGTGAAAGGCCCTTGTTCTCATAGCGGAGCTCATAGGCATCCAGTGATTTTATGAAACTTGTCATCTTGGAGAAGCCGAAGTTTCGAACATCGAAATCAGGATATCGCTTCAAAAGCAGGTCGCCTAGCTGACTGCCGATTATCCATCCATCCTCATCTGAGTTCTCGATCACCAGATTGCGGATTGCCTTGCGGATGGTGAACAGGTCGGTTGCACTTTCCTCTGTCTTGTCGAATTCTGCACTCACCGGCGACTTGGAGGTTGCAGGCTTGTCGTCCTCGCGAGAGTTCTTCTGAACATTGTCGAACAACTTGTCCAGATACTTGAACTGGTTGCATGCCTTTATGAACGGAGCAGGGGTCTTCTGCTCTCCCATTCCTATGACAGTCATTCCTGATTCCCTCAGCCTGGCTGCCAGTCGGGTGAAGTCGCTGTCTGAAGAGATCAGACAGAATCCACTTACCTTGTTTGTATAGAGAATATCCATCGCATCAATGATCAATGCCGAATCAGTGGAACTCTTTCCTACAGTGTAGCTGTATTGCTGGATAGGGAGTATTGAATATTCCAGAAGAATCTTCTTCCATGAATCCAGCGCCCCTTTGGTCCAGTCTCCGTATATTCTCTTATATGTTGCAACGCCCTCGTTGCTTATTTCATCCATGATGACTTTTATGTATTTCGCCGATATGTTATCTGCATCTATAAGTACTGCAAAAGTTTTTTCTGTATCCATCATCAGTCCTCCAATTATCCAGTATACATGATAATCAGGCTATTCGGCTACTGTGAATCGAAAAGCCCTCAACAAGCGGTTTGCATGAAAGCGGATGAATACAATCCGCATTCTAGAAGTCGAGGAAGAATGTGGCGCCCAGAACTACGTTCTTCCAAGGAGTCACTGCGTTCTTCGTTGGAGTCAGCAGGTATGCAACCTGTATTCCCAGATCAATGAAATCCATGAACGACACTTCAAGCTGTGCTCCAGTGCTGGCCAAAAAGTGTGAACCTTCGATATCGCTGTTGAAGTACTTTCCCATGTGGTATCCACAGTCGATGAAGAGGTTCAGGCGTGGGAACACTCCCTTCATGAAATCAAAGATCCTGTCTGGTCCGGAAAGCCTGATATCCAGATTGTTCACGACGCTGAACTGTGTGTTGAACGAATAGGTATTGTAACCGCGGACTTTGCGACCGAGGGAAACAGGCCCCTGTGCATATACCGGCACATGTGCGCCATCAGTCCAGTTCACATTCGCCCTGTCGATGAGAACGATGGAGAAGGCGTTGGAACCATTGCTGAACTGCTTCTGATAAAGGGTTTTGCTCCCGACCAGATTGAAAGTCGCACTGTAATAGGAGATTCTGTCTGTGGAAAGGCTGTTCGGCGCCCATTTGAAGTTGATATCCCCCAGAATTCCATCGCATGTGACTCCTGTGTCCGCCATTCCATTCAGACGAAGACCTGCATAGAAGATTGTGGCAATGATGCTTCTGTCTTTGGCAAGGTCTGTGAAGACAGGCGAGGAAGTGAGAAGTCCTCCTTTCCAGTTGTCGAATGTCGGAACAGGGAAAGTCTGCTGTTCAAAATTGATGGAGGTGATGCCGCTGGAACGGAGTTCTCCCTTCACCATGGAGTCTACGTACTTCTCCCAACGTCCTTCGTATCCTGCGTAGAAAGTGACAAGATCCTTTTCAGGAACCCAGCTTTCTCCAAATCCCTGAAGAAACTTCAGATTCCATCGTGCCTGCCAGGTGTCGAACGTGAAGAAGTCTCCAAGAAGAGGGCTTCCGTCAGTTGGATCTTGGAAAACCTTGCGCTGTGTATATCCCCCGCCGATGGTTGCCTGAATCTGAGTCAAATCGCCTGGGATAAGGTCAAGGCCATTGTAGCTGCCACCGATTGTCACCAATGTCGGCAGAAATCCACCGAGGATTTCGACATGCTGGTCCAGTTCGGTGAACAGGAAGCTGAAATCTCCAGCAAGAGCTGATGAGATAGCCATGACTGCTATTAGTACGATAATCAGAAATTTTTTCATTTGAGCCCCTTTCGCAGGTTTTTGCCTGCTGCTTTTCCAACACTCTGGATGATACCATACAACTGG
>JAAYFO010000076.1 GCA_012728215.1 Spirochaetales bacterium | reverse complement strand
GCTTGACATAAACTGCTGGGAAATGCTAATAAATTATCAGTTAGACGTGTCTAACTCTTTGGCCTGAAGAAAGGATTCTTCAATGGAGGAATATATGAATATCAACAGCATCATGGTTTTGGCGATTGTCGTGATCATCACTGCATCAGTCGCTGTGAAGGTTTTATTCAAAAAAGGAAAGGGTGGGTTTGGCTGCTCCTGTTCCTGCTCTGGATGTCCTATGAGTGGAAGCTGTCACAAGTCCAAAGCAGGTGATGTTTCCTCACACGACGATGGAAGAATGTAATTGAAAAATGATGTTTGTTGCAGCAGGGAGATTAAGATATGAAACTTGATCAGCAGAAGATTGGAAAGACTGTCACTGTGGTGGAAGTCGGTGGCCAGGGGGCTCTTCGACAGCATTTTCTGGATATGGGCGTGATACCGGGAGCCGCGATGACTGTAGTCAAGCTTGCTCCGATGGGTGACCCCATGGAATTGAGGGTTCAGTCCTACAATCTCACACTTCGCAAGGATGATGCCCGACTCATCAAGGTTGAAAATCTGGAAGTTCAGCCTGAGTCTGCTGCGACTTCCAGCCCTGCGATGGTTGAGCATCCAGGTCTTGGCGAAGAGGGAAAATATCATGTGAAGCGTGATGAGCATCCTCTTTTTGATGATGAGAAGCTGACTTTTGCATTGGTGGGTAATCAGAATTGTGGCAAGACGACCTTGTTCAACCAGCTCACTGGTTCAAATCAGCATGTTGGAAACTTCCCCGGTGTGACAGTGGAAGGCAAAAGTGGTGCAATCAGAAACAAAAAGAACACCGAAGTCACCGATCTTCCAGGCATCTATTCTCTTTCGCCTTATAGCAGCGAGGAAGTGATTACAAGAAATTTTATTCTTGACTCAAAGCCGAAGGGAATAATCAACATAGTCGATGCAACAAACATAGAGAGAAATCTTTATCTGACTATGCAGCTGATGGAACTAGGGGTTCCAATGGTGCTTGCACTCAACATGATGGATGAAGTAAGAGGCAACGGAGGTTCGGTTCGGATTAATCAGCTGGAGGGCCTGCTTGGAATTCCGGTCGTGCCAATCTCCGCAGCCAAGGGCGAAGGAATTGAGGAACTTGTATCCCATGCTATTCATGTGGCGCATTATCAGGAAAAGCCTGGAAGAATGGATTTCTGCGATAAGAATGATCATGGGGGAGCAGTCCACAGGTGTCTTCATGGAATCATGGATCTCATCGAGGATCATGCGGACGGCTCCGGTATTCCGCTGCGTTTTGCCGCCACAAAGCTGGTGGAGGGTGACTCATCTGTTCTTGAAGCAATGAAGCTTGCCGAAAACGAGAAAAAGATGCTCGAGCACATCATCGTGCAGATGGAGAAGGAGCGTGGGATGGACAGGACTGCGGCGATAGCTGACATGAGGTTCTCATTCATCAGAAAAGTCGCAGCACAGACCGTAACGAAGCCATCATTGACCAAGGAGCAGAAGAGAAGTGAGAAGGTCGATAGGATTCTTACAGGCAAATACACCGCCATCCCTCTTTTCATCTCCATCATGGGTTTGATCTTCTATTTGACGTTCAATGTGATTGGAGCCTGGCTTCAAAGGCTTCTTGAGATAGGAATAGAGACCCTGTCGGGGAAGGTTGAAGGAGCCTTGGTCATGTGGGGGGTCAATGATGCCATAAGATCTCTTGTGATAGATGGGATATTCGGCGGGGTGGGGTCCGTGCTGAGCTTTTTTCCCATAATAGTGACGTTGTTCTTCTTCCTCTCGATGCTTGAGGACACAGGATACATGGCCAGAGTCGCCTTTGTGATGGACAAGGCTCTGAGGAAGATCGGCTTGTCAGGCAGAAGCATAGTGCCTATGCTGATTGGCTTTGGCTGCACAGTGCCGGCGGTGATGGCGACCAGGACTCTCTCTTCGTCGAGGGATCGCAGGATGACGATATTGCTGACGCCTTTCATGAGCTGTTCAGCTAAATTGCCTATATATGGGTTCTTTGTCTCAGCTTTCTTTCCAGGTCATGGAGCATTGATCATGATATCGCTGTATGTGCTGGGAATGCTTCTTGCAGTCATTACTGCTTTGGTTTCCAAGAAACTTGTGTTCAAGGGTGAGGCAGTTCCGTTCGTAATGGAGATGCCAAGCTACAGAATGCCAAGCCCGAGAAGCGTCATGATGCTTCTTTGGGACAAGGCAAAGGACTTTCTCGAAAGAGCTTTTTCCATCATCTTCCTTGCTACGATTGCAATATGGTCTTTGCAGTCATTCGACTTTCATCTGAATCTTATAGAGGATTCGTCCCTCAGCATTCTTTCACGAATCGCAGGTTTCATTGCTCCAATGTTCAGTCCGCTGGGATTTGGAGATTGGCGCATAGCAGCTGCATTGTTCACTGGATTCAT
>JAAYFO010000075.1 GCA_012728215.1 Spirochaetales bacterium | reverse complement strand
CTGAATCCCTCCACTGCTTTGTTCACAGCGGGAACTGGGACGCTGATCTACATTCTCTGCACCAAGGCAAAGGTCCCGGCCTTTCTGGGTTCGTCATTTTCCTTCATCGCTCCGATGATTGCCGTGGCGGCCGAATACGGTATGCCTTATGCTATGGGCGGAGCAATGTTCTCAGGACTTTTCTACTGCCTTATTGCATTGATCATCAAGCTTTGCGGGCATGCATGGCTTAACAGGGCCCTTCCTCCTGTAGTCATAGGATCTGTGATTGTCACGATTGGACTCAGCCTTGCTCCTTCAGCAATGCAGAATGCGATGTTTGACGCTCAAGGTACCTATCAGATTGCATATTTCATCATTGCCATCTTCACCTTGGTCTTGACGATTACAGCAAGCATGTTCTTCAAGGGGTTTCTGAGTTCGCTTCCAATACTTATCGGACTGATCGGAGGATATCTGTTCACTGTCATAATGGGTGCATTCTTCCCGGCTTTCGATATAATCGACTTGCAGAGAGTCCGTGATGCTGCCTGGATCGGTCTTTTGAAGTTCAGAATCCCGAAGTTTGGAATTGCACCGATAATCACATTCATCCTGATTTCATTTGCCACGATCTGCGAACATCTTGGCGATACTTTGTGCATCTCCAAGGTTGTAGAAAAGGATTTCTACGAGGATCCAGGTCTTCACAAGACTCTTCTTGGAGATGGTCTTGCCACTTCATGGGCTTCCTTGTGGGGCGGTCCGCCAAACACTACGTATGGCGAGAATGTCGGTGTTCTGGCGGTGACCAGGAACTACAGCGTCTGGATCACCGGTGGTGCGGCGGTCATTGCCGTCATTCTTTCACTGTGCCAGAAGTTCGGGGCATTGATCCGCACGATTCCAGGACCAGTTCTTGGAGGAATGTCGATGCTGCTCTATGGAACGATTGCCTCAAGCGGTCTTCGGACACTGGTGGAAAGCGGTGTAGATTACAGGAACACACGCAATCTCATAATCAGCTCAGTGATCCTTGTAATAGGAATTGGCGGTGGCATGCTGCAGTTTGAGATTGGCAATGGTCTTACATTCCAGCTTGGCGGAATAGCTCTTGCAACGTTGATTGGCGTGATTCTGAACCTCGTGCTCCCCAATAAGGCAGCTTCTGAGAGAACCGATGAATAGCTGATGATCTGACTTGTCATGTTGATGCCCGTTTCTTTCATCGAGACGGGCTTTGTTTTTTTTGAAATCATGATTACGCTTGAAAGTATTGGATAATTGATTATATTTGAATCATGAAATGTCAAACCGAATTGGGCAGAGCTCCTGCCAAGGTGAACCTTCACTTGAATGTATATGGAAAACGACCAGATGGATATCATGAATTGATTTCTGTCTTTCAGAAGATAAGCCTTGCTGATGAGATTCTGATGAAGGTCTATCATGACGATAGTTCCATCACTATCCCCGAGGCTTATGTGACCGGACTTGAAAACCTGGTGGAGAAAGGGCATGATTCGATGACCAAGGCCATAGGTTTCTGGTGTCGGCGCTTCAATATCCCCATAAGGGTTGAAATTGTGATCAACAAGCGTATCCCATCAGGTTCCGGACTAGGGGGAGCATCGTCTGACGCTGCCTTTGTGCTTCTTGTTCTTAATCAGCTTTTCTTCAAGCAGGTGGATCAGGACTACATGTCTGCGGTTGCCCTGGAGGTCGGTGCTGATGTGCCGTTCTTCCTTTCCGGTGCCCATGCAGCAGTAGTTGAGGGTATAGGGGATGTCATCACTCCTTTGGCAAAGCCGAAGAACTTCTTTGGCTATGTCCTTCTTCCAAAGAAAAGCGTTGCAACTTCTTCCGCTTATTCAAGATTGGATGAAATAGGTCTCTGCACCCGTGTTCTGGATGGAGCGGAACTTGCAAATATGTACTCTTCTCCGATAGGAACATGGCGGTTTGCAAACGATTTTGCACGAGTGACATTGCCTCCAGAGGTAAGGGTTCCAGACAATGCCTTCTATAGCCTGACAGGGAGTGGAAGTGCTGGCATAATGCTGAATTCAGTTTTTCCTCCCTTTGCAGCAGATTTTGATGGACAAGTGTTTCCTGTCCTTCTTCTTTGATTCTGCTACTGGACAACCAGTAAGTTTGCCTGTATATTGTTTCCTTAGGGTAGTAGCCAAGTGGTTAAGGCTCTGGTTTTTGGTGCCGGTACCGCAGGTTCGATTCCTGCCTACCCTGTATTTTCCAATTATGGACTGTCGTCGATAAAGGGATTTCCTTTCAGATGCCTCTTTTGTCGTGTATTGTGTTCAATTATTCATCTTTATCTTGCCTTTTCATGTTTTGCAATGCAATATTTAAATATATGGAGGTACTTGATGGGCATTTTTGATGACGACCTTGACTTCATGGACTATCATCTTCTTCTCGATATCATCGACTATGACGAGGATGAGGAGTCAGATGCCGATAATGCTGAAGAGAGCGATTGATTCTCGCTAAGGACGATTGTGGCAATGCGTTGACAGGTTAGGCGAATACCGTTATATTGACCAGGTGGCTTTGTAGCTGCAAATCATGGTAATTGGTTCATACCAATGAGAGTAGGAGATGCATTATGGCAGAACAGATTGTAGAAGCGATTGAGAGAAAGGAAGACATGGGAAGTGCTGGAGCAAGGAGACTTGTCAGAAGCGGAAGAATTCCTGGTGTCATCTATGGAAAGGGTGATGTGAAGCCTATCAGCTTTGATGCTCACGCTTTTTCCTTTGTGCTTAGAAAGGCCGATGTCGGCAGCAAGGTGCAGGTGAAGCTCGGAAAGAAGACTTACGAATGCGAGATCAAGGAGATTCAGGAAGACCTGGTGAAGTCTCTGATCAAGCATGTTGATTTCAAAGAGATCTGATGTCGCTATTAGTTTTCGGACTGGGTAATCCTGGAAAGAGGTACGAGCTTACGCTTCATAATGCAGGTTTTGAAGCGACCGATAGGATGGCAGCGTTTTTGGGTGGAAAGACCAGGAAGCGCTGCCTTCGTCGTTATAGAAGCTTTTCTCTGGATAAGGATGCAGTCATTTCGGTTGATGGTGATTCGGTTTCCCTGCCCCAGGATGTGCTTGTTGTGCAGCCTCTGACTTACATGAATCACAGTGGCAATATTTCCAGATATTTTCAGTTGGATGGAAAGATGGTTGCAGTTGTCTGTGACAACATGGATCTGGATCTTGGCATGGTGAGAATCCGCAAGGTGCAGAGCCTGAGCACCCACAAGGGAATCAGGTCATTGCAGGAGAACCTGCCTGGAGTGGAGTTTGTGGGTGTGTTTGTCGGAATCGGACGACCTGCCGAAGGTGTGTCGGTCCCAGATCATGTGCTTTCCAGACTTGCCGACCCTTTGAAGGAAGCGCTTTTCATTCAAGGTGTGGAGAAAGCCGCAAGTGCGCTGGAAGAACTTGCCCTGGGGCGTGATGTCACTGAGGTCCAGTTGGAATTCAACAAGAGGAAGAAGCAGTGAGAGATTCCGTTTGCAGTGCATTTGACAAAGTTGAGAAATCTGTCAGGGCTTTTTTTGCAGGACTGGCATCCAATGGAGAATTCAGAGATGAAGATGGCGTCATTGTAGCTTTTTCCGGTGGCGGTGATTCTCTGGGAATGCTGATTGGCATTGCCGCTGTCCTGGGCTGTGAAAACATAGTGGCGGCTTATGTGGATCACGGAATCAGGAGTCGAGATGAGCTGGATACCGAACTCAGGCTGAATGCTGAAAACTGCAGGAAGCTTGGGGTGAGATTCTGTGTCTGCACGCTGGTCAATGGTGCAGTGACGCAAATGAGTCGTCAAAGGAGATGCGGAACTGAGGAAGCGGCAAGAGTACTGCGGTATGAGGCGTTGGAATCCAAGAGGCGTGAACTTGACCTTGGTTGGATTGCAACAGCTCATAATGCAGAGGATCAGGCTGAAACCGTTCTGATGAGACTTCTCGGAGGAAAGGCCTTGTCAAGTCTAAAGGGAATCAGAAGACGCATTGGCCGGATTATCAGACCAGTATTGGATATCAGCGGTAGCCTGTTACGTGAAGTTTGCGTTGAAAGAGGCTTAGTCTGGTCAGATGATTCTACCAACAGTGAGGATTCCTATCTTAGAAACAAGATAAGGCATATTCTTGTCCCTGAAATCGAGAAGCTGTTTCCACGCTATGACGAAGCGTTGCTCCGATTCTCTTGTGAGATGGAAGAACTGGACAGCGGATGCGTATTGGGCAATCCATCTGATGGAGTTTCACTGAACTTGCTTCAAAGCCTGCCACAGATTCAGAGGAAGGCTTTGCTGCTTGAATTGTGGGATCTGTCCCTCAATGATGATTTTGTCTGCCTCTCAAGGGGAATGATGGACAGAATCCTCCGTGCAGTCGAGCAAGGCCGAAGCTGCAATCTTGCGGGAAGCGGAGTATGGGTGTCAATCCTCTCAGGGCGGATCACTATTCACAGAGATGTGAAAGTAGGGCCTTGGAAGCATGAACTGGATCTGAGCAGAAGCGGAGAACGAATCGATCTGCCCGGTGGACATGCGCTTGTGCGTGGAGACTGCTGTCAAAGAAACGACAAGTCCGTTAACCTTTCAGATGGAAAGGAAATATATCTTTTCAGTGAATTTTTGCAGGGAAGAGTATGCGTCCGTCAGGTCATGGATGGAGATGTGATCAACCTTGCAGGAGGAAGAAAGAATGTTCTTGACCTGATGCAGGAGATGGGAATTCCTCGGCCAAAAAGAGGGCTTGTGCCTCTTGTCTGCGATGAAAAGGAAGTTGTGGCAGTGATGGGAAGAGCTTTTGGTGGGAGTGATAGAATATGCAGAAAGTGCAGATGCACACTTGCCCCAAATGATTTAAGTTTATATATTGTGGAATAAGGAATAGTTCAGTGTACGAAGAAAATCAAGATAACAAGGCGAATCCGAATGGTTCAGCCAATGGCGGTTCGGACAGAAAGAATACAGAAAACAATTCACCATCTGGACAGATGGGAAAAGATGGGAATCATACCGGTTCCGATAATGGAAATGGTTCCAATGGTGTTGGATCTGACAATAGAAATGATTCCAAGAACAATCAGGAAGGCCCTCAGAATCAGAAGAATGGAAACGGCAGTTTCTTCAGAGGCTTTCCCGGTGGCGGTGGAGGTGGTGCATTCGGTCCCGGAAAGAAGAAGAACAGTGTCGCTTTGATATTCTTTGTGACGTTGATTGCTGTCCTTCTGATTTCGCTCTTCACCGGAAGGACTCAGTCGACTGAAGTTTCATATACGACATTCCTTGATTATCTGGATCAGGGACTCGTTGGTTCAGCTGTGATCAAGAATGAGCAGAAGATAGAGTTTTCTGTATCCAGCAATTATGGCGATGCCGCTGTCAAGGGTGTCACAAGAATTCCATACTACGATTCTGGTTTGCTTGAAAAACTGGAAAGCAAGGGTGTCAACGTCATAGGCGCTGATGCCGATGTTTCGATTATTTCGCTGTTGCTCCAGCTTGTTCCTTGGATCATATTCATCTTCCTTGCTGTTTCGCTCATCAAGCAGACGAATGGAAATGGAAAGTTGATGAATTATGGCAAAAGCAATGCCAAGGAATATAACGAATCCGAGGAGAAAACGACGTTTGACGATGTCGCAGGCCAGAAAGAGGCTAAATATGAGTTGCAGGAGATTGTTGACTTTCTGAAGAATCCAGCAAAGTTCAAGGATATCGGTGCCCGTATGCCGCGTGGTGTTCTTCTTGTAGGTCCTCCTGGCACAGGAAAGACCTTGCTTGCCAGAGCTGTGGCAGGAGAATCGAAGGTTTCGTTCTTCCATACAAGTGGTTCGGATTTCGTTGAGATGTTCGTTGGAATGGGTGCTGCCCGTGTCCGTGACCTCTTCGATCAGGCAAGGAAGCATTCTCCATGCATAATCTTCATAGATGAATTGGATGCAGTCGGTCGAAGTCGTGGAAGCGGACTTGGCGGAGGACATGATGAGCGAGAGCAGACACTCAACCAGATGCTGGTGGAGATGGATGGATTCTCACCTGACCTTGGTGTGATAGTCATGGCGGCGACAAACCGTCCTGATGTACTGGACCCAGCTCTTCTGAGACCGGGAAGATTTGACCGCCAGGTCACAGTCGATCTCCCAGACATCCAGGAACGGGAGGATATTCTCAAGATTCATTGCCGTAAGGTCAAGCTTGACAGTGATGTGGATCTTTCAAGAATTGCACGTGCAACTCCGGGTGCCAGCGGTGCTGATCTGGCGAATATCGTCAATGAAGCGGCGTTGTTTGCTGCAAGAGAAGGAAAACGCACGGTTTCAATGAAAAACTTCGAAGAAGCCCGCGACAAGGTTGCTTTTGGAGTAGCACGGAAGTCCCGTGTGATGTCAGCAGAGGAAAAGACCGCCACTGCCTATCATGAGGCTGGACATACTCTCCTTTACTATTACTTGAAGAACCTCGACCCACTTCACAAAGTGACGATCATCCCTCATGGAAGAGCACTTGGAATGACTATGAGCCTTCCTGAAAAGGATACGACCACTCTTACCAGAAGTCGCCTTGAGGATCACATAAAGGTCTGCATGGGAGGATATGTTGCTGAGGACCTGGTCTATGGTGAGACCACTACAGGAACCAGCAACGATATCAAGCAAGCGACCGATATCGCTCGAAGAATGGTCACTGAATGGGGAATGAGCGAGATTGGATTCATCTCTTTTGGAGAGGAAGACGAGCCGCTTTTCCTTGGACGTTCAATTGCTCAGCATAAGGATTATTCCGAGGAAACCGCTAAGATGATCGATTCGGAGATTGGAAAGATCATGAAGCAGTCCATGGCTTCAGTACGTCAGATTCTTTCCGAGCACAGGGATCAGCTTGACAGACTTACTCAGGAGCTGGTGTCCAAGGAGACTCTTGATGATAGACAGATTCGAGATCTGCTTGGGTTCCCGGCCATTGACCATCCCGCTGAACTGGGCTGACGATGGTGAAGTCATCCGGTCCAGATGATGATGTGAAGAAGTTGGGCCAAAATGGAAAAAGTATTCGCACTGAGGGATTTCTCTTCAGTTCAGAATGTAGTTTGGGGCAGAAAACGGAAGGTTTATGGTAGACTCAAAATTCAAGAGGAATTTTTGCATTATTGCACATATCGACCATGGTAAGAGCACATTGGCAGACAGATTCATCGACTTTGCAAATCTTGGCAATACTCGTGCCGAAAAGCAGAATCAGGTTCTTGACAACATGGATATCGAGAGAGAGCGTGGCATTACTATCAAAAGTCAGGCTGTCACTATTCCCTACAAGGCCAAGGATGGCAATCTGTATGAACTGAATCTTGTCGATACTCCGGGTCATGTAGACTTCTCATATGAAGTGTCGCGTGCCATAAGTTCCTGCGAAGGCGCATTGCTACTGGTCGATGCAACCCAGGGAGTGGAAGCTCAGACTATAGCGAATCTCTATCTTGCCATGGAGCATAACCTTGAAATCATTCCTGTTGTAAACAAGATAGATCTGGCAAGTGCTGATATTGATGAAGCGCTTCATCAGATTGATTCCGAACTCGGACTGGACAGTACTGATGCGGTCCTTGTTTCTGCAAAGACCGGTCAAGGTGTTGATGAGCTCATGGAAGCGATTGTCAAGCAGATACCCCCTCCATCCGGTTCTCCCGCAGATCCGTTCAAGGCTCTGATCTTTGATTGTCATTACGATCCTTATCGTGGGGTCATTGTTCATTTCAGAGTGTTTGATGGAACAGTCAAGGAAGGGGATGTTATCCGATTCATGCATTCAGGTGCCCGATACAAGGTCGATGAACTTGGTGTTTTCCAGCTGGATCTGGTTCGGACAAAAGTACTGAACGAAGGGGACGTCGGTTATCTGATCTGTGGTGTCAAGGCTGTAAGTGAGGTAAGCGTTGGTGATACCGTCACTGATGAGAACAATCCAGCTGATGTTCCTCTGGCCGGCTTCAAGGAGGCCAAGCCTGTCGTATTCAGCTCAATATTTCCAGTTGATTCCAATGACTACGAAGAACTCCTGGAGGCGATAGAGAAACTCAAGCTCAACGATGCCGCTCTGGTATACGAGAAGGATTCCTCAGCAGCCCTGGGACAGGGATTCCGCTGCGGTTTCCTTGGAATGCTTCACTTGGAAGTGTTCCAGGAGAGAATCGAACGTGAGTTTGACCTTTCGATTGTTCTCACCAGCCCTTCTGTGAATTACAAGGTCTACATGAAGAACGGTGAAAAGCTGGAAGTTGACAACCCACTTGAATTCCCTGACCCTGCTAGAATTGATTATTCTGAGGAGCCTTACATAAATGCCGAGATCATGACGCCGACTGAGTATGTCGGATCTGTGATAAATCTATGCATGGAGAAACGCGGTGTTCAGACCAGAATGGATTATGTCGACTCCAAGCGAGTGACATTGACATATGAAATGCCGTTGGCGGAAGTCCTGTTTGATTTCTACGACAGATTGAAGTCCATCAGCCGAGGATACGCTTCGTTTGATTATTATCTTACTGAGTATAAGCGGACTGATTTGGTCAAGATGGACATTCTGGTGAATGGTGATCCTGTCGATGCCTTGAGCCAGCTGGTTTTCAGAGGTGAAGCGCAGTCCCATGGAAGACAGGCCTGTGAAAGACTCAGAGATGAGATTCCTCGTCATCAGTTCAAGATTCCGATTCAGGCGGCCATTGGTGGTGCGATCATTGCCAGAGAGACGATAAGTCCTTTCAGAAAGGATGTCATTGCAAAATGCTACGGTGGAGACATCTCAAGAAAGCGGAAACTTCTGGAGAAGCAGAAGGAAGGAAAGAAGCGGATGAGTGTTTCTGGAAACGTGGAGATTCCACAATCCGCCTTTCTTGCAGTCCTGAAAAGCAAGCAGGAGAACTGAGTCATAATTGACAGAAAAAGAAAAGCCCAGACCTGCAGATGAACTTTGGTCAGTTCACAAAAGGTATGGGCTTTTTCAAATCATGCCAGTGAATTCAATCCTCAGCTATGCACATAGTAGGTTTCTGACGGATTGTCAGAACTGTGCAGCTTCCTTTTCCAAACAGCTTCTCCATGAATGCAATGTAGTTGTGAAGAATGCTCGTTGGCACATATACCTGAATTGTTCCTGCAAATCCACCGCCATGAACTCGGTATGCTCCACTGTCCTTGAGAAACGAAGAGGAGAGGGCAAGTGCGAGACTCAGACCCTGTTCAGTAGTATCCTTGCTGCAGTAGACGTTCTGAAGGAACTCAAATGAAGAGGAGCCGCTTTCACGAACCATTTGCAAATATGTGGTGAAATCATCTTTCTTCAGCAGACTGTACATCAGTTTTGCCCGTCTTGTTTCATTGATGAAATGGATGGCTCTCAGAAGTGCCCGGTCATCTTTCAGTTCAGTGCGAAGGAGAGGAAGATTCTTCATCAGTTCGGACTGTCCGACTTGATTCAGTGTCCTGTGCCCAAGCAGTGATGCAACCTTCTTCATGTCAAAAGGAATTGCAGCATACTCGTCTGTCAGATCGGCATGGTTTCCACCTGTGTCGACTACGACGAGTGTATGCCCGTGGGTGACATCGGAGAAATCAAAGTTCACTGTACGTACTTTCGGTTTTGTGGGATCTGCGAAATCGATTGAAACAATTCCGCCGTTGGCACATGCAATCTGGTCCATAAGCCCGCATGGCTTGCCGAAGAACACGTTTTCGGCATATTGCCCGATGATGGCAAGCTCAGTGGTCGAAAGACTGTCCTGGGCGAAGAGATGGTTGAATATCGTGGCTGTGAGTACTTCAATGGCAGCCGAGCTGGACAGACCTGATCCCTTGAGCACGCTGCTTGTCGTATACGCTGTGAATCCTCCAATCTTGAAGCCCCGGTCCGAGAAGTTCCTGGCAATTCCTCTTACAAGAGCTTCGGTCCTTCCTGCTTCTTCAGGATGTACTTCCAGATCATCAATTGATATTGAGACCGGATCATAACCTTCACTGGCTATTGTGACAGTGTTGTCATTTGCCGGACTGACTGCCGCTATTGTATCAAGGTTGATAGAAGCGGCGAGAACGAATCCATGGTTATGGTCGGTATGATTGCCTGCAAGCTCTGTTCTTCCTGATGTGGAGAACAGCCACTTGGTATCAGGTCGGGTTATCCGAGCATATCTTTTTCTTTGAGCAGGCAAATCAGCGCTCTTTCCATAGAGTTCTGCGAATACGTGGTCGAGTTTTCCTTTCTTTATTTTTTCCAGAAGTGTCATCTGCAGCTTCCTCCTTCCAAATCCTTGTAAAATTATCCTACTACATCAAAGATTGGTCAACCTTGAACCAAATTGTGGCCTGCAACAATTGATCTTGATTATCGAGTCAAGGAATGATGAATGAAACTGTTCTGCGAGTGTCGATCAATTCATTGCGCATCAGCTGATGGTCTTCGTAGAATGCTTCGCCACTCTGATTGTCCGTAGGGTCGTTTCTCCAGAATCCATCCTGTCTCACCTGATGGCAGGCAAGGGTGGTGCAGCAAGGAAACCTCATCAGATCCAGGTTGCCGAAGTAGAACTTCCATCTATCCATGTTCCCTTCTCTCCATGCTCCTCCACCGAATGAGCAATCGGCGAACCAAGGTTCCTTAAGCCCGGGAATTCTGAAGACTGCCCAGTCATGGTTTGAGACTCCATCCGGTGTCACATACATTCCACCCTGCCAGTCTGCCTGAATTCCGCTCAGCCGGCAAAGAATGATGAACAGGCACGCCTGAATCCCACAGTCTCCTCTGCGCATTGTCGCACCGTATTCTGCAAGATTGCTTATTGTCTGATACGAAGGCATATAGGCATATTTCACATTCTGAGTGATGTAGCTGTATATGAGATGGGCTTTTTTGAGTAGATCCGGCTCGTCCTTTGTGATCATATGGGCAAGCTGTTCAAGATAAGGTGTTCTGATGAGATACGGTGCTTCGTCGTTAAACACATAGTCCGATGTCAGAAATTCTTCTTTCTGCTGTTCGAAATCATGATATGTAAGAACATTGTGTGCTGTATATTCAATCCATGTCTCGCCGTCTTCCGAGGCTTCGGTTTCGAAATGAGCCCGTCTCATGGGGCAGTCTGGAGCATCAATGAATTTCAGTCCTGGGCTGTGATCTCCAAATGAGAGGTCCTTCAGATACGAAGATGAAACTGGGATTGGAAGCTCTACGTTGAGCTTCCTACCTGGTTTGACTGCCTCAACAGCAAGCTTTATTCCAATGTGCGCTGTGATCATGGCTTCCGCTCTGCCTTTTTTGCTGATCAGTTCCACCATGCTGTCACGAAGCTTCAGGTCAATCATCCGCTCGGCGTCATCCTTGTCCTTGCAGATTGTGTCCATGAATCTAACATGATAGTGGATCTTGCCATTGACAAGTGCGAAAGGCACTGTCCCATTTGTTCTAAGCTCATCCAGGTCCTTTGTTGGAGCCTGTGAATCGAGGATGCTCCTTGCCTGTTGTTCAGAGAATGGATAATCCGCTATTCGGAGCTTGAGCATCTGCTTTTCAAGTCTCAATCTGCTTGCTTCCATCTCATCTACGGATTCAATCACCGAATCAATCAGATTTGAAGCTTCCTTGAGATAGCCGGCGGCGCAAAGGTTGGCAATATCCTGTCGAAGAGGATACAGATATGGGGTCAAGTCGTTGATGGGGTCAGTCAGGTCTTTCTTTTCTTTCTGCATGGATTGAGAATACTGTTCTTGCAAGTGGATTTCAAGGGTATGAGATCCGGACAGATCAGAACACGGCGCCGTAGTCCTATTCTGATTTTCTTGAGCATTCCCATGTCTAGAAGCGCCTTGATGGCTTCCTGAATATTCTCAAAGGTCCATCCCGGCATTGTATTCAGAGGCATAGGACAGGGATAGGCATTGCTAAGTGCCACTGCAAGGCTGTTAGTTCCGAATCTGCATTGGTGGTGCATGACTGCACTTAGTATGGGAATCATCCCATGTGGGTTTTCTTCGAATGTTCCGTCACATGTGCAGCAGCCTGAGCAATGTTCGACATGATGGTCCATCAATGCCAGCAATTCAGTACGGAGACATTGATTTCTGTTGGTGGATATTATTGCAGAAAGAAGAGCCCGCTTGCGAAGAGAAGGGGATTTCTCTGCCTCCTTGGCATCAGCGGGAGTTGTCAGGATTATTGAACGGCTTTGCTTCCCATCACGTCCGGCTCTGCCTGATTCCTGAAGAAACTCCTCAATCGATGATGGAATGGCATAATGAATCACAGTTCTGATTCCTGCCTTGTCCATCCCAAGTCCATAGGCACAGGTTGAGACCATGATTCCGTCTTCTGTATCCTTGAACCAGTTCTCCACCATTGTCCGTTCTTCAGGTCTAAGTCCCGCATGGTAGAAACGCATGTTGTACTTGGGATGCTTATGCTTGAGAAAGAGAAAGACCTCCTCCGTTGCAATGCGTGTCCCTGCGAAGATCAGAACAGGCCGGTTGCAGCGACAGACTATTTCGAGCAGTGTCTGACGGCGGGATAGCGTACGGACGACGGAGTAGTGTATGTTTGTCCTGTCAGGATCAGCGATGATTATATGAGGTTTCAGGCCACCGAACAGGCATTGCTTCAGCCGTGTGATGACAAGTCTGCTGGCAGTCGCTGTGAAGGCAAGCACTTGTCTGGGGTTGATTGTTCTGATTGCACTGAGAAGCTTCAGATAAGCGGGTCGGAATGTTCGTCCCCATTCACATACCACATGTGCCTCATCCACTGTCAGCAATGCAATTGGCAACTGCCTGAGCTCACTGATGACTTGCTCTGTGCAAAGGGATTCAGGCGTAGTGATGAGAATTTTTGTTTTTCTGCTTTTAAGCCTGTTCCATATTTCTCTACGCTGGATTGAGGTCTGACCTCCGCGGATTATTTCCGCAGCAATGCCGTTTTTCGACAGATGTGACGCCTGATCGTTCATCAAGGCAAGAAGAGGGTAGATTATCACAGAGATTCCGTTGAGCATGACAGATGGAAGAAGAAAACAGAGACTCTTTCCATATCCAGTGGGGAATACTACAAGTTGCCCTGTATTGGCTGGCTGTTTTCTTGAATCAATGCGTGGAGAAGCTGCATGTTCAAGAATTGTCTGAATCACTAGATTCTGATACGGCTTGATTGCAGTTATTCCGAATTTTTCCCTGGCTGTCTTTTTCATCAGTTTCTGAATATCCATTTAATTGTTGGTTTCTCCTTTCATATTGATAGAGGCGATATTGGAATTTTGCTGAATGTTGTGGATATGGTGGCAATAATTTTTGATATGACTTGCTGGAAGGCTTCAATTGCTGTTTATATTGACGTCAAGGTACTTTTAGTTGCATGTATTGGGTTGAAAAAAGAGTTGCATGGAAGTATGATTTGTTCAAACGGGGGTACAAATGCTTTTTGGAAAACTCAAGGATGGAACACCGGTTCAGATTCATGAACTGACCAACGGCGGTTATACTGTAGGGCTGACTGATTTGGGGGCGGGTATTCTTTATTTCAGATGCCCTGATAGAAATGGTGCAATTGACAATGTGCTTCTTGGATTTCAGACTCCACAGGAACTGCTTCTTTCAACGGCATATTTCGGACTGACCGTGGGACGGTATGCCAACAGAATTGCAAAGGGACGTTTTTCTCTGGATGGCAAGGAATATCAGCTTGCACTTAACAATGGAGAGAATCATCTTCATGGAGGACCGACTGGGCTTTGCTTCTGCATGTGGCAGGCAAGATTGCTTCAGTGCAATGGCGATCCTGGTGTGGTTTTTTCCATTCATGATCCGGATGGGCATGAGAATTATCCTGGCAACCTTGATGCGGAAGTCACCTATGTTCTTAGGGCCGATGGTTCTTTGGTAATGAACTATCGTGTCACATGCGATGCTCCTTGTCCTGTGAATTTCTGCAATCATTCATATTTCAATCTGAATGGAGAGGAAAGTTCAGTCACTATCATGGATACGGAACTTCAGCTTGCATGCAGCACATATGTTCCCGTTAATGCCGGTCTGATTCCGACAGGCGAGGTTCTTCCTGTGGCAGGTACTCCGTTTGACTTTACAGTTTCCAAACCTATCGGACGTGATTTCGAAGCTGCTGGTGGATATGATCATTGCTTTGTTCTTGATGAGACAGGTGACGATGTACTTAAGCCTGTAGCTTCGGCCTATTGCCCAGGAAGTGGACGCTGGTTGAAGGTCTTTTCCACAATGCCGGCAGTCCAGTTCTATTCTGGAAACTTCCTTCATACGGAACCTTTCTACGAAGATCATATGGGATTCTGCCTTGAGACGGAATTCTATCCTGACAGTCCGAACCACAGCAATTTCCCTGACTCCATTCTCAGACCTGGCCAGACATATGACCATACGACTGTCTATCAGTTCGGAGTGGAAGAATAGATTCAGAATTTCTGTAGCCGGATTTTATTTTTGTTTCCTTGCTTTCACGCAATTGCTGGCGGAATGAGAATCTGGTCTTGATATTTGATCAAACGCACTTTTGAAAGGAGATGTGAAGATAATGAAGCCAGTAAAAATCATTGGTATCACGGGAGGAAGCGGAAGCGGAAAGACTACTATTGTCAGAAAGATTTCCGAGGTGAATCAGGAATTTGTGTTCTTGGCTCAGGATAATTACTATCGCAGTGCTGAATATGTGAACAACGACAAGATCACAGCGTTCAACTTCGACCAGCCTAATGCTTTCGATACTGATCTTCTTGTCGAGCATCTCAAGCGGTTGAAGGAGCGTAAAACTGTTGAAATGCCTCAGTATGATTTCGTTCATCACCGAAGGATGGACGAAACGGTTCATGTGGAGCCCAAGCATCTTGTCATTATCGAGGGTTTGATGATTCTGTATGACAAGCGCATGAGGGATCTGATGGATTTGAAGATCTATGTCGATACACCGGATGATATCCGATTCATCAGAAGACTCCAAAGAGATATCCTGGAAAGAGGTCGAACCACTGAAAGTGTTGTTAAGCAATATCTTGAAGTCGTCCGACCGGGACATTTCAATTTCATTGAGCCTTCAAAGGAGTATGCTGACATAATCATTCCCGAGGGCGGTTACAATGAAGGTGCTCTTAAGCTACTGCTGTCGTTTGTCAATGAGTTGTCGAACAACTGAGTCTTGAGTTCCTGCTTCTGAGCTTTTTTATCATTCAATGCAGTCTGAGCCTTTTTTTGCAGCTTGGGCTTTTGCGGATTTTTTCTGAAGATGGATTGAGAAACTCCGTCGGGTGTTTCCAATCTGTCTGAGTGAGAAGATTTCAGGAATTGGATCATATCCACCAGAATACAGACCGTTGCAACGCAGGATTCTGCATGTTCCAAGAATTGTGCCTTTGATTATTCCATGGTGGGTCACTGCGTCAATCATATATCGTGAGCAGCTTGGATGATATCGGCAGCTTGGGGGCAGAAGAGGACTGATAAGCTTTCGGTAAAGAAATGTTGGAAGCAGCCAGATAATGGCAAGGATTCCCGGCTTGTCTTTAGGTTTGCAATCTGTTGACTGCTGCTTGCCCTTTTCATGTTCTGGACATGGAATTCTGCAGTCCTTGTCATCAAGAGGTTTCAATTCCTGCTTCTCATTGCTCATAGTCCGTTCTCCCTTAATGAAGTCTAATTCAAGGAGGGCAATGTTGCAAGTGCTGAAAATCTGTGGCAAATGAGCTATAGGCATCAAAGAAATTTGTGAAAGAAGGTTTGCGGGGCTTTACCAAGCTAATTGTTTTTGCTATATTAACCCTTGGATTTATTTTGAGATTCCGGAGGAGTTAATTATGGCAGGTCCTGTATCAAAGAACGCACATCGTGAAGGTGAGAAGGCTATGCTCAGCCGTTGGGGTGGTGCAATCAAGATGAAGTCCGTGTTTGAGAATGGAAAGCTTCGTCATTTCGCATATTGCGAGAAGACCGGCAACACCGCTCGTAAAGCCAAGGACTTGATGTAATATCCTATGTGATATTAAAGAGCCCGCGTTTCCACAAAGGAGATGCGGGTTTTTCTTTTATCTCTTACTTGCTTGTTTTTCTTTCGGATTCAATGACGGTTTTTCACTGCTTTTCAGAATTTTTCCCATACTGTATCAGGAATATTCGTGCTTTATCTTACTTTTTGAAAAATGTTGTACCAAATCTTCTTTGGTTGTGATATATTTAATGATAGCTAAATAAACACTACGACGACTCTGTCGTTTGAGGAGGAAACACGTGAAGCGTTTTTCAAAAGGTATTTCATTTATTTTCCTGATTGTCATGCTTGTCATCAGTCTGGTCGGTTGTGCAACGACAAAGCAGCCAGCAGAAGTGAAGGAAGCGGTTAAGGAAACTGTACAGCAGGTGCCAGAAGTCAAGGAAGAAGTTCCTGTCACTCCTGTTGCAGAGAAGCCAGAGCCTGCAGCCCCAGTCGCGGAGACAAAGCCAGTTGCTCCGGAAGTCAAGCCTTTGGAGTATTCCTTTGACATTTATGGATATAGAGTCGACATTAAGGCTTTTGATGGATATGCAGATGTCACCTATCCGGCATTTGTCACTGACAAAGAAGTCGCAGCAGCCGCACAGGCCGCAATGCAGGCTTATCCTCAGTATCTCGCCGGTGTCACATACAAGATCACTGGACCTGGAAAGCTGACAGTCAACTTCATGAAGGGACTGACCAAGGCTGATGCCGATTACATCGTCGATCTTCTGAAGTCCAACCTCAAGTGGTACATCGAGCAGATGTTCGCAGCTCCTGCACCAGTTGCTCCAGCTGAACCTG
>JAAYFO010000074.1 GCA_012728215.1 Spirochaetales bacterium | reverse complement strand
CAGCGGCAGCAGCTTCAGCGGCAGCAGCTTCAACGGCAGCGGCAGCTTTTCTTGCTTCTTCAGCAGCCTTCTTCTCTTCCTCAGCCTTTGCCTTAGCGGCAGCAGCCTCAGCCTTCTTCACCTCTGCTTCGCTCTTGATCTCAATCTTGACAATGGAGACTTCGCTTTCATAGAGATGGACTCTGACAGTGTAGTTTCCAACTTCCTTGATTGCATGAGTTGCAACCTCGATTCTCTTCTTCTCGATCTCGATGCCATGCTTTGCAATGGCTTCCTGAATCATTGAGGAAGTAACGGAACCGAACAGCCTTCCGGTATCTCCGGCAGACACGACCAGTTCCAGTGAAAGACTATCAAGCTTTTCCTTCAAGGATGCGCTCTCCTGTCTCTTCGCCTCTTTTCTCTTCTCGATGGCGACTGCTCTGCTCTTGAACACAGCTACATTCGCCTTGTTGTACAGTACCGCTGCACCAGTGGGTAGCAGGAAGTTACGAGCATAGCCGTCCTTCACCACACAGACATCTCCCTCTTCTCCGAGGTTAGGTACGTCACGATTCAAAATGATTTTCATATGAATTCTCCTTATTAGGTTTTCTAAACACAATCCACGTCTCCAGCACTCCTAGCAATGGAAACCCTATTATGACAACCAGATTGAAACCGGGAATCAAAGCCAAAAACGCCACAAGACCCGCCAACCTGTTCACCATGAAGTAAGGATTTCCCTTCCTTGCACGGAACACAAGAATCGCAAACCCCTGAATCCCATAGACCAAAGCGGTCACGAGAGCCAGGTTCCACAGTACCACATTCACGATTTCAGGCAAATGAAGCACAGTAGCTATTATGGCAGCAAAGAAGGAAATCAGGAACACCCATACGAAATCATTCGGTATGCTCCACTTCCCTACACTATCCTGCCATGCCCAATCGAACTTATGCACCATTGATTCTGCAATTACTATTGAAAATCCAGAAAGTACCAGAATCATCGGTACAAGAACGAACTTGAACAACCAGATAGACATCTCAATGAAGGCATCAGAGGACAATCCGAAGCCGTTTGCAAACAGCACTTCATATCCTGACTTGAGCGTTTCCTTGAGATTTGAAGATACGACATTCTCCTGAGTAATCACCAGCAGGAATGCCGCTGCCATCACTGACGCCACAGCTCCGCAAATGAAAAAGCGAAACTTTTTTCCAAGATCCGTGAATCTCGTCATGCACCAGATTGCAGAAGCAGTCCCCAAAGCGACAGGAAAGAAAATCGTAAACACGAACATTCCAACGGAAAAGACATCTGTATTCGCATCGAATGCTTCCCAGGCCGATATCACCACAGTCAACACCAGCACAGACACAAAACTCAGAATCACTTCACGAAGCTTTGCAATCCTGCTGGTACCGATGATCAATGGAATAGCGAAGAGGAAGTTTCCAATCGGAATACGGGAAAGAACAAAGCTGAAAAATATGGAAAACACGATTCCCCTTGAGGAATTGGTTCCATTGATGTTTCTCTGCTGCTCAATCTGCTCTTCCATCAGGACACTCGCATAAACTCTTACTGCTTGTCAAAAGGAAGATAGGCAATAACTCTTGCCTTCTTGATCTCTGCAGTGACAGATCTCTGGTGTCTTGCACAGTTGCCAGTGATTCTTGCAGGGAGGATTCTTCCTCTCTCAGTAATGCATCTTCTAAGACCATCCGGATTCTTGTAATCCGGCTCGGCCTTCTGGGCACACCATTTGCAGACTTTCTTCTTGAAGCTCATCCTCTTCATTCCGCCGTCTTTCTTGCCCTTGTAATCCTTGTATCCGGTTCCCTCATCTTTTGAGGCACCATATTTTTCATCTCGCATGTTATTCTCCTGAATTAAAATGGAATATCAGAGTCATCGAAGTCTTCAGGACCGTTGAATTCCGGTGCAGCAGGCTGTTCCTGTCTTTGAGAAGGAGCGGCTGATGCCTGAGGACGTGGTGCCTGGTTCTGATAGCCACCATTGCTGCGGCCAGAACCTCCACCATTCCCCTGTCCTGTAGATGAACCGAAGAACTCGATATTATTCACGACAACTTCAACCTTGCTTCTCGACTGACCATCCTGTTCCCAGCGATTCTGTCTGAGCTCTCCGGACACGCAGACCTGTCTGCCCTTCTCCAAATAAGGATTGAGGGACTCTGCCTGCTTTCCCCAGAGAACACAATCGAAGAAACTGACCTCGTCTTCCCATTTGTCTCCCGTCCTCTTTCTTCGGTTGACAGCAAGGGAAAAGCGTGAAACAGCAGTTCCTGCATTCGTGTATCTCAGCTCACTCTCACGGGTAAGTCTGCCTACTAAAAAAACACAATTGATGTCAGTTGCCATAACTTCTCCTTCCAACAGCCAATGGCCGATGGATTTACTTTACTACGAACAAAAACTTGAGCAGGTTGCCAGAAAGCAGGAAATCAGCTGTAAGAGTGTTGATCTTATCAGGATCTGCCTGGATTTCATAATACCAGTAGTGGCCTTTGTCTTCTTTCTTGATGATGTAAGCAAGCTGTCTGATTCCCATGTCTTCCTGGGTATCAATCTGGACACCAGCTTCCTCAAACTTCTTCAGCACGTACTGCGCGCCATTTGTGGCCTTTTCTTCATCAGAATAGAAGATGGCCGTGAACTCATAATTTCTCATGGTTCCTCCTTACGGACTTTTCTGATCCATCACAGGATGGATAAAGAGGTTTTATCAAAATATCATCATGGCAACAATTAGTCAACAAACAAACCCAAAAATCCAACAACTATCTTTTTTTCTTATTTTTTGTCATATTAACTTGACGTACTCCCCTGGTTTTACCATAATGGCAGAGTAATTACAAAAATCCTGATGGTTCGCCATCGGTATAAGGAGCTCTAAAGTGCCTTGCGGAAGAAAAAGAAAAAAGCACAAGATTGCAACACATAAGCGCAAAAAGCAGCTTAGAAGAAATAGACACAAGAAAAAGTAGTTTTTCTTTACTGTTTCAGCAGTCAACCGCCGGTCGCTCCGGCGGTTTATTTTTATTCAGGACATTGGTTGAAATGAAGCCTGATTTTGTTTATCTTCTCAAAGGAGATTCAAATTGATGTCTGCTGCAAAAACGCTGTTTGGAAAGTTCATTTCAGAAATATCGGGAATATTCTCAGGTCCGGCAAGGAATCTCGAAGAAGATGGCCCTTTGCTTGTGGACGAAAAAACCGCTTTCAAAGAGACAGCACACAAAATGGTATCTCAGAAAGAGAGACGGCTGCTGCCAAATATCAGCGAAGAGCAGCTCATCCTTTGCCGAAAGGCTGGAGAGCCCAGAATCGAAACCCTTGTGGCAAGACTGATCCCGGCAATGATAGGATATCTTCGAATAAGCAAAGGATTGGACTGCAAGACGGGCGAAGCCTCGGTGATTGAATTTGCACGTCACAACTGCTTCTATTTTTCAACGTGCAAAGCATCTTCAGGCGTTATCTGGGATACGATAAGCCTTGAAAGCTATAGAAGAGTATTTGATCTGATACCATTTCAAGTGGAAAGGATTCCAACCCTTGCAGGCATAGTCATATTAGAATTCGAATCTCCGAAAACCATAAGTGTCTTCATGCTGCAGTGCATCCTGTATATAATGAAGCCGATGACGGCAGAAGAAGCAGAACCAGTCTTCGCCCTCTTCGGAGCATTGGGAATTGACCACAGGACAATGGCAAACGAATACAGAAAAGCCCTGGCGGCCTTCAGAAAAGAAAGAAAAAGATGAAAAACTGTATCATTCCAAATCCCGGATTGTTTCCTTACTGAGGTGTGAATTATGAAAGTGCTTATCTTCGGATTTGGAAACCATGGCGGTGGATTTGCCGCTGCCCAATATTTCCTGAAAAGAGGCGACCAGGTCAGGATCACGGACATGAACAGCCTGAGCAAGCTTGGAGACAGCATACAGATATGCAGTGACATGGGTGCAGAACTCATTCTGGAACAGCACCGCGAATCAGATTTCACATGGGCAGACTGCGTAGTCAAAAGCCCGGCCATAAGCAAGTCACACCCCTTTCTCATCAAATCCCACAAGATAATCAATGACTTCTCCACTCTCTTCTCTTTTGTGGACATAGACAAGATAAAGCTGATTGCAATCACCGGCACAAAAGGCAAGACGACTACAGCCTCCGCCGTGACCCATGTACTCCAAAGACTCGGACACGAGGCAATAATGTGCGGAAACATGGGGATATCCGGCTTTTCGGTCCTGGAGGACCTTGAGGAAAGAAGCAGAACCGGCAAAGAACTGCCTGAATATATTGTGTGCGAGATGTCATCATGGCAGATATCCGATACATTCCAGTATCTCGACCATGTTCCAGTACTGGAAGCAAGCTGCATGACCTCATTGTACGAGGACCATCAGAACTACTACCACAGCATGGAAAGCTACATAAAGGACAAGATGCAGCTATTCAGACAGAAAAGCCGTCATATCATAAGCACAGATTCAATGAGACAGACCATAGCTTCGGCCTCAGACGTACCCCTCTCAGATGTCATGTCGATTGAGAAGACAGCCAGAAAACTCGACAGCTCGATTCTTGCACCGGCCTATGCGATCTGCTCCTCACTGGGGTTCGGCTCCAAGCGCATAATTGATGCACTGAAGACATTCCCAGGCGTACCGCACCGAAATGAGATGGTGCGTTTCCATAACAACACAATATTCATAAATGACAGTGCGGCGACGGTTCCCGAAGCAGTGCAGTTCACATATTCCAACTATTACAGCAACGTTCCTGTCTTCCTCATCTGCGGTGGCACGGACAAGGAACTTCATCCCGAAGGCATGACAGCCGCATTGCGGCATTCACGTGGCCTGTATCTGCTTGGCGGCTCGTTCACAAGTGAAAAGCTGATTCCACTGCTTCAAAGCATGAGCATAAGCTATCACGGTCCGTATTGCTCGATGGATGATGCCGTTGATGCTTCATATTCTGACGCTCAGTCATTTTTAGGGTCAGACGGCAACACGACAGCTTTCATTATACTCTCGCCAGGCGCTGCAAGCTTTGAACTGTTTCGCCATGAATTCGACAGAGGCGACAAGTTCAAGCAAAAGGTCAACAGCATAGCGAACTGATCAGTCCCTTGCCTTTGACAACCTTCGCTTTTCCAGCATGACATATAGTTTCCAGATCATCCGATGACAGACAAAGTCACAGGATGGAATTCTGAATATCTGCCTGCCGCCAAAAGCCAGCTTGAACTGAGTAAGGCTTCCAAGATGCTCAGCTCTGTTCAAGGTTCCATGGGAACCATACAGATCATACACCTTCATCCCATTCTCGACAGCATTCCTTATGGCAAAATCCTGAAGGCAGTAGGAGACATTGTACTCCAGATTGCGGATGGCTCCACCAAACAGATACAGTGCCTCCTCATCTGTGGTCAAGGTGATGATTCCACCCTTGATTTCGCCATTCACACGGGCAAGTAAAAGACGGCAGGAAGCGCCTTCGTTCTCCTGCCTTGCAGAAGAACGAATAAGCAGAGCATCGATGTAATTCCGGCTTCTTGCCGTGAAACCATCCTTACGGGCGGTTTCACGATAGATGTCATACCAGCAATCCAGCTCAGCCATGTCACCATTCCAGAAACCCACCTCAACCTTGCCGAAATTCTTCTTCAGGATTCGCCTGGCCCTTGTCCTGTATTCAAAGTCCGAAGAAAGGTCAATCATCACAGTGCCCTGAGGCTGTATGCTCTCATTCATGAGAACGAGCCCCTCCCTACTTGCAAACTTCGAATACCATGATTCAAGCTCGACTTCAGAGAGGGAGAACTGTCCCATTGAATTGGAATAATCAAATGAGAAATCAAATCGTATGTCAAACACTGACTTTGGAAGCGCTTTCTTCAAAAGCGATGCCAGCTGTCTGATCCCGCCTTCTGAAATGACCAGCTCATCCAAATTGCACATCGGAATATAGGCCAGGGACATCAATCCTGGAATGAAATCACGCACAAGGACAAGAAACTGGACAGTCCGTCCAGTTTCAGATAATTCAAAAAAATGCGATGCCCAGGAATTGGCCTTCTTCACCCTTGCCCAGAACAAGGTCTGGAAAGGATGAGGCCCTCCCGAAAACTGTGAAGAAGAAATCCTAGAAAGAGTCATAAGAGCCGACTTAGCCTACCGGTCCGTCCTTGTATTTCTCTGCAGTGAGATTGACACCATTGCAGCCAATAGCCTTGCCATCGACCTTGACTACTCCGCCTTCCGTATAGATAGGCATTGCAAAGAAGGCGTCAGCCTTGACATAGCACTTCTCATCAGGGCTTTCAAGTCCCTCTGGAACAAGCTTGGTTCCGACCTCGAACTGAGGAGCAAACAGGACCTCGCATGTCGTATGAGGCTCTGCATTTGGATCGGAAGCGGCAAGAAGCATGCCGAAGCTCTTCACGCCCCTGAAGTTTGCAGGCTTGAGATTATCAACCAGTACGATGTTCTTTCCAAGGAGTTCCTCCTCCTTGTAGTAAGGCACTATGCTTGAGACAATCGTTCTCTTCTCCTCCGCACCAGTGTTCAGAGTGAGAATGTAGAGGATATCACCATTTGGATGATGCTCCACTTCCTCGATCTTCGACACGGTCAATGTGACACGTCTTGCAAACTGTTCTGCTATTGTTTCATCAGGATTAACTACATTGCTGCTTGTTGCCATTTTATCTTCCTTTGCTTTCTTTTTATCGGCAGGAGCCTTGTCGGCATTCTGCTGCTCTTTACCGTTGTTCTGCTTTTCCTTCTCCGCTCTCTCAGCCTGAGACCCAGAGAAACGCTCTCTAAGGTCTGCAATGGTGACATCCTCAAGCTTTTCAAAGAGATGAGAAACCTCATTGACTGTGATTGATGCGTATGTTCCCAGCACGGACCAGTCTGCATCCTTGAATCCAAGCGATGACAGAAGAGTCAGACTTGCCGAAGGAACATAAGGCTGAATCATCACTCCCAGATCTCGGATCAGGACAAGAAGAGTCCTAAGCAGTCTGGCAGCGCGTTCCGGATCGACATTCCTCGTCTTCCACGGTTCTCCATCCTGGAAAGCCTTGTTTCCTACACTGGAAAGAGCGAACATTGCCCTGAAGGCATTCCTTTCCTCCGAGGCTTCCAGCAAATCGGTGATGTTCTTCTCCCTGCTTCGGATCTCCTCCATCAGCTGCTCATCCAGATCTCCATCACCGATGGAGCCATCATAGAACCGCTTGACGAAAGTCAGGGTTCGGTTGACCAGGTTGGACAGATTTCCAATCAGCTCGCCATTGACGCTTTCCTGAAAATCCTTCCAGGTGAAAGTGACGTCAGCATGCTCAGGTCTGTTGTAGAACATGTAGAATCTCCACACGTCAGCAGGGATTCCAGTGCTCTCGACATCGTTACCGAAGATACCGATCCCCTTGCTCTTGGAGAACTTTCCACCTTCGTAGTTGAGGTATTCGGTGGAGGACATGTGATGAAGCATAGTCCACTTCTCTCTTGTAGCAAGAAGAGTCGAAGGGAAGATCACCGTATGGAACGGGATGTTGTCCTTTCCGATGAATTGAAAAAGCTCAGTTCCTTCCGGATCCTTCCACCACTTCTCCCAGTCTTCGGTGTAATTGGCGCTGATTGATATGTATCCTATCGGAGCATCGAACCAGACATAGAACACCTTGTCCTCGAAGCCTTTCCTTGGAACAGGAATTCCCCATTTCAGGTCACGGGTGATGCATCTTTCCTTCAGACCGTCACGAATCCATGAATTGGTGACCTGAAGAGCATTGTTCGCCCAGAACCCCTTTACGGAAGCCTCGTTCTTCCAACTTTCCAGAAGAGGAAGAATCTTAGGCAGATCCAGATACAGATGCCTTGTCTTCTTCACAATCGGAGTAGTATGGCAGACACTGCAGTAAGGATCGATCAGATCCGTCGGATCCAGAAGACTCTGGCAGGAATCACACTGATCACCTCGGGCTCCCTGAGCACCGCATTTCGGGCAAGTTCCCTCCACGAATCTATCGGCAAGGAATCTCTTGCAGTCAGGACAGTAGAGCTGTTCAATCTCCTCTTCCGTGATATACCCATTTCGGTCCACTTCATTGAAAATGCCTTGAACTATCTCAGTCTGCTTCTCAGTTGAAGTCCGGCCAAAATAATCAAAGCTTATATTGAACCATTTGTATATCTCTTCATGAATTGCATGATAGCGATCGCAAAGTTCCCTTGGCGACACGCCTTCCATCAATGCCCTGGTCTCAGTCGCAGTACCGTATTCGTCCGTACCACAGACATACAGAGTTTCATAACCGCGAAGTCTGCAGAAACGTGCAAACACATCGGCAGAAAGGACCTGGGTGAGATTCCCAAGGTGAGGAACGTTGTTCACATATGGCAAAGCACTTGTTATTAGTTTTTTCTTCATGCGGTCAATAATACTCACCTTCACTGATTATTTCAACCAGTCAGAAGAAAGTGCATTGAGTCATTGCCAAGCATTACAGGTTCTTCATGGCTGAAAAAAAAGCTGTCTCGATCTACCATTCTCAGGCAAATGAAACAGCTTTCTAAAAAAACTAAGGGGAATACCCTAATTCACTTTATACAAGGCATCGAAGTAAACCATGTCAGTCGACATTATCTTCTTCTGATCAGGCAATGTCTTCTTATAGGAATCCAACGTTCTCCAGAACTCAAAGAACTCTGGATCGGCGGCGTATGCATCAGCGTATATCTTGGTCGCCTTGGCATCCGCCTCTCCCTTTATCTGCTCACTCTGGGCATAAGCCTGTGAAAGGATCGTCTTCTTTTCATTCTCGGTCTTTCCTTCCCACTTGGCCTTCTGGCCTCTTCCATAGGACCTGTAAGCCTCGGCTATCTGGTTTCGCTCCTTGATCATTCTTTCATAGACACTCTCGGTGAGGTCATCAGAATAACGGATCTGACGGATTACGATGTCTTCCAGATAGATTCCAAACTCAGCTGTGAACTTTCTGGCGTTCTCAAGCATCACATTGGAAAGATTCTCTCTTCCCTTCTTGATGTTCTCCTGCTGAGTGTTCGACTTGGTCAGATCACGGAGATTCTCCGCTTCCTCCAGATTGTCTACGCTGCTGAGAGAACTCTCAACCACAGTGATCTGATTGATCTTGTTCGAGCTTCTCACTGCCTCGTTGAGATAGTTCTCGGAGACGACAGTCCTTATCGTAGAATCCAGTATGTCATCCAGACGAAGCTGTGCATTTGCAATTGTATTGACAGTCTCATAGAACTTGGCCGGATCAGTGATTCTCCAACGAGAAGTCGGATCCACATAGATGAACTGATTCTCCTTGGTTGGAATTCTCTGAGCCATTCCATCCCAGCTGAGAATCATCTTCGGATACTTTACAACATTGTCGACCACAGGAAGCTTCATCTTAAGCCCGTTCTCAGTCACGACATCGATGATTTTTCCAAATCTGGTCACGACTGCCTGCTCACCTTCTCTGATGATGTAGAACGGACCTAGCAGAAGAATGATTATAAGCAGAACTGCAATTATCACAAGTGCTGTCACGGTCTTCTTCATATTGTGCCTCCCTCAGTTGCAGTAAGTCCTGCAACATTCGCAATTGGAAGGAAGTTATCCAGGCTCTTGTCAATCAAAGTCAGCTTGCCGGCGTTCGCAGGACTGAATACATCCTCCATAGTCTCAATGTAGAGACGGATCTTCGTGATGTCCTTGGAATTCTCATATTCCTTCTGGACTGATTTGAATCTTGCGACATCACCTTCGGCTTCGTTGACTCTTTCAGCGGCATATCCCTGGGCCACCAGAACCTGCTTGCTTGCTTCACCCTGTGCGGCTGGAATGGCGCTGTTGTAGCTTTCCTTTCCTTCATTGATATATCTGTTCATGTCCTGGATTGCCTTGTTGATATCCTCGAACGCATCCTGAACAGCCCCTTCCGGCGGAACGATGTTCTGAAGCTTGACAGTGATTACCTGAACACCAAGCTTGTAACGATTGAATATCGTCTGCATCATCTCCTGCGCGGTAATCTCTATTGCAGTTCGCTCGTCAGTCATCACTGAGAGAATCGGAAGATCGCCTACAAGCTGGTTCATCACTGAACGTGAGACATCATGAATCGTGCTCTGCTTGTCATGCACCTGGAAAAGCCAGTTATACGGATCGGTGATCTTGTACTGGACAATCCAGGCAATATCGATAATGTTAAGATCTCCTGTAAGCATTATGGACTCGTTGGAATAGTCACTGGAAATCTTGTATGTAGAATCCTGCGCCCTGTATCCGAACGTCATTGTCTGAACGACCTGTGTAGGAACGTTGTAGTTCTTCTCTATTCCAAGCGGAAGCTTGAACTGAAGACCAGGCCCTACAGTCTTGTAAAATTTTCCAAACCGCAATACCACAGCCTGTTCAGTCTGGTCGACGACAAAGAAACTCGTCATCACAACCACTATCAGGAGTATGGCGACAAAGACCCCAATGACCAGTTTCGGACTGATATGGAAACGCTTGCCGCCGCCTCTTCCTGTTGGCTGCTCTTGCTGGGAGCCATCTCCCTGCTGATAAAAATTAAAAGCCATCCAAACTCCTTATTTGCACTACATGCAATATAGATAATCTAGTGTCAATGAACCCAATAGTCAACAAAACCATGTTTTTTTTGACAAATTACATTGAGAACACCGTTTTTAAGAGATGTCTTATCACAAAACACCGTAAATGAGTGAATTCAAGACTAGTTGTAGGCAGCCTCGGCGGCCTTGGATACAAAATGCCATGAAACAATCAGCATGACTGCAAGACATGCCGCAATCCATCCAGCACCTGCAAGCAGACCGATAAACCTGTCAAGCAGATAGAAACCGCCACCGAGAATCAGCAGTTGGAACAAGGCCAGTCCCATGGATTTCAGGCCATTTGCATTCTGCTTCACAGCCTGCTGTGGATTCTTCCATGTAAGGAACGGCTTGTTGAAGTCAATTGCAAGCCCTTCGAAGCACATTGCAACCGAAAAGGCGAAACCAAGCGGCAGCATCCAAGCGATATGCCAGATCGACATCCTGAACAGAGCCAATGCCATCACACAATAGATGACATAAGGCACCGCTGTGGCAATCAGATGGACAACAAGCTTTGCCTTCACGTATACCATTCCATCCACAGGATAGACCCTGTTCAGAGGGAATGTCTTTCCTTCCCTTGATGCACTGGTCGAACTTATCATGTCCACACCCTGCATGAGAAGAAGAACGGCACAGACTATGAGAGGAAAGAAATCAAACTGAGAGAGCATTCCCACACCCATGGAAATATCATCAAGAAGTCCCATGATTCCATAGACTGTCATCAGCAGCAAAGGAACCACTGACTCTCCAATAAGCTCGAACAGGAACGAAGACGATCCTCTGATTATATCCCAATCCCTCAGTGCAAGGGCAGTCATGACTGAACGCCTGCGATACTCGGGTTGGACATTTTTCGTTTTTGATTTCCTTGATCTCGCATCTCCTGCCTCAAATGACGAAGCCAAATTGACATAAGAAACAGAGAGAAGCCATGAAGTCAGGGCAAATACGGCAAAGCCGAATACTATCGAGAGAACCGAATCCAGCAATGCTGACGATGGCACAAGCGATCCGGCAAGCCAAAGGCATGTCGGGACGAACCTCAGCACCTTGTCCACATTCACAGAAAGGAAGGCGATCAAGCCTCCCATGTTCGATATGTCCTCCATCGAGAGATTGGCACTGAAATACTGCATTCCTCCGACCTGAAAGAGCGAAAGAAGAACAAGCATGGCGCAGAAGACCACCATCTGGACAACAAGCTTGCCAGGACCGCGTCCACCGACACGGCATGTGGTCATGGTCAGTATGCACGAAAGGGCAGCAGGAACCAACGGCGTAATCAGAAGCACAATCAGACTTCCTGTTATGGAAGCCAGAGAGAAAGGATTGACAATGAAGAGAACCACCAGTGCAGGAATGACTATAGCCAGGTGGATAGGAATAAGATAGACAAGAAGAATCAGGATTCTGCTGGAAATCACCTCCCCTTCCGTCAGGGGAAGACTTCTGAGCAAAGCTATGTCCTTGCCCTTGTACAGGACGTCGGTACCGGTCATGAATCCGAAAATGAAAACCATCAGACTGCTGGCGAAAGTCGCAAGCACAACGCTGAGTCCAGCTCCATGCCCAGTCAGATGGCCAAGGCTTTCCACCGAATAGAAGGTGAAGCCGAACATCATCATGAACGAGCCGAATCCGATAATCATGCAAAGCCAAAGCAGCACGGCGACAAGCCCCTTGCCTGCCTTGACTGCAATGCTGCGCTTCTTCTTTTTTTGATCGTTGCTTCCTATTGAGAAGAAATCCTTCAGCTTCACCCCACTGAAGAAAGCACGAATCACAAGGAAAATATTGGAAACTTTCATGATGCCTCCTTAGAGAGACTCTGAGAGAACATCACTAGAATCGGTGAGTTCCAGAAATAGTTTCTCCAAAGACGCACCAGCCTCTCCCTGACGAGCCTTGAGTTCTGCGACACTGCCTTCGGCAACCAGTTCGCCATGATTGATGATTCCTACTCTGTCACAAATCTTTTCAGCGACTTCCATCACATGAGTTGAAAAGAAGACAGTCTTGTTCTCCTTGGCCAGCTTTGATAGAAGGTCCTTCATGATGAAGCTTGACCGTGGATCAAGTCCTACCATGGGCTCATCGAGGATTATCACCTCCGGATCATGGATGCAGGCCGCTATAACTGCAATCTTCTGCTTCATTCCATGGGAAAACGAAGAAAGCTCATCGCCAAGATTGCCATCAATCTCAAACAGCTTAGAGTAACGCTCGATTCTTTCCTTTCTCACTCCCTCCGACACACCATAGATATCGGCTATGAAGTTCAGATAGCGAATGGCTGTCATCTTCTCATAGAGATTAGGCTCATCGGGAACAAACCCAATGAGCTTCTTGATTCCGACAGGATTCTTCATATTGTCGATTCCATTGACTTCGATTGTACCACTGTCCTGACGCAGGATGCCGACAATCATCTTGATGGTAGTGGATTTTCCCGCTCCATTAGGACCAAGGAACCCAAATATCTGTCCGCTTTCAACAGTAAGGGACAGATTTGACACTGCAGGCTTTGCACCTTCGCTGTAGCTTTTTGAAACACCAGTAATCTTTATCATGATTTGATGATAATGCAATGGACCATAGGATTTCAATAAGTTAAATGAGAGAAGAAAAAATGATTCTACCTTTGGGACAACGGCACGACTTTTCTGGATACAGGACCAGTATAGACCTGTCTCGGACGAGCCAGCCTTTCATACGGATCATGAAGCCATTCAAGATAATGAGCTATCCATCCAGGAACTCTTCCCACGGCAAACATCACTGTATACATATTTGTGGGAATCCCTATCATGTGATAAGTGATGCCTGTGTAGAAGTCGACATTGGGATACAGTTTCCGTTCCAAAAAGAAATCATCGTTCATCACCTTGGACTCGAGTTCCAGAGCCACATCCAGCAGCTGGGAGTCTACATGGGTCGAATCAATGACCTCATAGCAAAGCTTCTTGGCAATCTTGGCCCTTGGATCATAGGTCTTGTAGATTCTATGACCGAAGCCCGGAATCCTGAATGGATTTTCCTTTGATTTAGCCTTCTCTATGATCTGAGATGGAGAGATACCCTTGCGGATCATCTCTTCCAAAGTCTTGATCACCGCCTGATTGGCACCGCCGTGACGGCTGCCCCACAGAGCAGATACGCCTGCCGTGACACAGGCATAGAGGTTGGCCTCGCTTGATCCCACCAGACGGACGGCAGTGGTTGAACAGTTCTGCTCATGGTCCGCATGGATTATCAGCAGTTTGTTCAAAGCCGCGATATGGACTGGATCGGGAGAGTAATCCACTACCGGAGAACTGAACATCATGTTGAGGAAGTTTTCGCAATAGCTGAACTTATATGAAGGATTGACGAAATCCATCCCCCGTTCCTTTCGGTATGTGAAGGCGGCAATCGTTCGCAGCTTGGAAAGCAGACGAGTGACGGTCATGTCTATGTTGTCCTCTGGGTCCGCATCCTCGATTTCAGGATAGAAAGCTGAGAGGGAAGCAACCATGGCCGCTAGAATCGCCATCGGATGAGCACCATTGGGATAGCTTCGGAAGAAGTTTCTCATGTCATTGTGAAGCAGGGAATGCTTGTTCAAAAGTTCCATGTAGTTCTTTCGTTCCTTCTGATCAGGAAGCTCCCCCTTGACCAGCAGATGCGCCACCTCCACGAAGTCGCAGTTATCCACCAGGTCCTCAATGTCATAACCTCTGTATTTCAGAATACCCTTCTCGCCATCCACTGTAGTTATTGAACTCATGCAGCTTGCAGTGTTTCCAAAACCAGGGTCGTATGTGATTAGTCCAATATCCTTTCTGATATTTCGGATATCAAGACTATGATTTCCATTTTCATCAGTGATCACAGGAAGAACCAATTTCTTCCCTTCGATCTCCAGCACTGCACCTTTCTCATTAATGAACATAGGTTTCCTCCTGCCATCAGAACGCCAGACTGTCGATAGCCTTGACCAACGACTGTGTACCAAGTCGCCCCTTTCCATCCGCTGCCAGACCCTCGTAGATGGAGCATACAAGCTTCAGTCCTGGAAGATTGAGCCCCATGGCCTTTGATTCATCTATTGCAATCTTCATGTCCTTCACGAAATGATCAATCATGAAGCCTGGATTGAAATCACCTTTGACGACTCTTGGAGCAAGATTGTCCAAGGTCCAGCATCCCGCTGCTCCTCCACCTATGGTTCTGAGCATCCGTGTGACATCCAGACCTGCTCTTCTTGCATAGACCATGGCCTCGCATACCCCTATCATCGTGCCTGAAATCACAATCTGGTTCGCCATCTTAGTATGCTGTCCTGAGCCTGCAGGTCCTTCGTAGATCACTGACTTACCCATGATCTGGAATAATGGAAGAATTCTCTCAAATACTTTTTCATCACCTCCGACCATGATGGACAGAGTCGCTTCCCTAGCCCCTCTGTCGCCGCCGGAGACTGGGGCATCGAGAGAGCTTGCCCCCTTCCCTACAGCACGAAGAAAGATCTCCTTGGCCAACTTAGGTTCGGTAGTAGTCATGTCCACCAGCACCTTTCCCTTCACATCAGCAGAAAGACAACCCTTGGCACTGTCAAAATAGACCTGCTGAACATCAGATGGATAACCGACCATAGTGAAGATGATATCGCTTCTTGAAGCGACTTCGGCAGGGCTGGCGCAAGGAACCGCACCCTTGGCGATAAGCTGTTTTTCCTTTTCCTCAGTCCGGTTGAATATGCAGCAGCTGTAACCTGCATCCAATAGATGAGCGCACATGCTGTTTCCCATGATTCCTGTTCCTATCCATCCAATTGTCTCCATCAAGTAATATCTCCTTTGTTCTTTGTTGGTGATGATACTGAAATAGCAATCGCGGGTCAAACCCGGAAATAACCTCTTCTGTGAAGAATAATGAAGAATTGAGCAAACAGGTTCCATCATGAAGAAAAAGTGTTATATTTTTTATATAACCAGCAAGGTACAATGAGTAAGGAGAATATCAAGATGAAAAAGACATCAACAGCATGTTTTGTGATAGGAATTGTGGTTCTTGCAGTATCGGCAGCATTGATCATTTTCAGTTTCCTGCCAAATACTGTCCAGCATTACAGAGGAATTGGTTACTGGCAGATTGAATACACTTCATTCAATACATATGGAAGCTACAGACAGCTGATCATGGGTTGCACAGGAATCATTTCAGGACTGCTTCTCTTCATTCTGAGCACACTCATAAAATGTGAACACTCAGGCAGTATCGGAAAATGTTCCACTGGCACCAAGTCGATGAATGGTTCGGCTGATAAAGACTGCAAATGCAGTTACAGTGGAATTCCGCAGGAAGAAGACGTGCCAAAAGCGGCTGAGTCTCAGCCAAAAGCTGAAGAACCCAAGAACGAAGAGCCAGCTGCACCTAAGAACACTGAAAACTGACGGCCTTAGTGCAATGTGACGAAGTATCAAGAAGACGGCGATTAAGAATGATCGCCGTTTTCTTTTACTTCAGCATCCGTTTTTTTCCCATTTTCCTAATATCTATTGCAATTCAAAACCATGTTTGATATATTATTCGAGGAATGGTTCAGCCATTCGCCATGCGATGATAGCTCAGTTGGATAGAGCAACTGCCTTCTAAGCAGTAGGTCGTTGGTTCGAGACCAACTCGTCGTATCAGGGTCGAAGCAATTCGACCCTTCTTTTTTGGTTCAAGACCGAATTATTCTGATTTCTGACACATTGTCTTTCCACTTTACTGCTTAAGCTCCTGCACTGTATGAAATCATTCAGCCGTTGAGCTAATCGTCACAGACCGAACAATCTGTCATTGAGAAATGACTGCATGCCTGATATTGTGGTAACAGAAGGTTACAAGTGTAACACTTCTGCACTTATCACATGGGCAGGAAAGCAATGTAATAGGTGCGTGAGATGTTATATCTTTTGAACTGTTTTTGTACAAGGCTCATTATGTTTTAATGCCTTTTCCTTATGTT
>JAAYFO010000073.1 GCA_012728215.1 Spirochaetales bacterium | reverse complement strand
CCTAGGGACAAGCACTTGAAGGTGGAAAAGTTCATGAATCTGGCATTCGGATGCCGAATTCTGCACCGTTACAGAGGCTAAAACCCCAAATTAGCATCGGGTTTGAAGATTACGACCAACACTGTGCAGATACGGTTTTAAGATAATAAATTCATATCACTTATCAAGAACTTCAAGTTCAAGGAACACACCATAGGAATTGCATTCATTGTGCTTTTCCTGCTGGCCGTGGTTGTAGGCTGGCCGAACTTCATCAAGTTCAGGAATCTCACTAACATACTGAGACAGATTTCCTACACTGGCGTGATTGCCTTGGGCATGACACTGGTGATAATCTCAGGTGGAACAGACCTGAGCATTGGCTCAATGGCATGCTTTGTCGGCGGTATCACGATCTATTTTCTTAACATGTTTGGAAAGGACTCGATAATTGGAGTGATACTTACAGTGGTGTTCTCCATAGTCCTTGGAGGAATCTGTGGATTCCTCAACGGAATCATCATCACGCAGTTCCGCTTGGGTCCGTTTATCGTGACCTTGGGCACAATGAGCATTTTCAGAAGTCTGATTCAGTATTTCTCAAATGCTGGAAACATCCTCAGTGTCAACATGATCTACGGAAAGATCGGATTCAATGGCGTGTTCCTCATCGAACCGAAGCCAATGGAACCTTCCAAGCATCAGTACGACTACGACGCTGCCACCGCAATTGAATTCATCAAGGAAAATGGACTCGATAAGGATTTCAAGTGCAACATTGAAGCCAACCATGCCACACTGGCCGGACATACATTCGCTCACGACCTGCAGGTATGTGCAGACAATGGAATGCTTGGCTCGGTTGATGCCAACCAGGGAGATGCACAGAATGGGTGGGACACCGATGAATTCCCAAGCAACGTCTATGAGACAGTACAGGCAATGCGTGTGATTCTCAATAATGGCGGCCTGCATTCCGGCGGTCTTAACTTTGATGCAAAGAGAAGACGCAATTCCACAGACATCGAAGATCTCTTCATATCGCATATCGGTAGCATGGACAGCTTCGCTTTGGGACTGGAAATTGCTTCAAGGAGGAAGAAAGACGGTGCAATCGACAACTTCATCAAAAACAGATATGCATCGTTTGATAAAGGCATGGGCAAGAAATTCGAGAATAACGAGCTCAATCTGGAGTCACTCGCTGATTATGGAAAGACAGCGGATATTGTACAGACAAGCGGAAAGCAGGAACTTCTGAACAACATTCTCAACTCCTACCTCTTTGGTTAGTATACTGTAATAAGCAATGAGTCCTTTATTAATTCTTTTGGTCTTCTTCGTCTATTCATGCGGCTACAATATCTATGGTGTGATAGCAAGCGATATTGTAGCTGGCTTAAGGCTAGAGGCAGGCAATGCTGGATTGCTCATATCGACATATCGTCTCATTAGCCATAAGCCCGTTTTTGATACGACGATTGAAATCAGGAGGATTGTTGAGATTCGGACTGATTATTTAAATAATCGGCTTCGGGTTGGTTTTCTTTCTTCCGACAAAAGTTGCGGCTCTGGCAGCCTTCATAGCACTAGGGCTAGGAGGATTCTACATCGACAGTGGTTCCAATTCATATATAGCCGACAATTTTCCTGAAAAAAAGAAAGGCTGATACCACTTCTTCATTTCACGTATAGTGCAGGTGCATTGGTTTGTGGCTACATGGTTCTGCCGTTCAAGAATCAGGGAAATTGGAATGTGGCATACGGAATTGCAGGTCTGATCATGGCAGTGATTCTGTTTTCCAGTTTTCAGAAACCCAAATCCCATTCCAGCATTCCCGTGGAAAGCTTGTCAGAGAAAGGCAGCATTAAAACACTTCTTACAGATCCAGACTTCATCATGTATTGCATTGTGATTCTCTGCTATGAATCTGCACAGCAGATCTGCTCCAGTTGGTTCCCATACTACATGGAGAACGTTCTTTTTGCAGAACCTGTGATAATTGCAACAGCGGGAACATGTCTATGGGTAGGAATTGCCGCAAGCAGATTGCTGGGATCATTCATTCTGGCAAAAGGGGTCAATCCATTGGCGATTACTACTTATGGAATGTTGACAAGTTTCATCACGCAACTTCTTGCCGTTGCCACCTCAAACATACCATTCACATTGGCAATGATGGCAGTTTGCGGTTTTGCAAGCGGTGCTGTGATTCCATTTTTCATTGTTGATGTCAACAACTGGTACCCTGGAATGGGAAGACTGACTTCAGTGATGTATATTCTCAGCATTACTCTGGGAAGGATGATCTTCCCATACCTTGTCACTTATGTGTCCAGTTCGGTCGGTCTAAGATCCTCACTGGCGCTTTTCAGCTTGATCTTTCTTTCAGGCTCAATACTAGCTTTCATTGTCAAAAGACGGAGGATCTCTAAATGACACCCAGGGAACGTGTTTATTCAAGGCTGAAGGGCAACCATGTTGATAAGATTCCAAACTTCAGCATTGTCATGCTTTTTGCAGCTTATCACGCAAGAATACCATATGATGCATTCTGTTCCGATTACAGAGCACTGGTCAAGGCCCAGACTCTGACTGCCAAGGATTTTGGACTTGACATTCTGTCTGCCATGAGCGATCCGTACAGAGAGACATATGACTACGGAGCACCTGTGAAATATGTCAAGGATGATCTTCCTGCATGTGAAGGTCCGATGTTCTCTTCTATCGATGAGTGGAGGGACAAGCTTCACAGATGGGATCCATTCAAATCGACTCGAATGCTGGATCGAATCAATGCCATCGACCTGTTTCGAAATGAAAATGGAGACGAATACCCTATTCTGGGATGGGTCGAAGGTCCTCTGGCTGAATTCTGTGATCTGGCTACAATCAACGAAGGAATGATGATGCTCTATGATTCGGAAGAGATCCTCGAAGAATGCCTCGATTTCATCACCGGACAGCAGATTGAATGTGCTCTTGCTCAGATTGAAAAAGGTGCCGATATCATTGGAATCGGAGATGCCGCGGCGTCGCTGGTGAGCAAGGACATGTATGAAACCCTTATTCAGAAAAGGGAGAAGAAGATCATTGACGCCATACAGAGCAACGGAGCATTATGCAAGCTGCATATCTGTGGAAACATCAACCATATTCTTCCTGAGGTGATCGATACCGGTGCGGCAATAGTGGATATTGATTACAATGTCGATTTCGACCGGGCAATAGAACTTGGAAATGGACGATGTTCGATATGCAAACATATCGAACCTGCAGGAATCATCCTGCGTGGAACGCCACATGAGGTTGCCGATCGTGTTGATTTCTGTGTCCAGCATGGAAACAGCGCATCAATAGTATCATCAGGCTGCGAGGTGCCAAAGGAGACACCTGAAGAAAACCTCATGGCAATTCATCGCCGTCTTCTGGAGATCGGTTCCAGGTAATCCGGTGATCATTCCACCTGTGGAAGCTGGGTCAAGGCCTTGGCTATTTCCTCATCCGTCGGTATGGAATCACTCATCTCTCCATCATTGAACTTTCTGTATGAACTCAGATCAAAGTAACCTGTTCCAGTAAGTCCGAACAGAATATCCTTCTCCTTTCCTGTCTTTTTGCATTTCATGGCTTCATCGATTGCCACTCTTATTGCATGACTGCTCTCAGGCGCTGGAAGAATGCCCTCCGTACGGGCGAAGAACTCTGCTGCCTCGAAGACTGAAGTCTGTTCCACAGACCTTGCTTCAAGCATTCCATCATGATAAAGCTGTGAAAGAATCGGTGACATTCCATGGAACCTGAGACCACCGGCATGATTTGGCGAAGGAATGAACTGAGAGCCAACAGTGTACATCTTTGCCAGCGGGCAAACCTTGCCTGTATCGCAGTAATCATAAGCGAAGCTACCTCTGGTGAAGCTTGGACATGATGCCGGTTCCACGGCAATGAATTTGGCGTCACTCATGCCATTGATCTTCTCACCCATGAATGGAGCAATCAAACCTGCAAGATTGGATCCACCTCCAGCACATCCGATGATGATGTCAGGCCTGACATTGTATTTGTCCAATGCGGCTTTTGCCTCCAGTCCGATTATAGACTGATGCAATGCCACCTGATTAAGCACGCTTCCCAGGACATATCTATAACCTTCATGAGTAGTGGCATATTCCACAGCTTCTGAAATGGCACACCCGAGGCTTCCATTTGTTCCAGGAAAAGCCTCAAGAATTCTTCTTCCGACATTTGTAGTCGTGGAAGGAGAAGGCGTGACATCAGCACCATAGGTACGCATGACTTCTTTTCTGCCAGGTTTCTGCTCATACGATATCTTCACCATGAATACTTTCAGATCAAGTCCAAGGTATGCGCAGCTCATTGCCAGAGCAGTGCCCCATTGCCCTGCACCAGTCTCTGTCGTCACCCCGATCAGTCCCTGCTTCTTGGCATAGAAAGCCTGTGCTATTGCAGAATTGAGCTTATGGCTTCCGCTGGTGTTGTTTCCTTCGAACTTGTAGTATATGTGAGCTGGGGTGCCAATGGCCTTTTCCAGACAATATGCTCTTACCACAGGTGAAGGTCTGTACATATGGTAGAAGTCCCTTATTTCTTCAGGAATGGGAATCAGCCTGGTCGTATCATCCAGTTCCTGCCTGACTAGCTCCTTGCAGAACACTTTTTCCAGTTCCGCAGAAGTCATCGGCTTGTGAGTTTCAGGGTTCAGAAGCGGTGCGCATTTATTCTTCATATCAGCTCTGAGATTGTACCAGAATGAAGGAATCTCGTTTTCAGTAAGAAAAATCTTGTAGGGAATTGGGTTTCCGTTTGCCATTTGCTCCTCCGTATTATGTTTCTATCAGCAGAAACAGATGATACATGTTCCTATCGAAAGAAACAATAGGTTTTGAAAAGAAACTTCAATTTTATTTTTTCAATCATCAAAGTCAGGCAGGCATGTTTGCCTCAATTGTTCAAAATCGTTGTTTTTTCTGTTTTTTGTTGATTTTTAGCCAATACCAAGTATGATTACTTCAAGGAGTCATTATGGCAAAGGCTGAATACAGAAGTTCACTTAGGTCCAAGAAATTGATAAAAGCCGCAGCTTTGGAACTGCTTTCAGAGAAGCAATGGGACAAGATCACAGTCACTGACATTGTCGAGAAGGCGGACATCAACCGAGGAACCTTCTATGCTCACTATTCAAATCCAATAGCAGTGTTCAAGACGATTGAAGAAGAAGTCATCAGCACCATCGCCGAAGCCATATCGGCAAATCCTTTCATTGAGATTCTCAGACATCCGATGAAGCTTCTCGGTCAGGTAAAGCAGTTAATAGAGGCATATCCCAAGGAAATCAAGATTTTCTTCTCATCTGATATTTCATTGCCATTGATAATGGAACACAAGCAGGAGCTGACTGAATCCTTCATAATGAAATCCAGACAGATAGAAAGCATCCGCGACAGGCTTAATTTCGAGATAGTGCTTCGCATGATGATCATCAGTGCAGCCGACACATTGACGGCACAGATTTCCGGAGACATGGGAGAAGCCAGCCTGGCTCAAGTGATCAGCATGATTGACTGGCTGGCAAGAAATGCATTCAAGCAGTACATTCCACAGGAATGACAACTACAGTCTCAGAGGAACCACAACGCGGATATCTGCACTGCTGGAACCGATTCTGACATCGAAATTCCCATTGTTGACCTTCCATGTTCTTGAAATTGGGTCATAATGGGCAAAATCCTCATTCCTAAGCAAGAATGAAACCTCACAGCTCTTTCCCGGATCAAGGGTAACTTTCTCAAATCCCTTGAGTTCCTGATAAGCATCACACTTCTGTGCATCATGGTCATGCACATACAGCTGCGCGACTTCCTGTCCAGAGCGGCTACCTGTGTTTGAAACCGACACAGTCACCTTGAACTCTCCGCCATACTGCTGAACAGAGGCATCGCCGTAGCAAAAGCTTGAATAGGAAAGACCATGTCCAAAAGGAAAGATTGAACAGTCATTGTCAGGACTGCAGATTCTATAGCCGACCTTCACCCCTTCGATGTATCTCATGTTGGCCACATGACGTTTTCTAGGATTTCCCTGGCCAACGAAACACCGGCGAATGCTGAAAGCGGATGGTTTGAGCACGTAATTCCGGATTGAAAGATTATCAAGATAGTGTCTGGTCATGGTGAAAGGAAGCTTGCCTGAAGGATTCACGTCACCAAGAATGACATCACACAGAGCCTGAGAACCGAATTCACCAAGATAGTATGAGTTCAGAATGACATCTGCATCGTCTGCCCATTCATCGGTGGAATAGGAACCTCCACTGTGGACAATCACTATGCACTTGAGACCGGACTTGATCACTTTGGCAATAAGTGAACGATCCTTTGCAGGAAGACGATACGGTCGGTCATAGCACTCGGATTCCAAGAGCTTGCCAAATCCAGTCTCAATGATTGCCACATCGACATCTTTCTCAATTCTGTTCGTGAATTTCAGTCCAGGGATTCTGTCATGGAGCTCCTCTTCAAGAGTGCTGACATGTCTGGAAGGAGTGACGAACGACGACCCACCGCCACCGGTTGGAGGATTGCCTGCCATGCTTCCGGCTATCATGACCTTCTTTAGCTGAATGGGAGAAAGTGGAAGAAGCGATAAGCTGTTCTTCAGCAGGGCGATTCCCTGAACAGCCGTTTCTCTTGCAATCTCCGCGGCTTTCGCAGAACCCACCGACAGCGACGCATCGGCGACAGGACGAGAAAGAGCACCAATCTTCTCAAGAGCATAAAGAATGTCATACACCTTGCTATCAATGTCAGAAATGGAAATCTGACCATCGTCCAACACTTTCCGCACCTTTTCAGGGCTGAACCAGACAGGTCCCGGCATTTCAATATCCACACCGCATTTCAAAGGCCTGGCAGTATCGTAGAGACTGTTCCAGTCACTTACGACCATTCCTCTGAAACCCCATTTCTTTCTTAGAATATCACCAACGGAATACTTGTTCTGACTGGCATATTCACCATTCAGCTGATTGTAAGATGTCATCACACCAAGCGACCCACCATCGACCACTGCCTTTCTGAATGCTGGAAAGTACAATTCATTCAAAGTCTTTTCATCCACTACACTGTTGGATTTATGGCGATCAAAATCACTGTTGTTGCATGCGAAGTGCTTCACCGTCGTGATCACTCCACCACTTTGGGCACCTCTCACATAGGCAGCGGCAATTTCTCCTGCAAGATATGGGTCTTCTCCCATGTATTCGAAGTTTCTCCCACATGTCGGAACACGGGCGATGTTCACCCCCGGTCCAAGAAGAACTGTAATTCCCAAGGCACGTGCTTCATCGGCAATGCAGCGTGCCGTCTTTTGTATCAGCAAACGGTTCCACGTTCCTGCCATGGCTACTGCACTTGGAAAGCAAGTTACAGGTGCATCCCATCCTCTTATTCCACTTGTCGCATCTGACATCCAGAAGGCTGGAAGACCGAGTCTTGGAATGGCACCGATTGAAAACGAATCCACCCCGCTTATGTATGAGATCTTCTCTTCAAGAGTCATCTGCGAAAGGATTTCTGCAGCAGAGCCTGCACATGACGGCATTGTGTAGTCTTTTATAGGCTTATGAGAATTGGCCAGAAGCTTGTCAAAGTATTTTTGAAAAATCGTCTTTTTAATCTTGTCCAGCATCATTATCCTCCAAAATCCTTGCCTCCTGCCTGAGCTTGAGCTCGATGGGGCTCTTGGACACTGATACGATTTCAGGCATCAGAGCTTCCTTACGCTTTCGGAAATAAAGAAATGAAAACAGGAAGCCAAGCGCCCCACCACCTAATCCAATGCCGGCTTTAATGAATTCATTGTCAGAAGGCACTGCAATGAAGAACAGAAGAAACAATACAAGCGGAGTGGCAAAAAGAATCACAGAACTGAGGATCGTCTTTCCCGGAGGAAGAAAGATAGTTACATATGAGCCTTCTGCAAGTTCGATTCCCTTAGGATTGCGAACTTGAAAAGACTGATTTCTGGTATTGCAGAACAAAGTCGCATGGCAACCTTGGCATTGTCCTAAACTGCATCCGACAGTCACTAGTCCGCTTTTATGATCAACTTTGGACACATAAGCATTCTGATACATCTCACCGCTCCATTATCGCCATAATACCACAGAAATAAATTAAAGACTAATATTTCCAACGGAATTATTTCACCGAATTTTTCATCATCGGTGAAATTCACCGATCGGATTCCTCGACAGACTTATCTGTGCATTTCATATTCACCGGTTCAATGGCTTGTGCCCGTCCATCATCTCCCAAGGTCACTATAACCCCTTGAAGACGGTTGTCATCAAAGCATTCAAACGACCGCCTGAAAGTACCGTAAGTCATCTTGTAGATTTCATTTTCCGGCAGGAAGCCTCCCACACTCATGAAGGAACCGCATCTCCCATTGTCACTGATGAATGCAGTTCCATGCTCAAGAATGCGACTGTCGGCAGACATAACCTTGCAATGGGTCCCAATGACAGCACTGGCACGTCCGTCCAGCAGATAGCCCATCGTTCCCTTCTCCGCAGTCATTGAGGCATGGAAGACAACAAGTACAAATGGAGTCTCTGCCAGTATCTTGTCCATCAGATTGTCCGCAATGATGAACGGGTTGGCCAGATGGACAGTCTGCATGTCCGCCATTCCAAGAAGATTCAGAACACATACCTTCTGAGTCCCTACGTTAAGGTACTTCAATCCACGTCCTGGAGCGGCCTCAGGGTAGTTTGCAGGCCTGAGAATCCGGTCCTTGCGATTGATGAACTCCTGCATTTCCAACTTGTAGAAGATCTTCTCCCCACCAGTGAGAATGTCGATTCCATACTTGAACAATGTCATTGCATGCTGAACGCCAAGTCCGAATCCTGATGTCACCCCTTCTGCATTGGCTATGACCAGATCAACCCCATTGTCTCTCACAACTGGCTTGAGCATGCTCTTCACCGCCATCAGACCCGCTTTTCCAACTATTTCACCTAGAAACAAGATTTTCATGAAATCACTTTAACTTTTATTCGCAATTCTATCAATTGCCTGCAAACCATAGTATAATTCTCAGAAATGAGACTTTGTCGATACTTTGGATTCTTATCGTTATTTCTTGTCCTCCTGCTTTCTTCATGTACTGAGAGCAGCACCCAAGCTGCATCTTCATCTCAGATCGAAAGACCGGACATGGAATTCAGCACAGTAACATATTCACTAGGTCAATCAGAATTTCCACCAGTGATAATGACTGCATCTTCCATGCAGATTTACGAAGACGAAGGAGTGGCGATTCTCAATGATGTCTCTTTTATCCAGAAAAACTCTGAAAAACTGATAATCATGCAAGGAAGCTGTGATGATGCAAAAGTCAATACCCGTACCTATTCTGCAGTTCTAGGTGGTGAGGTTTCGATTCAGCGGCCAGACGACGGTCTGGCTATCAAGGGAAGTGATATAACCTGGGATAATGACCTCCAGAGAATTTCAACTGACAAATCTTTCATTTTGCTGTATGATTCGGATAGTGAGATTCAGGGGATAGGTCTTACTTGTGATTTCAGAACCTCGACTTATGAATTCGACACAATAACAGAAGGGAGGCTTGCACCATGAAAAAACGACTTCAGCCGATCATCATAATGCTTTGTCTCTCCATGCTGCTGATTCTTCCTCTTCAAGCCGCTTCTCCAATTTCATTCAGCGGTGGCAGTACATCCATAACCAAGACAGACAAGCAACTCGATGTCACGATGACTGGCGGAGCCAAGGTCTCGGCAGATACCATTACAATCACGGCTGACAAGATCAGGATATGGGGCGAGAACTACCGCTATGTCAGGTGCAATGGCGCAGTCAAGGCAGTCAAGACCGATGATGGGATTACCATCATGACTCCTTCTCTCTTCTTTGACCGGATCACCGAGGAACTGAAGATCGACTCCTGGGTGGAAATCCAGGATGCCATCAATGAGGTAGCACTCAGCGGAGCTCACCTTGACTACAATATGAAAAGCAATATCATCTCACTGCAGATTCAATCCCGCATTCTTAAGCAGACTGACGATGGCCTGCTTGTGTGCAGTGCCGACAGCATTACATATGACAGCAAGAATCAGACTCTCGTTCTATCAGGAAGAGCAGATGTCAAATGGGGAGTGGACAGCTATGAAGCTGCACGCATAACAATCGACCTGAAGACAAACGAGCTTAAGATGGAAGGCAGAATCACAGGAACTGTAAATGGCTGATACTCTCACAATTGACAGACTATGCAAATCATACGGACGCAAGAAGGTCGTCTGTGACATTTCCTTTGAAATGACCAGTGGTCAGATTGTCGGTCTTCTTGGTCCTAACGGCGCAGGAAAGACAACGACTTTCTATATGATTGTAGGATTCATCAGATCTGACAGTGGAAGGATTCTCCTCAATGGGACCAACATAACACGTTTGCCGATGTATAAGCGGTCAATACTTGGAATATCATATCTGCCTCAGGAGGCGTCGATCTTCCGAAAACTGAGCGTATGGGACAACATTGCACTTGTCTCAGAAACCCGTGATGACCTGAACAAGACTGAAAAGAAGGAAATGATCGAAGGCCTTGTGGAAAAATTCGGCCTCCAGAGCATATGCCGGCAGAAAGGCTATACATTGAGCGGAGGAGAACGAAGGCGAACGGAAATTGCCCGCTGTCTTGCGTGCAATCCAAGCTTCCTTCTTCTGGATGAACCTTTCGCTGGAATCGACCCTAAGGCAATCTATGAAATAAAGCAGATTGTAAGGACACTTGCTTCGGAAGGAATCGGAATCCTTCTGACGGATCACAATGTCCGTGATGCCCTTTCCATAACCACCGTATCCCACATCATCAGTCAAGGAAGCATTCTAGTCTCCGGCACCAAAGATGATCTTCTTGCAAACAAAGAAGCCAAGGATATCTACTTCGGTGATGCATTTGAGGAGGATTAGGACTGATGGACCTCTCACTTTCTCAGACACAACGCCAGGAACAGGTTCTTTCTGCTCAGATGATACAGAGGATGGCACTTCTTGCACTTCCGATCACTGAGCTTCAGCAGACCATTCAAAAGGAAGTCGAGGAGAACCCGGCAATCGAGATTCCAGAGGAAGATTTCGGCGACCTAAGAACGACAGGTGAGGTGCCTGCTTCCAGTTCATCCACCAAGGATCCTGAATCGGCAAATACCGATGACTTCGATTCTGATGATTATGAGAACTACAGCGACAGCATTTACGAAGGAGCAAACCGCACCTTAGGAGATATTGACAGTGACGCAAGCGATCGCAAGAGTGCTTTTTTGGAGAACAGCAGTGCTGATGAAGTCACGCTTCAGACTTATCTGCTTGATCAGCTTGGCACATCGGATGTCTCGCCTGAGCTTTTCGAAACAGCTTCAATCATAATAACCAGTCTTGATTCCAACGGATTCTTCACCAAGCCACCTGTGGAACTTGTCGAGGATTCTTCGCTTGCACCTTTGATTCCTGTGGCAATTGACCTGATTCAGAGCTTTGATCCTCCCGGAATATGTGTTCCTGACTTCAAGGAATCATTGATTCTCCAAGCCAGGCGGGAAGGTGTTCATGGAACCGACATGACCAATTTCACAACTCTAGTCCGAGACTATTTCATGGATCTTCGGCCAGGGCGTTTTCCGATGGTGGCAAAGGCCATGGGAATAAGCGAGGAAGACGTTCAGGAATACTATGACTTTCTTCGCACTCTTTCGCCATTCCCCGGCTCGGAATTTGCAAGTGGTGACAATTCATATGCAGTGCCTGAACTTTCCATTCACAACGATGGTGGCAACCTGGTTCTGGCCATGAGCAAGGCGAATCTCCCTAACATTACGATCTCTTCCGAATTCGAAGCACTCGCCGATGGCTTGAAAGGTCCCACTGCTAAGGAAACCTCCAGATACATTACTGAATCAGTCAATCGTGCAAAGCTTCTGATCAGCCAGATTGAACTTCGATACAGCACCCTGTACAAGACAGCTCTGGCTCTCATGGAACTGCAAAGAGATTTCTTTCTTGAAGGCATATCCCATCTCAAGCCACTGACATTGAAGGAAGTCGCCGAAAAAGTGGATGTTCATGAGACGACCATATCCCGTATTTCTCAGTCCAAGTGGATTGAGACAGATTGGGGACTGTTTCAGATTAAGCAGCTTTTCTCTCAGGGGCTGAAGAAAACCGACAACGAGAGCGAGGATGTTTCCCGCACCGTGGTGAAGCAGAGAATCGATTCGATCATACAGAGCAACAATACCGGCAAGCGCCTTTCAGACCAGAAGATAGCAGACATTCTCACAGCTGAAGGAATCCAGATTGCAAGGCGCACAGTGGCAAAGTATCGCTCTGAGCTGAATATTGATTCATCCTACGACCGTTGATTTGTCGTTCTGGATCCGATTTAACTGACACTGT
>JAAYFO010000002.1 GCA_012728215.1 Spirochaetales bacterium | reverse complement strand
TTGTCGTTAATATACTTGAGTCCATCAAGATCAATCGAGATGATGGTGAATGTCTGATTCAGAAGCTTTGAAGAATCCTCAAAGAAGCTTTTTCGGTTGAATACCTCCGTGGCAATGTCATAACGGAAAGACTGAACATTGAAATATACGAAATAGATTGCAACAAAGACTGCAAGAGCACCGGAAAGAAGAAACTTATTGCCCTTCAAGGTCTCGATTGCAGTGGCTACTGTGCAGATGATCACGATGAAGGAAATGACCCATATTTCAGTTCTGGATATGAATGAAGAACTCTTGATTGTATGGAATATCAGAATCAATGCGTAGAATCCACTCAAAAAATGAGCTAGGAAACCTAACGGACCTCTGTTAAACGATCCATTGTCAGAAAACCAGAACACCAGATGAGTAAAATTGCTTGTAAAGATCAGTACTGCGGATATAACCAATGGAATATAGAGATAATTTGATGAACGGCGATCTCTTAGAAATATCTTTGTAATAAGCAAAATCACAGTTGGACGCAGAACGTAGCCCAGTGAAGCGGCATTGGTTCTGATAATATTCAATTCTTTTCTGCTATTGCAATAAGTATCCACGACATCGGAAACAATCAGTAAAGAAAGACAGATCAAGGCTAAAAGAAAGAACTTCGTATTGAACCGATCCATCTTTTGAATTCCCAAGCTTAGAAAAAGACCGGCAATAAGTGAAATTGTAACATAATTCTTTAGAATCAAATCTAAAAAAACCATCTACCGTTCTCCTTTGTTCTCAATAGTATATGGTATTATAAACAAAAAGCAAGTAATGAGAGCCTCATGTAACTTATCGTCAATGCAGGTGTTTTTTGTAACTGGAATTGTTGTTTTTGTCATAATAGAGCTCTGTATTGTAGAGAATCTGTTTTTTCATGTTAAGACCTTGTTTCTCTGTAATAAAGAAGTTCCTTTTTCTCCAATTAAATAGACAAGACAAAATCCTATGATTATAATGCAGAAGATGAAATTCCGAATTACGCCTGCAGCAATTTTTTCCTCTTTGCTAATTGTGTTGCTGGTCGCTGCCTTCGTCGTTCTGACCGTTCTTCCAGATTTTGGGTCTGGATTGGCGGACAGAATCATCTCAGGCATAGATCTTCCGCAACCACTGTCTGTCAAAGTCGGTTCAGTTGACAGGTCGTTTTTTCGAAAGCTGGTCTTCAATGACATTGCATTATATCTCGATGGAATTCCTATATTAAGCACTGAAAAAATGGAGATGTCCGTATCACTGCAGAATCTCATCCTGCATTTATTCAAAGGCGAGGACGTCTATGACCTTAAGCTTGAGAATCCAATCATCAGTCTCAATCAGAAGCAGTATGATAAACTTTCATCTCTCTTTTTCAGTACTCCAGACGAAGAGACGAAAAAGACATCTGATGTTATAAATCTTGATAAATATGGAAGTGATCCCGCAGCCAGTTATCGCCAGGCAATGAAGGAACGGGCTATTGAGAGCCGTCTGGAGAAGAAAAACTCAGACAACCAGGCTCTTCTTTCTTCATTGATCAATAGAACTGGCATGAGGCTTTGGCTTGTGAATGGAAAAGCGGAAATCAGAATGGATGATTTTTCCTTTATTGCTGACGGGCTTGACTTTGCGTTTTCCACAAAGCCGGGCTTGTCCTTCATTTCTGCAAACCTGAATTCTAATCTTGCGTCCTTGAAAATGATGGGACAGGACTTTTCATTCGCCGATATCCGAGTGGCAGTCGATGAAGGTCTGAATCTTTCGCTTTCCATGAAGGAAGCGGATGCTGGATTTGGCGTAATGACAAATGCATATATAAGTCTTGAGGCTTCCGGTCTGTTTGATAAGTATATGAGACAGAAGGAAGCTTCAGATCCATTAATAGCAAAGCTTTTTGCAGATACTGTTTCAGTTTCATACCTGGATATCGATTCAAATGCCTCAAAACTGAGTGCCATTGGATCGTTTGATCTCAATACTAATGATGCTTCATTGTCATTGTCATTTGGTTCAATACAGGCACAATCCATCGACTGGAGCTTCCAAGGCAGTGAACTGGCTTTGTCTTCCAATGGAAATATTGATGATCAGTTGAATTACATCATCAATATAGGCAAGTCTTCTGCCGAGTCTTCTCTGATTGGAAAAGAAAGGCAGAAAGCCTTGCTGAGCCAATTGCATGCAAAAGGCGAAGTCGATCTTGCAGACAGAAGACTCTCAAGTTCAGTTGAGGCAACCGGCATACAATTTGAAGGCTTTGAAGAATTTGGAATCAAGAAACCAAATATCGATGAGTTGTCATTCAATTTTCTAATGAGTAGCAATGTGCTCAGAGGCGAATGCCTTGCAGTTGCCGATGCTGTGTTGGATGATCTGTTTTTGGGCAATGTACAGGGTGAAATTCTTGCCGACTTTGAATTTCTTTCTTCTGATAACTTCTCTGTAAACCTTCAGGTCGATGATTTGTCTTTGTCGACCTTGCCAGACAAGCTTGGCCTGACTGGAGAGCTAGTCCGAAAGCCAGGTTCCAGCACTCAGCTAACTCTCTCAGGAACTATAGGGGAGTCTGTAAGAGTAAATGCGACATACAATCTTGATGATTCGTCTGGAAATGCCTATCTGCGTATGGAGGATTTCAAACCGTCAAGGTACGAATCTCATCTTAGTCTTCTTAGTGAAGGCATAGCGACATTCATTCGAGATGATACCAGTCTGGATCTGTATTTTTCCTTGGATATCGCAAAGATGAAGCCTCTGGCAATCTCCTCGAATTTTGATCTTGCTGTGCGAAATGTGCAATTGGGACAAAATCCTTTCAACTTCGCTTTATCATTCTATGGTTCTTATCTTGACAGTCTTCTGGAAGTCAGACAGCTTGTCGTTTCCTCAGACGAATACAGAATTGATTACTCAGGAAAGATTGGAAGCAGTGTTCTGGACTTCTCCAAGCCGATTCTTGAGGTTGGCCTGCCTGTCGGCGTGATATCACTCAAGAAGTCTTCAGATGCCAGGGAGATTGCTTCTCTGGAAATCGCTAATGCCGATGATGGACTGTTTGACCTTGATCTCAAGCTTGCAGACAGCCCTGATTTTTCATATCAGGGAAAGGTCAATGCCAAGGAAGCCGGGATTCTGAAGATCAAGTCAGATTTGTCATATTGGAATGCCAGCTATCCTTTGGACATAATGATTGATCTGAAGGAAATGATACTCGCTGTTGATTCCAATGGGCTCAATCTGGATGTGCAGTACAAGGATGAAAGGCTGAGCATTGATGGCATTGCCGAGTCTTTCGAGCTCAAGGTTCCAAATGGAAGCAGCTGGATCATTGGATTCAACCTCAATGGGATATATCGGACTGACAGTGAAATATTCAACTTTGATTTGAACAACTTCACTCTTTCCGGCAACGAACTCAAGATGCTTGGATTCAATCTCCATGCCGATACCAGACAGATCAGGATTGATGACATCAGATTTGGAAACAACCTCGATGATCTGTTCCTTGGGAATGCCATTCTGCAGTACGATGATCCCAAGCAGATTATAAGCAAGACTTCATCATTGGTTGTAAGCCTTGGAAGTGAAGGTGGAGAATCGTTTGATGCTTCTGTGATCGATTCAAGATTTCTCATAGATGCACAGAAATTCAATCTGGAAAGAGTTGGCGCAGATGGTCAGCTGAATTTGAGGGTTCTTGGAAGAGCCGGTGATGAAAGCTACGGCAACTTCACCTACATTAATAGGGATGGAGAATTCAGATGCAATCTCCGAATGGATGACAGAAGTATCTCCATCACAGATCTTTTCTCAACCTTTGGTGAAGTAAATCTCGGAGAAAGCCGGGTATCCTTCGACAGAGCTACTGGAATGCTCAACATGATGATGAACCTTTCAATGGATGTTGATTTACCACAGGGAAACAAGAAATACCTCTTCAATGGTGAATTGAATTCGGATATATACAGCTTGAAACAGGAGTTGTCATCGGTTGTTTCACAGATTGTCAAATCCCCGGTTTCAGCTCTGAACATCAATCTGGATATGGAGAAGCTTCTCTACGATTTGTCAGCAGTTCTGGATATCAATGAAATGCGGATCGGAGATCTTTCACTTGGCTCTGACAGCCTGAAGCTGAGACTTTCTCCCAAGCAGCTGATTGGAAACGGAAAGCTCATAAGCTTCAATTACATCAATGGCTCTGGTGATTTCAGTTTGAAAATAAAAAAGGACTGGGGAATCGGAATTGATGCCAAGGGCAATATTGCCAATGACAAAATTCATGTAAGTGTCGATGAATTGCATTTCCCACTTGTTCTTCTCAATGAACTTATCGATACCTCATCGGTACCAGTGATTGGCGGCATTGCAACCGGTCAGGTAGAGATCTTCGGACCTTGGGATGATTTGAATTTTCATGGAATGCTATACTGCGATGAAGTGCGTGTCTCGGTTTTCTGGGTTCCAAACACTGAATTCGCAGTCAGCAACGCAGTGGTTAGTGTCTCTGGGACAGAAGCCTACAGTCCTACTCAGCGGCTGGAGGTTTTCAGAACAGATACAGGACAACGTTCATATGGCAAATTCTCCGCCTGGTTGAACATTCCTACCCTGGAATTCGACCTTGATGTCAATTTGGATGATTCTGCAACCATAGGATTGTGGATTCCAATGAGTGATATAAATCTGGACGTGACGGCAGATGTCTATGGGCGTGTCCACATCGGAGATGATGGTGTCACTTATCTGAAGGGACCAATAGCAGTCTCCAACATGCTTGTTGATTTTGATCTTAGTGACAAGGTTGTTCCACAATGGTACCTTGAGAGCACAGGTTCCTCGGACTTCATATTTGATGTTGTCCTTGCAGAAAACAACCAGGTTTTCTATCCAAACTCTACAAATCCAATTCTCAGCCTCAAGATATCTGACAACGACAGGATAGGTGTGAACTACAATTCCAGGAAGGAGACTCTTGATGTGACCGGAGCGATTCTTCTTCGTGGTGGTCAGATATACTATTTTTCCAAGGATTTCCTTGTGACCAAAGGTAAGATCATTCTGGGTGAAAGCAACCTTTCACAGGTTGACGGTCTTGATGTCTCTCTTGACCTTCAGGCCAAGATGCGGGATTACGACAGCAACGGCAACAAAGTGGACATCTATTTGAATCTACAGAATTCTTCACTCACCAATCTGAATCCCCATTTCACCAGTGTTCCGTCTCTTTCGGAGAATGAAATACTTGAGCTTCTGGGTGAGAGCATTCTTCCTCAGTCCGTCTTCAGTTCAATGAGTCTTTCTTCACTTGCATCGGTCACAGTCGCTGCTGCCCAGGCAGTCGGAAAGTTGGGAATTATCCAGACAGGAGCCGAGAACCTTGGATTGACCAACGTGATTCGGGACTCATTGAACCTTGATATCTTCTCTGTACGTACAGGATTGCTTCAGAACATTGTTATTGATGCATTGCCTGGAAGCACCTTCAATTCCGATCTTTCGCCACTTTCCAGGTATCTTGATGGAACCAGCATCTATGTTGGAAAGAACCTTTCCGAAAATCTCTTCCTTCAGACAGCTATAAGTCTCAAGGCCAATAACTCATCTTCGGGTTCGGCAAAGGGTGGTTTTCTAAGCGAGGATCTCAAAGTTGATTTTGAAATAAGCTTGGATTGGGACAATCCACTGGCTGTTTTCAGTTTTTTTGCACAACCTGAAGAGTTGTCGGTTTTCAATCTTTTCGATACTATGGGATTCAGTGTAACGAAGAGTATTCAGTTTTGATTATAATTCAGTACTTAGGTATTTTATAGGAGTTCAGATGAATAGAAGCTTGAATAAGATAATGACGTTATTGGTGATCATGTTGGTTGCCTTGACTTCGGTATTTGCTGCTGAAGAGGATCTCACAGGCAAGATCCTTCAGAGCATCGAATTTGACGGACTTCAGCATATTGCTTCCAGTACGGTTGATGAGATCATACATCCGTATATTGGAAAGCAATATAACGATGATCTGTTTCTGGAGCTAGTCGGAAAGCTCTATGATGTCAATGGAGTGCTTTATCTGGACATCGATTCAAATCTGATTGCTGAGTCCGGAAACATCAAGGTCAAATTCACATTCCACGAAATTCCATCTGTCGATTCAGTATCATTTGAGGGCAATTCAAAAATAAAGTCCACCACGCTGACGGAAGAATTGAAAACTGTCAAAGTAGGGGATTTCTTCGATCCTGCGATTTCTTCAAAGCTTCAGCTTCCTGTCAATGAAATCATTTCAGTTTATCGAAAGAAAGGCTTCGTAGATGTCAATGTAGTTCCTTCATTTGAGGAAAACACCGAAAACAATACAGTTGCCATCAAGTTCTCCATTACTGAAGGTGTACAGCAGAGACTTGTGGAAATCGCATTTGAAGGTAACGAAAACATCAAGGATTCCGAATTGAAGTCAAAGATAACATCAAAGGTCAAATCGCTTTTCAATTCTGGATATCTCGACAAGTCCACGATGACCAACGATGGGAATGCAATTCTGTCCTATTATCAGAAGAACGGCTATGTGGATGCCCTTGTTACTGACATAAGATATGATGTCATAGAGCCAGAAGAAGGCAAGAAGGCCAAGGATTATCAGGAAATCCGTGGTACCTTCGTGATTTCTGAAGGACTTCAGTGGAAATACGGCGGATTGTCAGTGACCGGGAATACTGTTTACAGTGAAGAGGAGATTCTTTCGCACGTCACAATGAATGACGGGGAAATCGATGACCTGGAAAAACTTTCATCGATTCTGACTGAAATAACTGACCTCTACTACAACAATGGCTATATATTCATGTCTCCAAGTCTCACTGAAGAAAGAGACGACATCAATCTGAAGATTCATTACAATCTCGGCTTGGTCGAGAACCAGCAGGCTATCGTATCCGAAATACGTTTCACTGGTTTGGAAAAGACCAAGGAATACGTATTTAGAAGAGAGCTTCTTCTGAAGGAAGGTGCGGTTTTCTCAAAGTCCGATCTGGTGAGCAGTTATCAGAACCTTTACAACACTGGTCTGCTGAGCAACCTTTCGTACAACATGATTCCGGATTCCGAAGGAAAGGGTGTAGCCATTGAATTCAAACTCGAGGAAGGAAACCAGATGGACATCCAGTTTGGTGCTACCTTCGGTGGAAATGTAACAGGGTTCCCTGTTTCCGGATTCCTGAAGTGGAATGATGGAAACATGTTTGGAACAGGGCGTGACTTCTCTATCAGCACCACGTTGTCTCCTGATACTCAGAGCATCGAGCTTTCGCTTGGTGATGACTGGTTCAAAAACGTCAGATGGTCCAACAAGCTGTCTCTTTCATTCTCCAGATCAGTGCTTACTGGAGTTCTTCAGGTTGGAAATGGATCAGTTCGTGATGACGGAAAGGCTGATACATATGCATATCCACTAGGATACCAGAGTTATCTTGCCTACAAGAATGCCTCATTTGCATCTCCTGAATCCCAATACCTGATGAACTACAATCTTCTGTCGTTCAACCTGGGTTATACGACGGGCTATACTTTCGTGTTAAAGCCAGGCCGTCTTGCAGTTTCTGCAGGGACTTCATTTGGTCTCAACAGGGCTTATTACGATCATACAAAGTACAACCCATTCGAAGAGCTGATCTATCAGTATGGGCAAGGATGGAAGTTCTCCAACAAGCTCTCATTGGGTCTTCAGTGGGATGGACGTGACTTGATTTACTATACTACAAAGGGCTATGTGATCAATCAGACATTCACTTATTCGGGTGGTGTGCTTCGTGGTCTTTCCAACTATATCAAGTCCGTGACATCCGTCTCGGGTTATCTGAAGCTGTTCGGCTTCACCAATGATGAGGGTGTGTCCTCAAATTGCGTGATGAGCCTGTCTTCGAATCTTTCGATGATGCTTCCTCAGTTCTACAAGAAGCAGAATGAAACGTCCTGGAATTGGCATCCTGCTTCAGAAGGCTCGACAAGGTATGAAATGCTTTATATCGATGGGATGACTGTCGGACGTGGCTTCAACCTTGTATATGGTCTTTCATTCCTCTGGGACAATGCTCTGGAAGTGTCCTATCCAGTTGTCAAGGATGTCCTCAACTTAGAATTGTTCACTACAGCCACTGCAGGTCACAAGACTCTTGAGGGTACAAGCTGGAACAACCTTGGTTGGTGGTTTGCTGGGGGAGCTGGTGTCAAGCTCAAGATTCCAGGATTCCCATTGGGGCTGTATCTGGTGAAGAATGCGACATTCAATGTTGCCACTCCATCTGCTTTTGCCTGGGATGATGAAGGCACTCTGTTTGGAAAGCTTGGAATGAAACTGGTACTTGCCATTTCCACAAGCCTGATATAGAGGAAGACGTGGCAATTGATACTACTCCGTTGATGAAACAGTACTTTTTTATAAAGGAGAAGTACAAGGATGAAGTTCTTTTCTTCCGCCTTGGTGATTTCTATGAGATGTTCGATACTGATGCTCAGGAAATATCAAGGCTGCTGAATCTTACGCTCACACATCGTGGTTCTTCCCCAATGTGTGGCATTCCTTTTCATGCAGCACGGAATTATATAAAGCGTCTTCTTGCGTTTGGAAAGAAAATCGCCATATGCGAGCAGATGGAACTGTCGGACAAACCTAATCAGATTGCCCGTAGGGAAGTCATTCAGGTAATCACTCCTGCTACTGTGGTGGAACAGGAGTTTCTCGAATCCAGTTCCTATAATTACCTTCTTGCTGTATTCAATGACAGCTGTGCCTATTGTGATATCTCCACTGGTGATTTAAGGATGTGCCATCTGGACAAGGATGACATTATTGCTTCCTTGCTGATGATATTCGAGCAGATAAGGCCGAAGGAAGTTCTGGTATGTGATGATGAGTACTTTCTAAAGCCGGATTTCCGTCAGGCTCTTGATGCTCAGAACTTCCTTACTGACAAGCTTCCAGCTTCATACTTTTCAGTGGAAGGTGGATGGAAGCTCCTCTGTCAGATTGCCGACACACTCAATCTTGAAGGCTTTGGAATCTCCCGAAAGGAGAAACTTCTCGGTCCTGCGGGCGCACTGATGCGCTATATCCAGGAAACTGCAAAACCTTCATCGACCAAATACTTTGATTTCTCCATTGTAAGCAATAATGAATTTCTTCAGATTGATGAATCAACTCGAAGAAATCTTGAGCTGTTTGAAAACAATCAGGATCGAAGCCGGCGTTTTTCTCTGTTTGAATCTATTGACATGACTCGGACTTCAGCTGGCAAAAGACAGCTGGAATCCTGGCTGAGCTTTCCTTTGAACAGGGTTGAGGACATTGTATTCCGTCAGGATTGGATAAGATGGCTGTGCAGTGACAAGAATGAGCTTGAACGCATGCGCAAGGAGCTGGATTCTTCGCTTGATGTTCAAAGGCTTGCCAACCGCATAGCGCTTCATCGTGCCATCCCGCGGGATATTCTTGGATTAAAGCAGACTCTTGGCTGCTTTTTCAGATTGATATCCAGTTTTACAGACAGGTATGTCTCTCTTCTTCCTGATTCGGTCACTCCAAATGAACTTGCCAGTCTCAATGACCTTATGCTCAGAATCGATGAAGCTGTCAATGAGGATTGCACTGGACCATTTGTATCTGGCTCTGTGATAAAAGACGGTTTTGATGAGGAACTTGATACCAACCGGTCACTTGTTGCACACAGTGACCAGATGTTCCAGCAATATCTTCAGTCACTCAAGGATGAAACTGGAATCACGACGATGAAGATTGTCAATTCGAGAGTCACCGGTTATGTGATCGAAGTATCAAAATCACAGATCCCCAAGGTTCCTTCAACTTTCTTCAGACGTCAGACTCTGGTCAACTCAGAACGATATACGACTGACAGGCTTTCTGAACTTGAAATCAAGAATGTCCAGGCCGAGCAATGCGCCGAAGCCAGGGAAAGGGAAATCTATGAAGCTCTTCTTGAGCAATGTGCTTTGCATAATGACGTTCTCAATCAAATAGGTCGTTTTCTGAGCACGGTTGATTGCTTCCAAAGTCTTGCATCAAAGGCCCTCAGCAGTTCTTACTGCTGTCCGTCACTTGTTGAGGATGATGTCTTGAACATAGTGGAGGGAAGGCATCCTGTCGTGGAAAAATACATACCCCCTGAGAGCTTTGTACCAAATGACACTATCATGGAGAAGCGTTTCTTTCTGATCACAGGTCCAAACATGGCAGGAAAGTCCACCTATCTGAGGCAGACGGCATTGATTGTCCTCCTTGCACATATCGGCAGCTTCGTGCCGGCTTCAAGTGCAGTGATTGGAATCACTGACAAGATTTTCTGCAGAGTCGGAGCTTCGGATAATCTGGCCAGAGGTGAATCGACTTTTCTTGTGGAAATGCAGGAAGCAGCTTTCATTCTTCAAACATGCACAAGACGGTCCTTGGTGATCATGGATGAAATCGGAAGGGGAACAAGCACTCAGGAAGGAATGTCGATTGCTTATGCAATCATCAGATATCTTCTCAAGATTGACTGCAAGACGCTTTTTGCGACTCATTTTCATGAGCTTGGAATGATGGACACCTTTGGAATGGCTTTGTTCACATTAGCTGTCAAGGAAAGTCCTTCTTCAATAAAGTTTCTGAGAAAGCTGATTCCAGGCGTAGCGAGTTCCTCGTATGCTCTCCATGTTGCCAGAATGGCCGGCATTCCTACCGAAGTGGTTCGCAATGCCGCTTCATTCCAGCAAAAGCATTTCGAGGATTATGGTATTGATGAACCAAACCTGTTTACAGACAATACGCCATTGGATCAGATTGAGGAAAAGGAAGAGACACGCCTGAAGGCGATAAAGGCAAAGGAGATTGTCGATGAGATCAATGATTTCGATATTGACAATTCGACTCCATTCCAGGCTTTGATTGAACTTCAGAAGATCAAGGAAAAAGCTAAGTGTTATTGAAGCGGTGCGAGGTCTGTGGTGCTCCTGTACAGAGAGGCTTTCTTTGTGAAGCCTGCTGGCAGAAGCTCGAAAAGGAAAGCTACGACTTCAGCTTCGAAAGATGTGATAGCTGCTGCAGCATTGTTCCGTTTCCAGGTTATGAATGCAGGTTCTGTGAAGAAAGGCCTGGCTTCAGACTTTATATCATCTGCCCATATGAGGGTTTCGCTCGTAAGATGGTGGAAGATCTTAAGTTCAATGGCAACCGTGGAATTGCCTCGGTCCTGTCCGATATTTTCAACAAGACCATTGGAAAGGCCGGCCTTTTGGGTGAGATAGCTGTGATTCCAGTTCCTGCGAGTCGTGATGGTATCCGCAAGAGGGGTTTTGATCAGATGAAGCTTGTTTCAAAAGGAATAGATGTCAAGGTTCTCGATCTGCTTGAAATGTGTGAGTCTTCTCAGCAGAAGCAACTGGACCGTGCTGGTCGAATTGAGAAGATGGGCAGCATATTCAAACTCAAGAGAAAGAGCATCCCTGCAAGCATTTCGAATTTGATTGTGATTGATGATATATGCACTACAGGCGCAACTCTTTTTTCTGCAATGGAATTATTCAGAAATACTGGAAAAAACGTCATGGGAATGGCTTTCCTGGGAAATTACTCCCAATGGAATTGATGATTGTTGACAACAACTATTGAAAAAAGTATATTTATAGCAGATTTACTGATATAAGGATAAGGGATCGAAGAAATCGGTCCCTTTTTTGTAGAAAATGCTTAAAAACGAGATTAGGAAGGATAAACTATTTCAAGACTTGATTTCTGTGCTTGAACCAATAGGAATTGATATTGTAGCAGTGAATTCTGTCGATTTGCACGGATCAGTGAATGTTTCGCTGATAATCAGGAAGAAGACTGAAACCGAGACTGTCAATGACTGTGCAGAAGTTTACAATATAGTCTATCCGAGGCTTTCGGTGAGATATGAGAGCAGGAATCTGAATCTGGAAGTTTCGACACCTGGGATTCAGAGAGTTTTCAAGGATTATTATGAATTTGAGCTTTTTGTAGGGAAGCGCTGTAGAATATATGATGATGGTCGGAATGGAACTTTTTCGGGAATCATAGAATCCAGTGACAATGACATTGTTGTCTTGTCAGACTGGAAGAACGAGGATACAGGCGAGTCCGGCGAGAGGCTGGAAATCAGCTTTGCTGATGTTCATAAAGCAAAATTGGATTATAAATGGGAGGATGTTAGGTGATGTCCGGAATGCGTCAGGCAATTTATGATATTGTAGAAGAGAAGAATATGACTTTGGAACAAGTCAAGGAAACAATCGAAGAGTCTCTTCTTGCAGCTTACAAGAAAAAATTTGGTGTGGATGACAATGCACTCGTCACTTTTTCAGATGATCTGGAAGATGTCACACTTTTATCCAGAAAACGTGTTGTAGATGAAGCTGAGGATGCTCTTGACCTTGTTCATGAGATTTCTCTTGCAAGAGCAAAGGAACTTAATCCCGATGCCGAAGATGAGGATGAGATGCTCATTCCCATTAATCTTGCGCAATTCGACCGCGGTAGCGTGCAGAGTGGCAAGCAGAAGGCTCAGCAGACTCTTAGAGACATCCAGAAAGATGAGATCTACACCGAGCTGAAGAAGAAGGAAGGACAGATCATCATCGGAACTCTTCAGAGTGAAAGAGATGGAGATTTCTTCATTGATCTTGGAAAGACTCAGGGGCTCCTTCCAAGAAGAAACCAGAGTCACAGGGATTCGTTCCAGAAGGGTGACAAGGTGAAGTGCCTTCTTGAGAGTGTCGTTTCTGATGAAAAGAACCCTCGTATGCTCCGCACCATGCTTTCTCGTACAAGCGAGAAGTTTGTTGAGAGACTGTTCGAACAGTATATTCCTGAACTTCAGGGTATTGAGCCTTCCATAGGCATTGCCAAGATTGTCCGGGAACCAGGTTATCGTTCAAAGGTCGCCGTCTATTCCAAGCGTAGCGATGTCGATGCTGTTGGAACTTGCGTAGGCCTTGGTGGTCAGAGAATCAGAAACATCATCACTGAACTCAATGGAGAACTGATAGATGTCCTGAGATGGGATCCCTATCCTTCGATCTACATTGCAAATGCTCTGTCACCTGCAAAGGTTTCCCAGGTCTATATTGTGGATGAGCGAAAAAAGAGTGCAGTTGCAATTGTTGATGACGATCAGCTTTCACTTGCCATTGGAAAGATGGGTTTGAATGTGAGACTCGTCAACAGGCTTTGTGACTGGATGGTTGAGGTTAAGACAAACAGTCAGTTTGCAGAAATGGATATTTCCAAGGAAGTCAGGAAAGCCGCAGATCAGCTTTTCGAAAATCCTGATGATTATTCTGAAGATTTTGCTCCTCAGCCGGAGGAGAATGTTCCTGCAATGAACGAAGATGCTGCACCGGTCGAAGAAGAAAACGAAGAAGACAATGAGCTTCTGCTTGATGAGCTTCCTATTGATGCGGATCTCATTAAGAAACTGAATTTCTATGATGTTTATTCCGTTGAGGAATTCATTGAGCTGACACCTGAAGATTTTGCTCACATGGATAAGCTTTCATTGGACGATGTACAGACAATTAACAAAATCATTTCCGAGAACGTTGATTTTGTGGAAGAAAGTGATGAAGCCGGAACTTCAGAAGAAAATTATCAGTGTCCGAATTGCGGAGCAGACATTACAAAGGACATGGTTGAGTGCCCGAACTGCCATGTAGGATTGAGTTTCGAGTAGATTCAGGTTATAGTGAAATAGGAGAAAGAATTTATTTATATGAAAGAAGATGCACCGAAGGTAACATTAATCAAACAACCCAAACCACTTCAAGCGGAGAGCAGCTCAGCTGCTTCTTTCGCTCCGGTGGAAAAAAAGAAAGTCTTCATAAAAAAGAGAGTAGTGCTTGTAAAGCCAGCCAAGGAGACGGTGACTACGGTAAAGCCGGTGGAGTCCAAGGTTTCTGATCATTCTGAGGATAAGCCTCCTGTAAAGGCAGCTGCAGAAAAGAAGGCAGCCCCAGTTGCTTCAACTACTGAAGAAACAAAGAAAACTACTGCTGTTTCCATGAAGAATACTCGAAGCCTAGGTAGCACTGATCCATTGAGAAATGGTCCCGTAATCATACGTGACAATAATCTTCCTCCCATAAACTTCAATAAGACTGGATCCACTCCTGTTCCATCCGCCGGTGGTCCAAGACAGATGGGTGTTGTCGGAGGCCGGGATTTCAGCAGGACTTCACAAGGATATCGTAATTCCGGTTATCAGAGAAATGATGGTGGTGGCTACAATCGTCAGAATGGCGGTGGCTACAACCGTCAGAATGGCGGTGGCTACAACCGTCAGGATGGCGGTGGCTACAATCGTCAGAATGCTGGTGGATACAACGGAAATCGTCCGTATGGTCAGCGTGGGTTCTCACCTCGTCCTCCATTTGGAAGTGGCCCTAATTCACAGGGTGGTAACCGTCCAAACGGTTATCGTCCATACAATGGACAGCAGCGTCCAGGTTTTCAGCCGAACAGACAGGGTGGTTTCAATGGTGGCAAGCCAAGGACTGGGATGGGTGGTGGATTCCGCCGTCCTGCACCGACTGAAGAGACTCCAATCGGAAAGACAAAACGTGATTATTCTGCAAAGAAAAAGGGCAATGTTTCACAGAACTGGAGCAATAGAAGGGAAGATCGAGAAACTTCTGGCTTCCAGTATCGCAGAAAGGAAAATCATTCTGCTGTAAGTTCTGTTCCAAAGTCAATTGATATTCTTGAAAACATCACTGTAAACGACCTGGCCAAGAAGATGAACCTCAAGGCTTCGGAGATCATTGCAAAATGCTTCAAGCAGGGAATGATGCTCACAATCAACCAGCAGATTGATTCTGAGACTGCAGCGCTGATTGCTGCCGACTATGAGTGTGAAGTCCATATTGTCAACCTTTATGATGAAACAGTGATTCTATCAGAAGTCACTTCTGAAGAAGATCTTGAACCAAGGGCACCAATCGTAACCGTAATGGGACACGTTGACCATGGTAAGACAAAGCTTCTAGATGCAATACGAAAGACTCATGTCGCAGAAGGCGAGTTCGGCGGAATCACACAGCATATCGGTGCTTACAAGGTGAACATCCCAGGCAAGGGAAATGTAGTATTTTTGGATACTCCGGGTCATGCCGCTTTTACCATGATGCGTGCCAGAGGAGCTCAGATAACGGATATCGTGGTTCTTGTAGTTGCCGCAAATGATGGCGTCATGCCACAGACTTTGGAAGCAATCGACCATGCCAAGGCCGCAAAGGTTCCAATCATTGTTGCAATCAACAAGTGTGATCTTCCAGAGGCAAATCCGGATAGAGTCATGCAGCAGCTTGCAACGCATGGCCTTACTCCTGAGGAATGGGGTGGAAAGACTCTATTCTGCAGAATTTCGGCTCTCAAGAGACAGGGAATTGATGAGCTGCTTGATACAATTCTTCTTGAAGCGGAAATGCTCGACCTCAAGGAAGTGAGGAACTGCAGAGCAGAAGCCAAGGTCCTGGAATCAAGAATCGACCCAGGTCGTGGAAGTGTCGCAACAATCATTGTGAAGAAGGGAACTCTTCATGAGGGTGATTACTATGTGGCTGGAGTATACCCTGGCCGTGTACGTGCGATGTTTGATGATCTTGGGAAGCGAATTGAAGAAGCAGGTCCTTCGACACCTGTCGAGATATCCGGACTTTCAGGTCTGCCGATGGCCGGTGATCCGTTCCAGGTGACTGAGGATGAGAAACAGGCAAGACTTGTCGGAAACAAGAGACAGGAACTGGAAAGGCTGGGTCAGGCGAAGAAGTACAGCAAGGTCACTCTTGACAACCTTTACGATAAAATCAAGCTTGGTGAGATGCAGGAACTCAATGTCATCATCAAGGGTGATGTACAGGGTTCTGTTGAAGCCTTGCAGAAAGCTCTCGAGGAATTGTCAAATGACGAGATCCGTCTGTCAGTCATCCGTGCGAGTGCAGGTGCCATCATTGAGAATGATATCACCTTGGCTTCCGCAAGTGAGAATCATGCGATTGTCATTGGCTTCAACGTTCGTCCTACTCCAAAGGCACAGCAGCTTGCTGCGCAGGAGAAGATCGACATTAGAAAATACAACGTCATCTATGATGCTGTTGATGATATCAAGGCCGCTATGGAAGGACTCCTTGCACCAGAGAAGACTGAGGTCGATGTAGGTGCCGGTGAAGTGCGTCAGGTATTTGTTGTTCCTAAGGTTGGAACGATTGCCGGTGCGATGATCACTGACGGGGTTGTCAAGCGCAACTGCTTCTGCAGAGTGATTCGCGACAGCATACAGCTTAATAAGAATCTTGTTAAGATTACCTCTTTGAAGAGATTCAAGGATGATGCAAAAGAAGTTGCCTCAGGTTACGAATGTGGAATCGGAATTGAGGGATTTGATAATTTGAGGGAAGGCGATACCCTTGAATTTGTTGAAATCAAGGAAACCAAGCGTACTCTTGAGGACGCAAAAGGAGCCAACCCTGATATTGATGCCATGACAGCCGGTTCATCAAAAAAGCCAAATGAGGGCAAAAAGAAATGAGCGAGCATAGTCAGAAACGTCTTGAGTCACGGATTGTAGAAGCAGTCAATACAATGTTGGTCCAGCGTGAGATAAAGAATCCCAGGCTTTCATCTTTTGTATCGATTACTCGGGCGACCTTGTCAAAGGACAATGCCTATGCGACTTTGTATGTATCAAGCCTCGATCAGGCGAATGACCATTTGGATCGCTATGTAGAGGCTTTAGAGAGAAGTGCAGGCTTCATTCAGGGAAGACTTGCACTGATCCTCAAGACTCGCAATACTCCAAGGTTGAATTTCAAGCCTGACCCATCGATTGCCGAAGGTCAGAGACTAAATGAACTCATTGATAAGCTTAATTCTGTCAAGGAATGAAGATGAGCAGCTCCGTAGTTCTGCTGGACAAAAAAACTGGACTTACTTCTTTTTCCTCACTAGGTGTTCTCAAGAGGGCGCTTGGTAGAAAATGTGGGCATGCTGGCACTTTGGATAAATTTGCCAGCGGTCTTCTCATTGCATTTTCAGGTCGCTTCACAAGATTGAATGATGTCTTCATGGGTCTGGGAAAGGTTTATGATGCAGTCTTCGAATTTGGAAAAGAGACTGATACTTTGGATCCTGAAGGGGAGGTTATCCTTAAGGCTCCACTTCCCAGTCTGGAAGCGATAATGAAAGCCTTGAACAGTTTTGGAAAGAACTACTCTCAGACTCCCCCTGCTTTCAGTGCTGTTCATGTTAATGGCACAAGAGCATATAAGCTTGCAAGAAGTGGAAACGAAGTCCCGATTGCCGCAAAGGAAGTCCGCTTGGAATCATTTGAAGTGAAAGACTGGAATCCTCCTTTCCTATCAATCAAGCTGGAGGTTTCCAAGGGTTTTTATGTCCGCTCCTTTGCAAGAGATCTTGCAAAGAGAGCTGGCAGCTGTGCCTATGTCTCATCACTTAGAAGAACACAGATTGGTCCATATAGAGTGGAGGATGCTGTATCTTGCGATGATCTTGAAGAAATCCAGCGCAGTTCCTCAGTGTTTGATCCAATAGAATTCCTATCAAGGCTTTCTGGAGTTCAGAGGATTGAACTGACTGATAAGGGAAAGGAATTGATTTCACATGGTGTGATTCCCAGTTCAAGCATGGAAGAAGTTGATGATCAAAGTTCATTGATTCTTTTCTGCCATGAAGGCAGGCTTTGTTCAATAACAGATGCAAAGGGCAGATTCATCTGCCAGGCTGAAACAGAATGACTACTTTAGGATTCGAAAGCTCCAAATTGCAGGATTTGAGATGTGCTGTCACCGTTGGAGTGTTTGATGGTGTCCACTTAGGCCATAGAAAAGTCCTTGAACGCACTGTTGAATATGCCAACGACAATGGACTGAAGTCCGTTGCCATTTCATTCAGCAGAAATCCCAAGATGACAAAAGGAGTAATGCCTTTCATCAGACCTCTTGCGTCATCAAGGATTACTGATGAATTGTTGGTAAATATCGGCATTGATTATCATTGCGTAATTGACTTTTCTGAAGAAATGAGTAAACTCAGTGGAGTGGAGTTTGTTGCTGTGCTTTGCAGGTTCTGCAGAGTAACGGCGATGTTTGTTGGAAGCGATTTTAGTTGTGGCAATCCTGTGTCATCCATAGGTGCCAAGCAGCTAGGAAGAGCGTTTCAGAATAACAAAATTGACGCATTGGTGTTTCTTGTAGATCCGATTCTGGATATTCAGGGTAGGGTCGTGAGCAGCTCGCTGATACGTTCAATGCTTCAAAAAGGCGACATTGCAGGTTCTGCAGTGCTGCTGGGCCGTCCTTATTGTCTGGATATGAAGGATATTCCGATGATTCATGATGATGGGAAAGTGCTTATGAATGCTGGTTCTTTTTCGGAACTAATCCCTAGGGATGGCAACTGGAAAGCAACCGCGATTGCTGAAGATGGCAGATCATTTGAGATTGAGCTGTCCATCATTGGGTCTTGTCTAGCCTTTCAGCTTTCGGAGCCAGTGAAATTAGACAGGATCATTTTCAAGGAGTAATCGCAATGGTTACAAAAGAACAGAAGGTCGAGTTGGTAAAGAAATTCGGCAAGGATGAGAAGAACACAGGAGCAAGCGAAGTTCAGATCGCTCTTCTGACCGCAAGAATCAATGATTTGCAGACGCATTTCAAGAACAATCCAAAAGATCACGCAAGCAATCGTGGACTGCTTATGATGGTTGGACAGAGAAGAAGACTTCTCCGTTACGTAAAGAACTGTGATATTAACAAATATCGTCAGCTTCTGGTTGATTTGAACCTGAGAAAGTAAAGTATTACTACAGAAGCCTCAAGAAATGTTCTTGAGGCTTTACATTTCTAATCACCAGAAAAGAAAGAACGTAAAAAGAAAGAATAAGGAAAATATAAATGAATGATTTAACAAAAAGAATTTCAGTCAAGATCGGCAATGATGAGCTCGTATTCGAGACAGGAAAAATTTGCAAACAGGCTAATGGTGCCATTTATGCCTATTATGCTGGAAGTGCTGTCATAGCAACAGTGTGCTGTGGCGATGCTCCAAGCGAGGCACTGGATTATGTTCCACTTTCAGTAGAATACAATGAGAAGTATTATGCTGCAGGAAAAATCCCTGGAGGTTTCCTGAAGAGAGAATCCAGACCGAAGGACAAGGAAATTCTTGTTTCAAGGCTTATAGACAGGCCTATGCGTCCGCTTTTTGACAAGGCCTTCGGACGTGAAATCCAGGTTGTACCAACTGTCGTTTCCAGCGACCAGATCAACACACCTGATATCATCGCAATCAACGCTTCCAGTGCGGCAGTCACAATCAGTGATATTCCTTTCAACGGACCTATCGCAGCAGTGAGAGTTGCTCTTGTAGACGGAAAGAATGTGATTAACCCGACTTTCCAGCAGTTGGAACAGTCTTCTCTTGATATAGTCGTTGCAGGAACCAGAGATGGAATCACAATGGTCGAAGGTGGTGCAAAGGAAGTTTCCGAGGAAGCCATGCTTTCAGCGATTGCAGATGCACAGCCGGTCATCACTCAGATTTGTGATGCTCAGCTTGAACTCAAAAAGATCTGCGGAAAGGAAAAGCTTCCTGTTTGCGTAGACACCAAGGATTATTCCTTCATTGATCCTATCCGTGATTATGCAAGACCACTTGTACAGAATGCTTTCTTTGCAGGAAGCAAGGTTGCAAGACACAATGCTGTTTCCCTGGTCAAGGCCGAGGTTAAGCAGAAGTTCGCTGATGTTCTGTCAGCCCATGATTCTTCCGGCGTAGTTTTCAGCGCTATGTTCGATGATTTGGAATATGAACTCCTAAGAGCTTCAATTCTGGAAAAGGGAATCAGAGTGGACGGAAGAACACCGGAGCAGATTCGTCCGATAACCTGTGAAACAGGCGTTCTTTCAAGAGCACATGGAAGTGCGCTTTTCACCCGTGGTGAAACTCAGAGCTTGGGAGTCACCACTCTCGGAACAGCTTCTGATGAACAGCTGACTGATAATATCGACGGTGAAAAATCAACCAGTTCATTCATGCTTCATTATAATTTCCCTCCTTTCTCAGTCGGAGAAACAGGAAGGCTTACAACTGGAAGAAGAGAAATCGGTCATGGACATCTGGCACAGAGAGCTCTTGACTATGTGATTCCTTCAAAGGAATCCTTCCCGTACACCATCCGTGTGGTGAGTGAAATCCTTGAATCCAACGGCTCATCTTCCCAGGCTTCTGTCTGCAGTGGATGTCTGAGCTTGATGGACGCTGGTGTTCCTATCAAGAAGATGGTTGCTGGTGTTGCAATGGGATTGATCACAGCTGATTCCACATATTCCAAGTATGTGATTCTTTCCGATATTCTCGGAGAGGAAGATCACCTTGGTGATATGGACTTCAAGGTAGCTGGTACTGAAGAAGGTATCACGGCTTTCCAGATGGATATCAAGATCGCCGGTGTTTCACCTGAGATCATGACTAAGGCTCTTGCCCAGGCAAAGCAGGGCAGACTGCATATCCTTGGAATCATGAAACAGTGCATTAACCAGCCAAAATCTGAAATCAGCGAATATGCTCCAAAGATTCTGACTACAAGAGTTGCCTCTGACAAGATCGGAGCAGTCATTGGAACAGGTGGAAAGACAATCAAGGCCATTGCTCAGACTACCGGTGCAGAAGTCAATATCGATGAAGATGGAACTGTGACGATTTATGGAAAGAACAATGCCAGTGCCAAGCAGGCGTTGGAAATGGTCAAATCCATTGTCGAGGAACCTGAAGTAGGAAAGATCTATCAAGGAACCGTAAAGCGCATAATGGACTTTGGTGCATTCGTTGAGATTCTTCCTGGAAAGGAAGGACTCTGCCATATTTCCAAGCTTGCCAGAAATCGTGTGAACAATGTTTCTGATGTCCTCTCAGTAGGTCAGGTCGTTCCTGTTGTTCTGACAGAGATTGACAGAGCTGGAAGACTTAATCTCTCTTACATTGATGCTATCGACCCCAAGAAGGAAAGCAGATAGAGTTCATGGATAAAGTGATAGTCAGAATCACAGCTAGCAAAGGTGCTCGAGTTCCTTGCTTTGCATCTTCTCAGGCAGCTGGCGCTGATCTCAGCGCCTATCTGCCTGAGGGGAGTATGACTATCAATTCAGGCAAATGGGCTGTAGTCCCAACAGGTCTGAAGATATCACTTCCCATCGGCTTCGAAGCACAGATCCGCCCTCGAAGCGGGCTAGCCGCCAAGCATGGAATTACAGTATTGAATTCTCCTGGAACGATTGATTCCGATTATCGTGGCGATGTCAAAATCATTCTTATTAATTTATCGCAGGTTGATTTCACTATTTCCGATGGTGATAGAATTGCTCAGATGGTGATAGCCAGACATGAAATCTGTGAATTTGAATTGGTTACGTCACTTGATTACACAGAAAGAGGTGATAAAGGTTTCGGGTCGACGGGAATAAAGAACTGATGGGGCATGAGAATATGAAAAAGAGAAGAGGTTCTTTCTCCTTGCTTTATTATTTCATTGCAAGAGAATTCCTCATGTCGTTTCTTGTCAGCTTTCTTTTTTTCTTCTTCATTTTCTTTGTAAATCAGATTCTGGTGCTCGCCAGAGAAATCATTTTGAAGAACGTAAGTCTGAAGACAGTTCTTTATCTGGTTGTGCTTACAATCCCTCAGTTTCTTCTTTATACATTCCCTTTCAGTTCTCTTACTGCTGCCAGCATGACTATCGGTGATCTTTCATCAAAGAATGAAATACTTGCCATACGCTTTTCAGGAATCCATATAAAGCATGTCTTTCTTCCAATTGTCTTGCTTTCGTTGGTATTCAGCTTTTCAGCGATTCTGATTTCCAATAACCTGATTCCTTATACAGCGGAAAAATATAAAGAAGAATATTCCAAGATTCTGGCGGATCTTCCTACCATTGAAATTGAAAGCTACAAAGTAAACAATATAAACGATTTAGTGATTTCCAACGGAAATGTTGAAGGATCGCTGATATCCGACCTGACTATCTTTGATACCCGAAGCAATGATAATACTAATGCCATTACTTCAGATTCAGGAAGAATCCGTCTTCTTGATCTCAACAGCTATACATACGAACTGTCTTTGGACAACCCGAGACTTCTTTCAACCAATGACTCGAATGTTGAAAGCTGGGGTGTTGCCTCAGCTAAGGAAATGAAGCTGTTCCTGAATTTTTCCAACCTCATTCCTTCGGTTCAATCAATCACTCCATCACAGATGTCTCTTTCACAACTCGTGGACAAGGCAGCAGAAAAAGAAGAGGAGCGAAAGAATTCTCAGATATCATCAGCTTTATCTAATTTTGACATTCTCAAACAGTATTCCGAATCGATTCATTCGATACAGACAGGAAATGATACTTTTAAACTGACAGAGGAGAAGCTTTTATCGTTGAAAGGCAATGCTGAGAATATTATATCAAGAAGACAGGTGAATTTTTACCAGCAGTACTATAGAAGTGAGTTTCATAAGAAGGTTGCCCTGTCACTCGCATGCACGTTTCTTGTCTTCATTTCCTTTCCAATTTCTTTTTTCAAGGTCCGTTACGGCAGGTTGATCGGCTTTGCAATCAGCATATTCACTGCAGTCGCATATTGGTTCTTCATTTTCTTCATGCAGCTTAAATCCGTTGAGACTGCAATCAATCCAGCGTTTTTCATATGGATGCCCAATATGGTTTTCTTCGCAATAGGGCTTTTGCTGGTATGGAGGTTGAGCAGGCAATGAAAATCCGTCTTGACCGTTACATATTGTCTTCAATTCTCAAAGTCGGCATTGCTGCAATGCTGCTTTGCACTTTGATCCTTACTTCCATTGATCTTATTTCGAATCTGGAGAACTACATTCAGTTGGCTGTTCCATTGGCTACCATTCTCCTCAGAACCTCTTATTATGTTCCGGAAGCAATCCTGCTCTCAATAGGTCCGGCATTTCTTTTTTCCATTACTTATTTTCTATCCATGCTTCAGGCAAATAATGAAATGATCTGCCTTCTTAATTCGGGAGTTGCTTATTACAGAATCATCAGACCGATTATTTTACTTGCATTTGCTGTAAGCGCATTCTTCTTCCTTTTCAATGAAACTGTCGGAATTGAAGCAATGAAGGCAAAGCAGCTGATTAATGACAAGATTTTTCTCAGCAGTTCTTCATATGATAACAGGAACGTGACCTTGAATGACAGAAAAAACGGCTATCTTCTTTTTGCAAGACGGTATTACAATAACAGCAAGGAATTAAGCCATACGGTGCTTATCAAAAAGGATTCAATGGGCAGGCTGGCCTGGAAGATGGATAGTCAGCAGGCAGTTTGGGATGTGGAAAAGAACAATTGGCTGTTCTCCAACAATTCGGTATATGTGATTGATGACAATACTGTCAATTCATATACGACTCAATCAACAATGATTGACGATCTGGATATCAGTGTTGAGCTGTTCAGAAACACCAAGACTGACATCAAGACAATGGAGCTTGAGCTTGCCATCAGTTATCTCAAAAAGATTGAAGATTATGACCATGCTCAATTTACGGAAATTGCAGCGGAATTCTATCAGAGGCTATTCTCATGTTTCACTCCATTCGTACTGATGCTCATCGCCTGTTCGATTAACTATAGATTCAAGAAGAATGTTCTTCTGTTCTCGATTATCAGCTGTCTTTGCATTGGTGTCCTGTATTACGTCACCCAGATGCTTACATTGATCATGGCAAACCAAGGCATGATATCACCTGCCAGCGGGATGCTTGTTCCTCTTGGTATGATTCTGCTATTATCAATAGGATTGACATCAACTTTCAGAACTTAAGGAATGAAAATGAAAACGATATTTAGAAATACACATAATGAAGCACATTGCAAGGCCAGAACCGGCGTTCTTTCATTGGGACATGGCGATGTTGTCACTCCTGCATTCATGCCGGTCGGAACCAATGGGACTGTGAAAGGCATTTACCATGATAAGGTTGCCGAAATGGGTTATAATCTCATTCTTGGAAATACATTTCATCTTTACCTCAGGCCTGGTCTGGAAGTTCTTGAATCATATGGGGGACTTCATAAATTTTCCAACTGGAATGGAAACATTCTTACAGACAGTGGCGGATTCCAGATCTTTTCTCTTCCGGGTCTTCGGAAGATAACCAAGGAAGGTGCGGCTTTTCAGAGTCCGATAGACGGTTCCCGCCATTTCTTCTCTCCAGAGAAAGTCGTGGATATACAGAAAGTCATTGGAAGTGACATCGCCATGGTGCTGGACTGGTGCACTGCTCCTCAGATTGAATATAAGGATGCTGTCAAGGCCTGGAAGATGACGTTGGATTGGGCCCAGCGTTCACTTGCACATCGCAATTTGCTTGGTGATGGTTTCAAGGGAAATCTCTTTGGAATAATCCAGGGGAATTTCTACAAGGATCTTCGAAAAGAAAGCGCCGAGACGATATGTGGGATGGATTTTCCAGGGATTGCCATCGGAGGTCTTTCAGTAGGGGAGAAGCCAGAGGTGTTCAACGAGTTTCTTGCCTATACATCGCAGTTCCTGTCAGAGGAAAAGCCACGTTATGTGATGGGAATCGGTTCTCCTGATTATCTTCTTGAAGCGATTGAGAATGGAATTGATATATTTGATTGCGTCCTTGCAACTCGCATGGCCAGGAATGGAACGGTTTTCACCGATGATGGTCCATTGGTACTCAAACGTTCCTTCAATGAATTTGACCATGGCCCTATATCTGATGATTGCAGCTGTACTGCATGTACCAAGTATTCCAGAGGATACCTAAGGCATATGTTCAAATGCAATGAAATGCTTGGCGGAATGCTTGCAACCGAACATAATCTGCAATACCTACATGATCTAATGATCAAGGCCCGAAAGGCGATTGAGGAAGATCGTTTCTTGTCCTTCAAGAAGGAATACCTCGAAAGATACATGAGCTTTCGTTACAAGGTTTGCAAATGATGGATGAATCGGGAGAGAAGAGCCTGGGAAGAAATTCCTTCATCGTGATGTTCTTCACTTTGGCGTCAAGGCTCCTTGGAATTCTTAGGATTCGTATTTTCGGTTCCATTTTTGGTGCTGGAGCAACGGCTGATGCAATAAACTTCTCTTTCAACATACCGAATAATTTCAGAAAACTCTTTTCTGAAGGTGCTCTTTCTTCAGCAATAGTACCTGTCTTCTCAAAAATTGAAGACGAGAAGGACAGGTTTCAGAAGCTTTTTTCAGCTTTTCTTGGAATCCAGGTCATCATCAGTGCCGTTTTAATGATACTTACGGTTCTCTTAAGAAAGCCCATAGTTCTTTTTCTAAGCGATTTTTCTGACCCACAACAGAATCTTCTCGCAATTGGACTTCTTCCGTATTTTTCGCTTTTTCTTGTGTTCATCCTTCTTTCATCATATTTCTCAAGTGTTCTTCAGAGCAAAAATTGCTTTCTTGTACAGAGTGTTGCCCCTTTATTGTTCTCAATATCGGTGATTGTCTCGCTGTTGGTTTTCTCAAAACCGCTGGGAGCTTATTCGATGGCACTCGGTGTCGCATCAGGCGGTCTGCTTCAAATGGCATGCACTTGCCTGAACCTGATGAAAAAGGGACTCAAGTTTAGAATCAGCTTCGACTTCTCGTCAGAGGATTTTCGTGCAGTCTTGAAGAATTGGATTCCAGCAATGGTCTCTTCGGCTATCGCCATAGTTTCAACTCAGTTCGCTTTCTTCTTTGCTTCAGGATTGGGGACAGGTGCAGTTTCAGCTTTCTCCAATTCATTGGTTTTCTGGCAGACACCTTATGGGATTTTCTTTACTGCAGTCAGCACTGTTTTGATTCCATTCATTTCAAAATCAGCAAAGGATAAGGTCTCTTCTTTGTATGGGATGGGGCTGCAGAAACTCTCCAGCTTCCTGATACCTTCGGCAGTTTTCCTTTTCTTCTTCAGGTCTGATGCTGTTTCAATTATTCTTGAAACTGGAAATTTCACTTCAGCAGATACCGCTCTCACTGCTCAGGTTCTGGGTGTGTTTCTGATTGGCATGCTGTTGGTAGCTTGGTATTCATTTTCTCAGAGAGTAGGTTACTGCCTTGGACTTCAACGAAAGATTCTTCGAGTCAGTGTTCTTGTATGTGCAGTCGATATTCTGTCTTCCTATATTCTCATAAGAATGGGTTTGGGAGTTCAGAGTCTGGCATTTGCAAATCTGATATCAAATTCTGTTGGGTTAATGATTCTTTTCCTCAATATAAGAAAAGATGTTTCTGGATTTGATTTCAAGTCTTTTCTGATTCATGATCTTAAGGTGATCGTCAGCTGTATTCCACTGGCTTTTTTCTGTTTTGTGGCAAGAAAAGTTTTACCTGACTATCTTAAAGCCGGTTCAAAACTCGAAGCTCTATTCTATTTCTGCTTCTTCGGATTAGCTGGTGCAGGAATAATCCTATGCTGCTATAGATTCTTCAGGATATCCTTGTTCAAGGCAGATGCTTCGGCCAGATAAAAAAAGTCTCAGAAACATTTGTCGTCACTCAGTAGCTGTCACAATAGTTTTCGTTAGGAGGAAAGCGAAACTAGATGAGATACTCGAAAGGATTCAAGAGTTCCATAGTGCGTAGAGTGGTCGAGAATGGAACAAAAAGTGTATACCAGGTGTC
>JAAYFO010000072.1 GCA_012728215.1 Spirochaetales bacterium | reverse complement strand
TGAGCAAGGTCCAGAACCGTCTGCGGGCGGAGGCTTCCGTCCATGTGGTCATGAAGTTCCACCTTGGGAACCAGCTTGATTATTTCTTTTGATACCATGTCCCAATAATACTATGTTAAGCGATGATTGGCAAACGTTATCTTCTGATCGAGCTCTTCCAGACCTGAATCGGATTGACTCTGAATCTGACAAGGCAGTAGACCCAGGCCACTGCGAATCCTGCCAGATGGGTGAGATTGGCTGTGTTGGAGACGGTGAACATCTCATTGGCTACGCAGATCACAGCGAAGATCAGAACCGCAATAGGAGCCTGTACCGGTATGAAGTAGAAGAGAAGTATTCTGGAAGTCGGGAAGATAACCGAGAAAAGCAGAAGCAGAGCGTAGATGGCTCCTGACGCTCCCATCATCACGACGTTGGTTCCTGCCATTTCGTAGATCAGAAAACTGATGACACCGCTTAGAAAGCCTGAAACCAGATAGAAGAGGACAAATTCCCTCGATCCTATGGTCCGTTCCAGCATCATTCCGAACATGATCAGGGCAAGCATGTTGAAGAATAGATGCGACAGGTTGGCGTGGACGAACATGTATGTGAAAAGCTGCCATACGTAGCCATGTTCAATGAGCGATGGCACCATTGACAGCCAGTAGAACAGTGGTGTCCCTCCAATCCGTATCGTGAAATATCTGGTGAGAAAGAATACCACGACGTTTATCCCAACCAGAATCAGGCTGGCGTTCTTGTATGAATATTTGAATCGTTTGTTCAGGATGCTGTCTTTCATATCCCAAAAATACGCATACTTTCATCGCAAGTCAACCTGTGTCTGGTTGCTGTTCACACCCCTGCGTTTTTTATCAACGACCTAGACGGCCTAAAAACGACCTGGAATTCTGCTACTGATCAATAACTGATTGGAATTTCGAACACTGCTGGCTAGAGTGCGAACAGTAACTGTGTCTGGAATCTCTGCGATTTCGGGAATTGAAAATGATCATGCGATGTGGCATAATTGAAGAAGACAGATCAAGCTGATGCTTGATTAAAAATGTTTTACATTGGTGCCTGGCAGATGTCTCTCCCCACACAAAACCCTATCTGTCAGACACCTTTCTTTGGGAGAAGATCTGGATCGCAGTTTCGTTTTTATTGTTCCGTTGGAATTCGGGACTATGAAAAAACTGATATTTGCGATAATCTGCATTCATGAAGCTCAGCCAGCCACAATCAGCAAGATCGATCAATAATTACAGAGTGCTTAATCTGGTAAGGACCAGCAGGGGACTTTCCAAGGCTGAATTATCCAGAATGCTGAAGCTGAACAAGGTGTCCACGGGAGAGATTGTCGATGGTCTCATCGGTCAGGGAGTCCTGCGTGAAGCAGGAAAGCTTGAATCCTCCAACGGAAGAAGAGCGACGGCATTGGAACTGGTCAACGACTCAAGGTTTGCCATTGCAGTGGACATCGGTCCGAAATTCACTGTGGTTTCCTTGATTGACCTGGCTTTGAATGTGGTCAAGTTCGAGAGGATACCTACTGAGAACCGCAGAACAGCGGAAGATTTCTGTGTGAGCTTGATAAAGAGCTGCATGAGGACAATGAAACTTGTCCGTGAGGGCTGTGTCATCGGCATGGCGGTTTCCGTATCTGGTTCTGTTTCTGATGATGGGCAGGTCATACAAAGATGCCCGTTCCTTCCCTGGATGGATATTCCATTGGCTGAAGTGATTAGAAAGGCTCTTGGAATCGAAGCCGTGATTGTGAATTCACTGGAAGCTCTGGTTCTGGCGGAGAACATGGAAAGCAGTTCAGGCGGTTGTGTGTTCTACGTTGACTGGGGTGAAAGAATTGATGGGGCATTGGTTAAGGACAGAAAGGTTTTCAGCCTTAACGAGGCTTTCGGACATCTGAAGGTATCAAGGACAGGGCTTTGCACCTGTGGTCAGATAGGCTGTCTGGAATCAGTGGCTTCGACATGGGCTTTGGGACAGAGTGCGGATGTTTCGCTTAAGGATCTCTGGGATAAGGTAAACTTGGAGCCTGCCTTGGAAGGTATGGCAGCGGCTCTTGCCTTGGCCAGTCAGGTCTGTGGTTTCAGCAATGTAGTGATTGGAGGACAGGGTGGAACTATTCCTGATGTTCAGCTTGAGAAGCTTGTCAGGTATTTCAGAAAGTACCGGCACCCGTATTCCCCCGAGGCGGAGGTCACCAGGTCTGGGCTTGGAGACAAGGCTGACATCATGGCCACTGCTGAATATGCTCTTGACCATTTCTTCTTCCATTCCGGATTTCTAATCGGGGTGGAGGAGCTGCTCTAGGAGGATGTGCAATGAATCTTCTTCATCTTAAGTATGTAGTGGAGATAGCAAGATGCAAATCGATAAGCAAGGCTGCGGAAAGTCTGAACATGGGGCAGCCGAATCTAAGCCGAAGCATCAAGGAGCTTGAGGATTCTCTCAAGATCACGATATTCAACCGTACTTCCAAGGGCATCGAAATAACCGATCGTGGTGACGAGTTCATTCAATATGCCAAGGATATTCTCACACAGGTCGATCATGTGGAGTCTCTGTACAGAAACGATGAATCCCAAAAGCAGTCGTTCTCGATTTCTGTGCCTAGGGTCAGCTATATAAGCCATGCTTTTGTTCAATTCGCATCCATGCTGGATCAGGACAAGAGGATTGAACTCTACTACAAGGAGACAAACAGTTTCCGTGCGATGAGTAATATCATTGAGGCTGATTACAATCTGGGGATAATCCGTTACAGAAAGGATTTTGATAGTTATTTCGAGGCAGGTCTGAGAGAACGAGGTCTGAATAGCATGGATCTTCTCGATTATTCTCCCCTTGCAGTCATGTCCAAGGAGCATCCTCTGGCAAACAGGCCTCAGCTGACAATGGCGGATTTCGAGCCTTATCTGGAAGTGGCCCATGGTGATCCGTATATTCCTTCGCTTCCTGGCCGGGAAATGAAGAAGGTCGCAATTGACGAAAGCGTCCGGAAGCGAATATTCGTGTTTGAACGAGGAAGCCAGTTTGACCTGCTTTGCGGTCTGAACACCAGCTACATGTGGGTATCGCCGATTCCAGAGGCTCTTCTCAAGCGTTATGATCTGGTCCAGAAATGGGTTTCTGACAACGACAAAATCTACAAGGACGTTCTGATATTCAAGAAGGGATATCGTTTCAGCGAGCTGGACAAGTTGTTTCTGGATACTCTGGTGAAGGTAAAGCAGAATCTTAAAGTCATTCTCTGATATGCTTTGGGTATAATGAAAGGTCTACATATATCCATATATCGATAAAAGCATATCGATATGCCAATATAGCATTAGACTTTTTTTCCTATGGTCGGTAGATTATGAATGTCCCAAAAGGATTTAGGAGAATGTCATGAACGAAGAAAAGATCGTTAACAACGTGGAGACCCTTGAAGATCTGATCAAGCGAGTCAGAG
>JAAYFO010000071.1 GCA_012728215.1 Spirochaetales bacterium | reverse complement strand
CCAAAAGATAATTTTCATTATTCCTGTTGACAATTCCATCACAAAAATGATAATATCACCATGCAATGAGGGAGTAGCGAAGCTGGTTTATCGCGCTGGCCTGTCACGCCGGAGACCGCGGGTTCGAGTCCCGTCTCTCTCGTAGACCCAGTCCTAGTATCTAGGATTGGGTCTTTTCATATCCAGAGGGTATTCAACATGACGCTGAATCAAATGGAACCATTAAGAGAATTCACCTTCCTTATGCAGGAGAACTAACGCCCAAAGCCACTGCCACAGCTATTTCAGCTGATTTGCACATGTCTTGAAATGACATCGATGGAACACCTTTGCGCTGCGACACCTGAGAAGGAAGATACGGCACATGAATGAATCCACCTTTAGTTGAGCCAGACTCATTCCTGATTTGAAAAAGCACTCGATACATGAGGCTGTTGCAGACGTATGTCCCAGCACTGAACGAGACCTGGGACGGCAATCCTCTTTCACGTATCGCGGCAGCAATATCCATCACTGGCAGGTTTGAGAACAATCCATCCGGGCCATCGGCAACGATTCTTTCACAGGCGGGTCTTCCGCCTTCGTTGTCAGGAATCTCTGCATTCATGAAATTCACTGCTATCATCTCAGGAGTGACACAGCTTCTTCCGCCAGCCTGCCCAAGACAGATCACTATATCGGGACGCTCATTTTTCATGGCATTGCATACCATATCGGAAGCTTTTCCAAATACAACAGGAACAGCAAGCTTCAATATGCGGGCTCCATGAAACATGTCAGGGAAACTGTGCACTATCTCCAGCGCAGGATTAACGCATTCACCGCCAAACGGCTCAAAACCAGTAAGTAGGACCTTCATGAGAACATGATATAGTCACAGCAGCATGGTTGCAAGTCAATTGGAATGGAAACGTCTCTTGAACTCAACTGGAAATTCCCGACCCATTATTATTGCAACGGAAACGAGAAGAGAAGCAGATACAGCGCATAACACGATGAACGGCCAGTTTGACTTCAGGCTAAGACCAAGGATGGAAATCAACAGGCAGGCCACAAGAAGAGCGAGAAACGGCATTGCATTCTGCTTCTGCCGCTGGATGTCAGTGAAGAACAGGCTTCCAGCCACGATAAGCCCACCAAAGCACACTATCGGCACTACAAATGCCATCCAATCAAGACCAAATACGAGATTTATCATCACAAGAAGAATGCATGAATCGGTGATGATCTTTATGGCCTGGCTTATTCTGTTGTATTCCACCATCGAAGTCGAGAACACCGACGACCAGGCCATCCACAATGACCATACGGCAATCACAGACCAAGCTGTTCCCTTTGTGCAGATATTCACAATGACGCTTGCCAGCCCCAACGCCATGAAGGGCCATTTCATTACGAAGATCACATCCTTTCTGCTGTAGCGATGCTCTCCCTTGTCCGGATAAACAATCTTCATCTCCATGATTCTGAACTCCCCTCAACAGAGATTTCAATTCCCTGCTCTCGAAGCATTTCGCATAGCTTCTCCTCAAATGAAGGATCGCTTGTCATTTTGGATATCGAAAGAGTGGCAATATTCCCTACGGTGACCAAAGCACAGGATGCCCTGTTTGTCAAAGCCGTTCCTAAAACGAAATCCATGCTCTTCACATGTCTTTGAAGCTCTTGCGGCAAATGCACAACACCAAGGTTGGACAATGTATTTGAAAACGCACTGTCCCCTGCAAATCCATACAGAACCTTTGCCACTGGAGACTTGATCGCCAAGGGGACAAAGCGAAGCATATTCACCAGACGTCCTGTCTCATTCATCATCATATCCATCATGCTTCTTGAACTTCGTTTCTCCAGCTGCTGGGAAACAAGACTGACAGTGGAAGGCAGGTCGGTGATATCAGACAATTTGATCCGGATACCGCAGTACATTGCGAAATTTCGGACAGTCACGGATGAATAGAACTTACGCATGTTCACAGGCACCTGGATACATGAAATCCCATCGATATCATCGGTAGCATACTTGCCGGCAAGAAACATCAATGCAAGCACATATGCAGTGACAGTGCAGCTCAGCGAGGTCGCCTTCTGCATCAGATCGGAGGCATTCATCATAATGTGCAGAACACGGTAAGGTCGGTACTTGGACAGCTTTCCGGAAAGCTGCACAGCACTTCGGTCGAAGAATGAAGATTCAGTGACCTTTGCGTCAGTGCGATGGAAGCAATTCATCAGTTCCTTTGAATCCGGTGTCTGGTTCACATCCAGAACGCCATCTTCATAAGCGAAATTCTCACCCATTATGCGAAGATATTCCCCAACAAGAGTCTTGATGAAGACAAGGCCTCCATTTCCGTCGGTAAGCACATGAAAAAACTCGACGCTTATCTTATTCAAATAACAGATGACCCTAAATGATTGGGAACCGCTTCGATACACTGGAAGAGGCCGACATGGAATGGAACTCTCCTGCTCCACCTGATAACGCCGTTTGGAAGTATCCAGATAATGCCAGAACACCCCTTTCTTGAGTGTCGTGGCAAAACTTGGAAATCTCTTTATCGTAAAATCCAAAGCCAGCTGCAAAACCTCAGGCATCACAAGAGCATCCAGATACACAGAGAGTCTGAACACAGCCATTTGTCCCTGCTTCATAGAAAGCGGATAAATCTTGGCAGCATCATCCAAAGAGAACCAAAGCACCGGAGGTCTGGCATAGAAGCCACCTAGGTTGACCGGAGAAAGCCGGGTAAGGATATCCTCAAATGGAACACCCTGTGAACTCAGATAGCAGATGGCATTTCGAAAATCACCGATCATCAGACCAGTATCATGCTTGGGAAGAGCCAGATGACGGTTCACATCATCAAGAAACGAACTGAGCATCCGCTTCTGTGCCTCTCCAAGAGTATCGGTAAAAAGACAAAACTTGGAAGAAGAATCATCCAGAAGGACTTCATTTCTCTTTCCTTTTGCAGTTTTCTTAATCTTTTCCTTCACACGTTTCTCTTTTTTCATAACTTCTTGAAAAATCATCCACAAATGATATTATTTCACAAATGAAGCATCACTTCAATCATCCTCATATTCATAAGGAAACAAATTGACATTACAAATAACACATATGGCAACATTCCGTAATAGGTAGCATATTCTGGAAATCTAAAAGAAAACAGACCAGACTTCATCGCTTGAGAATCACCCAGACAGCTCCGCTGCCACCATACCTTTCAGGAACAGACTGGATTTCCCTCACATGACGACTGCCATGAAGATATGCCAGAACCAGATCTCTTATCACCGCGTCTCCTTTTGAATGAAGACCCTTTCCTGTGACTATGCACACTTTTGCAGTTTTGCACTTGCGCTCATTCAATATGAAGGATGAGACTCTGTCCACCGCCTGCTCGCCTGTAAGCCCATGAAGATCAAGCCGAGCCTTTGGCACAAGGCTTCTCAGCTGACTGATAGAAGGCGGCACGAATAGGTCATCCGTGTCGCCTTTCTCTCTGAGAATTCTATGTGAATCATCTTCTTCAGTCCGACTCTCCCATTGTGCGAGAATCGAAGCGAAATCAGACTTCCCTGACATCTAGGATCTTACTGACATGTGGCTTGACGATATCCACCACCTTTGACATCGAAGCTCCCTGAAGCTTGATGGTGCATTCAGCATTGGTCGGATCGGTACCCATGAAAGTTCCGAACGAAATAATATCAATGCCCTGCTCGCTCAAAGCCCTGGAGATAGCGGCAATCGTACCTGGCTTGTCATCGACAAGGAAACTGATCCGCACCCCATAATGACGGGCACCAAACATCTCGAGAATCATCTTGAACAAATCGCTCTTGGATACGATACCTACAAGCCGATCGCCATCCATGACAGGAAGACAGGACAGATCCTGGTCCACCATCAATCTGGCTGCATCCTCAACGATTGTATTCGGTGAAATGGTCACAGGATCCTTGGTCATCAGCTTCTTCACTGTCAGCTTGGAGAGAAGATATGGCATTTCGTAAGCGCTCAATGAAGAAACAGGAGAAGGAAGAGCTCGCAGTATATCTTTTTCCGATATCACTCCGATAAGTTTCTTGTTCTTGTCCAGAACAGGAAGTCTGTGGACCTTTTCCTGCTTCATGATCTTGGCAGCATCCTCTACTGTGACTTCCGGTGCCACGGTGACCGGATTTCGTGTCATTCTGCTTTCAATAATCATATGGTCAACCTCCAAAAATCATTGTAAACCAATTTTGCTCTTATTTCCATATGTTTTTCACTGTCCCAGATATGCAGATTTCACCTGCTCATTCACCAGTAAGGCATCTGCACGGTCTGAGAGGACAATCAATCCATTCTCCATGACATATCCGTTGTCTGAAGCCTTGAGTGCCATTCGTGCATTCTGTTCAACCAGAAACACAGTGACCTTGTTTTCCTTGTTGATTATCGAAATCTTGGAGAAAATATCCTGCACGACCAGTGGAGCAAGACCAAGTCCGGGCTCGTCAAGCAGAAGAAGCCTTGGATCACTCATCAATGCCCTGGCTATTGCCATCATCTGCTGCTCACCGCCGGATAGCGATCTGGTCTTCTGCTTTCTCCTCTGCCAAAGGATCGGAAAGAAATCATACATCTCGGACTTACGCTTGATGATGAGAGCCTTGTCCCTTACAAGGAATGCCCCCATGTCAAGATTTTCCTCAACCGTCATGTCCGCAAACACCCTTCGGCCTTCAGGAACAAGTGAAATGCCTCGTGCACAGATCTGCTCAGTCAAAACCACATGAGGCTTTCCATGCTCAGTCCTGCCTTCGGCAATCTTCTCACCATTGAATTCGATACTTCCCATCACAAGCGGCTCCAAGCCGACAATTGCCCTGAGAAGAGTGCTTTTTCCCGCTCCGTTGGCTCCGATGAGACATACAATCTGTCCTTGTTGAGCTTCAATCGAAACCCCTTTGAGAGCCTTGATGTTACCGTATGAAACATGAATGTCATTTATCGCAAGCATGCTACTCATTGTCTTCCTCCTTGCCAAGGTAAGCCTCGATCACAACAGGATCGGACTTGATCTCTGAGGGAGTGCCCTCGGCGATCTTCTCACCATAGCAGAGAACAGTGATGGAATCACATATGCTCATGACAAGCTTCATGTCATGCTCAATGAGAACTACAGTTATACCCAGCTCCCTGATTCTTCTGATCACTGACATCAGATGGTCGGTCTCCTGCGGATTCATTCCGGCAGCCGGTTCGTCAAGGAAAAGAAGCTTGGGGTCGCTTGCCAGAGCTCTGGCGATCTCAAGCTCACGCTGAAGACCGTAAGGAAGATTCCTTGCATCATCATTGGCATGTTTCTCCAAGTCGAGAAACGAAAGCCATTTGAGCGAATCCTCATAAATCGTCTTTTCGCTTGATTCAAGCTGGAAATAGCTTCTGCAGGCTTCCCAAAAGCGTCCCTTCATCGGGTTTCCACTCTTGTAATGACGCCCGATCATGACGTTTTCAATCACCGACAGGTCCTTGAACAGTCTGATGTTCTGAAACGTCCTTGCGATACCAAGACGGCTTATCTTGTACGCAGGCAGCTTTGTGATGTCACGCCCGTCAAACAGGACCTTTCCACTGGTTGGAGTATCCAGACCGGTAATATTGTTGAACAGGGTTGTCTTGCCTGCACCATTAGGCCCGATGAGACCTGTTATCAGACCTTCCTCTGCTGTGAAATCCACCTGATTCACCGCAACTACACCTCCGAAGGCCCTTGTAAGTTTCTGTGTTTCCAAAAGTCTCACTTTGATGCCTCCTTTGATTTTCCTGGCTTAAGCTTCTCGGCAAGCCTTGCCAGGAAGCGTGAATCCTTGGTTTTTCCACCAGCCCATCTATAAGTTCTTCTGGAACGCCCCATGATTCCCTGTGGACGATAGATCATCATCACAATGAGAATCAGACCAAAGAGAATCTGCTTGACCTGTGCCGGGAAGGCATTGGAAAGGCCGACAAGCTGAGGGAAGTAGCTGATAAGCTGGATGAGAAAGGCACCAAGAATCGAAGCCTTGAAATTCCCCATTCCACCGAGGACAACCATGCAGAGAACCATCACGGAAACCATGAAGGTGTATGTGCCAGGAGTGACGGAAAGAGAAAAACAAGTCTGAAGGCTTCCAGCGACACCGGCACAAGCCGCACCGATGGCAAAAGAGAAGACCTTGTACTTTGTAACGTTTATGCCCATCGATCCAGCTGCGATCTCGTCCTCACGGATAGCCTCCAATGCACGTCCCATTCTGCTGTCAGCAAGTCTCTTCAATATCAGATAGAAGACCAAGACAAAGATGACGACCATCAGAAGATAACCAAGCTTGTTGTATGGATTGATCGTGATCCCAAGTATTGACGGCTTGGGGATCCGCTGGATTCCCATCGGTCCATTTGTGAGGCTGTCCCAGTTGTTGATGACGTTTCTGATGATTTCACCAAGACCCAGTGTGGCTATTGCCAGATAGTCTCCCTTCAGGCGCAGTGTAGGAAGGCCGATGAGCACTCCCACAAGGGCTGACAGAAGTGCGGCTATCGGAAGTGTGGCGAAGAAATTCCATCCACAGTCCACGCACAGGATCGCAGTCACATAGCTTCCTATTGCGAAGAATCCCGCCTGGCAGAGAGAAAGCATACCAGCATAGCCAGTGATGACGTTCTGTCCGATGGCCATCAGCGAATATATTCCGGTATAAATCAAAATAAGCAAGAAGAAATTAACCATCAGACCTTCTCCTTTTCATTCTTTCCGAGAAGCCCGTCAGGCTTGAACAGAAGAATCAGAATGAGGACGCCAAAAGCAATCGCATCCTTGTATCCTTGGGGGATTCCAAGAACTGCAACACCAAATGTCTCCAGAAGTCCAAGAAGAAGACCACCAAGCATAGCCCCGCTGATGTTTCCTATCCCGCCGACCACTGCAGCGACAAAGGCCTTAAGACCGACCATCGTGCCCATTGTGGCATAGACCTTGAAATCGAGGGCAATCAGCATTCCTCCACAAGCGGCAAGAGCGCTGCCTATTGCAAAAGTCAGGCTTATGACATGATCCGACTTGATTCCCATAAGCTTTGAAGTGTCCTGGTCCAGGCTGGTGGCTCTCATGGCCTTTCCCATTCTCGTCTTGTCTACGAACAGCTTCAGGACAATCATCATGACTGCCGAAGCGCAAAGCACAAGTATCTGGTGCGGAGTGACCGACACCCCGTTGAGACCGGAACCAATCACGATAGGCGTGTTGTCAAAAGGATATTCCAGCTTTCTGCTCTGAGTTCCAAACACCCATGCAGCGGTATTGCTGAGAACGAACGACACACCGATGGCGGAAAGCAATGGAGCTAGACGGGTGGCCTTGCGAAGAGGCTTGTATGCAATTTTTTCAATGAACATTCCCAGAAGCCCGCATGCCACCATGCTGCAGATCATCGCAAGCAGAAAAGCAAAGAACCACCATGGTCCAAGAGGAGTGCTTCCTCTGAGAAAATCGAAGACAAAAAGCCCAATATATGCACCCACCATGAGAATATCTCCATGGGCAAAGTTTATGAACTTCAGAATACCATATACCATGGTATATCCCAGGGCAATCAGAGCATAGATTCCCCCAAGCGTAAGTCCATTCAAGAAATGCTGAAAGAACTCGGAAACAGATCCCACAATCAACTCCTTAAAAACATGAAAACGCACAAAGCCGAAAACAACGGATTCATGCGAAGACAGACATCTGAACATAATCTGATGCAGGAGCTTTCACCCCTGCATCAAAGTCCAGTCCTTAATTAACCTTTGTCAGCTTTCCGTCAATCACGGAGTAAGCACCGAGATACTCGGGAGTGGTTCCATTGACCTTGTACACACCCTGATAGGCGATGAGGTCTCCGTTTTCAGCAAAGTTGACCACACCTGCGACTCCTGGGAAATCCTTTGTCGCGGCAACAGCATCCCTGACATCAGCACGGTCGAACTTGCCTGTATTCTTGTAAACCGTTGCAAGTGCATCAGCCACGATGCGAGTTGCATCATATGCATTGGTAGCGAATGAATCAGGCTTCACACCATATGTTGCAGCATACTTGTTGACGAAATCCACATATGCAGTGCTTTCCTCCACCTGAGTAGGCGCCACATAGACAACGCCGTCACAGAATGCTCCAGCAAGATTGTAGATATCCGGGTTGGAGAATCCATCACCAGAGAGGAACGGGATAGTCATTCCAAGCTGAGATGCCTGCTCGAGAATCTGAGCCATTTCAGCAGTGTAGTTAGGAATATAGATGGCATCGGGGGAGGCAGCCTTGATCTTTGTCAGCTGAGTCTTGAAATCCTTGTCACCGACCTGGCATGTCTCAACTACTCCGATCTTTCCACCATTTGCCTCGAATGAAGTCTTCATGCCTTCATAAAGTCCCTGTGAATAGTCGTTCTTCGTATAGAGGACAGCAATGTTCCTGTATCCAAGAGCCTGAGCGAAATAAGCTCCGGCGACTTCACCCTGAAGACCATCGGAAACAACTGTCCTGAACACGCAGTCACCGATAGCGGTTATTTCCTTGTGGGTTGCAGAAGGGGTCACCATCACCAGTCCCTCATCCTGGCATCTTGCACCTACTGCGAAAGAGATTCCAGTGAAGACAGGGCCGACCAAAGCAACAATCTTATCCGAACTTGATAGCTTTTCAATGGCTGACAGACCCTTTTCCACAGATCCTTCCGAATCTTCGGTAATAAGCTCTATCTGAATTCCGTTAATTCCACCAGCGGCATTAATCTCACTCAATGCCAACTTAACCGCCTGGTTGCATAGAACGCCATAGTTGGCGTTGTCACCGGTCATAGGTCCAATGAAGCCGATTTTTACAGACTTTGCTCCATTCTCACCTGTTCCGCCAGCAACCAGAATCGAAGGAACTGCCAATAAGACGATCAGTACGAAAATCATTGCTTTTTTCATGTTTTTTCCTCCCATGAATTCTGTTTGATTAATAACAGTTTTTATTAGAAATCAATATACAGATTTCAGTATTTTTATGCAACTAGAAACCAAATGAAATTTGTTTTTTTGAAAAAACTGCGACCTAGTTTCTTTCTGGAACGAAAAACCAAAAACTTATGAAATGAATTCGTAATCTTATTTTTTGACTATGAAAGAAATTGCCTGTTCCTTTGTCAATTGGCGACAAGCCTGCTCATCGTTCTTGCAATTTGCAGGAATCTTATAGTTGTCGCTTCCATGCTTGAGATAATACCCATATCTTCCATATACAATTGCCATAGGCTTCCCTTCATGCTCACCAAAATCCACTACGGGCTTCACAGGAGCCTTGGGCTTGCTTGCCCATTTCTTGCCTTTCTTCTCAGGCTTTGGCGAAGCCAGAATCGCCAATGCAGTGTCCAATGACAATCCAAAGAGCACATCAAAGTTCACAACGCTTCTGAAATCACCATCACAGACGACATACGGCCCGAACTTGCCGGCTCCGATGCTCACATCCAGACCATCAGGGTTCTTTCCCAGAACTTTTGGAAGCGAGAAGAACTTCATAATCTCGTCAACGGAGACGTCCTTGTCAAGCATGTCCTTTGGAACCGAGAAGCGAGGCGGCTTGGTTTTGCCTTCAGCTTCTCCCAACTGCCAGTAAGATCCGAATCTTCCGGTGCAGAGGTACACAGGCTTCTTTGAAACAGGATCGATTCCGATTGACTCTGGCCCGTTTTGCTTATCATTCTGACCTGCTGCCTTAAGTTCGGCTATCTTCTCTTCGGTGACTGAAGACGGTACCATGTCCTTCGGAATGGAGACGTTGCCTTCGTCCGTAGAGATATATGCACCATAAGGGCCGATGAGTATCGGATCGGATACTTTTGGAAGCATGATCTGCTTAGCATTCTTGGAATCAATCTTCTTCATCGCCTCGTTGCATTGAGTCTCTAGTCCAGTGGGTCCTTCATAGAACTTCTTCAGATACCCCAATTCGTCGATAAGCCCATTGGAGATCTGGTCAAGGTCGCTTTCCATATTTTTGGTGAAGTCATAGTCGATGAGATTGGCAAAGCTGGTTTCAAGCAGCTGGATTACTCCAAATCCCGAGAATGTCGGGATCAAGGAGTTACCATCCTTGAGGACATACTTCTTG
>JAAYFO010000070.1 GCA_012728215.1 Spirochaetales bacterium | reverse complement strand
TCCTTCACGATAGGAAACGACCCTGAAGAACGACGACAATGCATTGACAGCCTTGGTTCCAACCCCGTTGAGACCGACTGAAAACTGAAATACCTCAGTATTGTACTTCGCACCTGTATTTATCACTGAAACACAGTCGACAACCTTTCCAAAAGGAATGCCACGTCCAAAATCTCTGACGGAAACACAGTTGTCCCTGATCTGTATATTAATTCTGCTTCCACAATGCATTGTGAACTCATCAACCGCATTGTCGATGATTTCCTTCAGCAATATATAGATTCCATCATCCACATGAGCACCATCACCAAGCCGTCCGACATACATGCCGGGGCGAAGCCTGATATGTTCAAGCGAACTCAGCGTCTGGATTGCACTTTCATCATATCCAGTTGCCATTATTCTTTGTTTTGCCATAGCTTGATTATAACAAAGTTCAATCATGTTTTCTACCAGAAACGAAACGTCATTTTCTTACCATCACAGATTCATAACGCCAAGAACTTCAATCATTGCCCTTGCAGTGGGCAAAATCAGATTGGGAAGACTCCAAGCACCTTTGATTTTGGAGAATCCATATCCTCTTCCAAAAAAAACCAGATCACTTTGCATTCTTCATTATCCATGTCAAATTCAAGGATATACCATGAAGCAGGTGTTGTATCGATATGATTTCCCGTCCGCCCATGACATGGTCGGAGAACCAGTTCGGTGCAGTCATCCGAATACTGAGAAATTACGTTTTTTCTGTGATAATGTGCTGAGAGGACAAGCCGGACATTGCAGGAAGAGAACAAGCTTGTCAAAGTGGCGACTTCATCCATGTCATACATCGAGCCATATACGACCTCAATCTCTGGATAAATCGGATAATGAGTGAGCACCACCTTGGGATTTTTATCAGCCTTCATTGACGATATCAGTTCATTCAACTGGCTATGTCCAAGCGTCCTCATTGAATTATCAACAAAATAGAAAGAAATACCGTGTCTTTCAATCCTGAAATAGTCAGGCGTTCCAAAAACTGACTGCGCAATATTCCTTCCGCTCTCTCTGATGTCGTGATTTCCCAATACGGAAAGGAATCTTCCATCGCTTATGCTGTCAAGAAAATCCTTGGCTTCAACAAACTCCGACTTCAACGAATCATCACTTGAATCGCCCAGACAGAAGGTATATGAAATGTCAACCTTGTTTTTCCGATACCATTTCTGGATCTCGGGAAACTTATAAAAGACATCGGAGTCCCTGTCTTTTCTTCCAAAATGCAAGTCAGCCACAACCATGGTCGAAAAATTGCCAACTCCATCGTCCGGTATGGTCTCGGCATTCGCCATCTGACTATAGTCATTTACAAAAGACCCGTTATACTCTGGATGGAGACTCAACGAGCATCCGCAAAAAAGCATGAGGACCAGAATTGTCAAAAACAGGTTCTTCATATCATTCTGCGTCTTCCATACGAACCATCAATGAGATGAACACTCTGTCAAAGCTGACTGTCACCTGCTCCCACCAGAATTCAGAAAGCCCTACTGAAAATGAACCGACAAGGCGGATATCATCAATATCAAAGCCGAATCCAGCGGAAAAAACCGGAGACATCTGAATATCGAGCTTCCCAAACGTGGCAGTTCCAGCTGAAATATAGAATTCCGCCATCTTGAATGGGCTGATCCAGAGAACAAATCTCACAAAAGGAGAAAGAAGTATCTTGAAATTAACGGGAAGAAAGAGCATCAATGATGTCTGAACTCCAATTTGATAGTCAAATCCGACGACTTTTCCTCGCAGACTCTGCCCAAGCGAAGCCGCTAGAACCGCACCGGCGGAAGAATTAAGATAGGCATCTCCCTGCAATCTGAAGGTCCGATGTGATACCAAGTCATAACGCATGTAGTATTGCGCTTTCTCCTTGGAAAAAGTCGCTGAAAAATCAAGCCGCTTGGTCTGAAGAGACACCCCACTTTGAAAAGCAAGCTCGCCAGTTACATTCCGAGCTAGTCCGACATCAATCCCTGCCATAAGTGCCGCAAAGGCAAAAGCCGAGGATAAAAGGGAAAGCATGATTATCAGGAATGCACTTCTCATTACTGAATAGTCTATCACAAATTCTCAAAAAAAAACCAACAAACCAATAAACAAATAAAAAAACATCAGACCAGGCCTTGGCATAGTCAAGACATGGTCTGAATGAATTAAAAGTCAGAATTTATTACTAATGATTCTAGTAGTTTTCCTTTCTGACCTCGAAGTAACTTTGCTTGTAGCCACAGATCGGACAGGCCATCGGAGCTTTCTTTCCAATTACCAGATGTCCACAAATCCTGCACTCCCACATTACTTCCTCGCTCTTCTCGAACACCTTCTGCATGTCCACATTGTTCAGGAGAGCACGATAGCGTTCCTCATGGGCCTTCTCCACTGCAGCCACGCGTCTGAATCTGGCAGCCAGTCCGGCAAAGCCCTCTTCTTCAGCATCCTTTGCGAAACGATCATACATATCAGTCCATTCATAGTTCTCGCCATCTGCAGCAGCCTTCAGATTATCTGATGTGGTGCCGAGATTGCCTAATTCCTGAAACCAGACACGGGCATGTTCCTGCTCGTTCCTTGCTGTCTTCAAAAAGATCTCCGCAATCTGATCGTAGCCTTCCTCACCTGCTATCTTCGCAAAGTAAGTGTACTTGTTTCTTGCCTGGCTCTCGCCGGCAAATGCATCCTGCAGATTCTTCTCTGTCTTTGTTCCTGCATATTTGTTTGCCATTTTATTTTTCTCCTCATCTGATTTGATTTCGTTTTCATTTTGTTCCAGCTTTTCCAAAAGTGTTCTCACAGCATCAACTGGAAAATCCTTACCATGTGGACTGCTTGCAAGCTCCTTCAAAAAAGCATGGGCATTGCTGCTCTGGGGAAGCATGAATCCTGCTTCACGAATCAGATCCTCAGCCATGATTCTGCACGATCTGCGAACCGCTTCCGCTGTCTTGCCACTCATAGCCAAAGCAGTCCTTTCTGATTCGAGCTTCGCTGACAGCACTTTGTTCATCGCACTTGACATCTGTTCTGAATGCTTCTGCTGTGGAGGAAGCTCCACTGGCATCATGCTGATGGCCTTGGAAGGACATGATTCGGCACAGACACCGCAACCAATGCACTTGTCCTTGTCGATAATGCTGTTTTCAGTATCGGTGGCTCCGGTAGGACACACATACAGACAAAGGCAGTCCTTTGTACAAAGCCTGATATTCCTTACTGCATACTTCTTGTTCATACCGCCTCCATCTTCCAACTAGGAACCTTGCAGACTGGACAAAGCGCAGGAGGAACCTCTCCCACAAACACAAATCCACAGATAGTGCATACCCAGATTCCTGACTCTTCAGCAGCATCACGTCTGCTAAGCAGAGATTTGAGAATCGTCGTAGCCTTGCCACACCAGGTCAAAGCCCTGAGGGCACCTCTGTCTCCTTGCTCAACTGCAATATCCTTTGCCTTCGGGATGTTTTCTTCCAGATTCTGATTTATCAGAGCAAGGATCTTTTCAAATCCATCGTCCTGAGATATTGATACAACAGGTTCCGCATTACAAAAATAATCAGCCAGCTGACGAAACAGCTCTGCTTCCTCCGCCCTATACTGCTTCTCACAGCCTTTGGCAAGATTGGAACACAGAACGCTCTTCTCCAACATAGACAATTCCTTGAAATCATCTGCTGGTTCTGATTCAGATACACTCTCTGCCAGTACAGGCCTTGAAGCTTCCTTTGGCATTTCAGCTTCGAACTCAGCCTTCGATGCTCCACACACCGGACACTTCCAGTCATCTGGCAACTCTGTCCATTTGGTTCCAGCCTTTATTCCAGAATCAGGATCGCCTTTGGCTTCGTCGTATATAAATCCACATACAGTACATACATACTTCACAGCAGTCCTCCTGATTCAGCATCGTATCACATCCTGTGAGAAATACTAGTGACAAGGTCACAAAAGTCGCAAATCTGTCAGACTAAGCCTTCAACTGGTTTGGATAAATGCTGTCTCGTCCGCTGACGATGAATGACATGACGCATATGATGAACAGATATTCAAAGTTGGCGAATCCAAAAACTTCCAACCCAAGTGCAAAGCACACCAGTGGAAGATTGGTCGCTCCACTCAGCATTCCAATTGCACCGAAGACTGCCAGAGTAGGCAGAGGAAGAGGGATTATCAGGCCAAGGGCACGAAAGGCAGAAGCGCCTATCACCAGAGTCGGAACAACTTCGCCACCGGTAAACCCAGCAGCCAGTGAGATTACAGTGAGAAGAATCTTGATGACAAAAGACCAAGGCCTGCTGTCGTTCATCAAAGATGCTGACAAACTGCAGTATTCCAGACTACCGGTAGCCAGATATATCAGGACAAAGCAGAGAACAAGCACAAAAGAAAGGACCACCGTTCGGACATATTGGTTTGGAAGCAATCTGGAAGAGAGCTTTCTTGCAGTCATGCTGCAAACAAAGAACAGCCTTGCAAGCAGACCAGCCGCCACACCCAAGCACAGGGCAATCAATGCATTCTTGATTGACCAAGGCAGATCCACCACTCCTAAAACAAATGGAGTCCCTATACTAAGAGAGGACGAGATGAAGGAAGCCACAAGACTGCCAACCAGACAAGGAAGCATTGCATCAAATCTTGCAATGTTGGGAGATGCCACCATTATCCCAAAAAGCGTACCGGCGATAGGAGCCTTGAAAAGTGCTCCGAAAGCGGCACCGGAACCTATGCATAGCCAGATTCCCATATCCTGGGAAGAATCGCTTTTCATCAGGCGCATTTCAGTTCGGGCAAGAAATGAAGAAATCGAGGTCCCAACCTGAACTCCGGCACCTTCCTTGCCGATGGATGCTCCAAAAATGTGACTTATCAAAGTGGATACGAGTATCACTGGAGCCAGCCACGGAGAAATGCTCTTCTGAGGCGCATCTGGATTCTCGGTGGGATTTGTTCTCTTTCGGATATTCCAGTTGATGATTTCCATAGTCGTGCCGGAGCTTTCGCGAAGCACAGGGTCTATCCTGTTGTATCCCCATGAAATGAAGGCTCCTGCCAATGGAAGGGCAAATATCAGCCACCAATGGGAATCACGCACGGTTCCTGCAAGACCGATCAGATAAGAAAGGAGATAACACGCTGGTCCGATAATAATGCCAAGAAGCAAAGACCTGAACACCCAGAATGTCTGGTTTTTAAAGGTCTGCTTCCAACTGATTTCACTTTGTTCCATGAAAGGAATCTTATGTAATACTCAAAACTAATTCAAGACGTAAGCTCAAAGAAGAACACTTGAAAAGAATGGCAAACTACATTTAAGATAGAACCATGATATTTACAGCTACATCAATCATCTTTCTGAGTCTCTACGTGATTCTTTCGATTATCAACTGCACCAAGTTAAAATACCTTGCAGGTGGCAAACTTGAGCTGTTCACAAAGCCTCTTCTGATGATCAGCCTGCTGCTGTTCTATCTATATGCCTTGAAGAGCAATGCCCCTGCACCTCAGAACCAGTGGGAAATAATCATCACAATGGTGCTCTATTCACTGGGTGACCTTGGACTGATCTGGAGAAACAAGACCAGGATATTCGCCTTGGGAGTACTGAGCTTCCTCATTGGACATATCTTCTATGCATTCTTCTTCATCAAGCTGAAAATTTCACACCACTCCCTGATTGCCGCCTTCATTGCCGTAGCAGCAATGATACCATGCATCATTCTTGTCAAGAGGAAACTAAGCAAGACAGATGACCCAATGGCAGACAAGATGATTCTTTATGGATTCTTTTTGATATTCCTGATTGCTGCCATAGCAAGCACCTACACAGGAGGATGTGCCTTGGGTACCAGTCTGGCACTTGCAGGAGGATTGCTTTTTGCCTTATCTGATTCAATGATTGGAATCAGAGCGACAGGTCAGAAGATTATTCCAGGTGAATCCGTGATGATTACCTATACCGCCGCACAGTTGCTGATAGTATTCGGTGTGCTTCTGCTTCAGATTTAACGTCAGATCGGACAGAACGCATCCACTAGATTCGTCTGTCCTTCCTTCACTTCAATATCCGTGTCCTTCTGAAAAAGCACATTGCCATTGTAACTGCAGAACTGAATAGAAACAGAATGAAGCCCTAAAGCAACATCAATTCCTGTACCCCACGCCTTTGATGGAAAGAAATGGGACGACCTCACATCGGCTTGCTCGGAAATCACATTTGTAACTCTGGTGATCAATCCAAGGACAGTCCATAGACTGGAAGCATTCTTGTCAGCCTTTTTATCTGCCGCAGCCGCATCATACACTTGGGTTGCAAAGTTCTTCACGTAGTTTCTCATTATGGTCTTTGAAATTGCAAGTTCCTGTCTTGGTCGGAAAGTGTCAAATACTATTCGATCGATATTTTCCAGCAAATCCATTTCAGTCTGCATCTTTCCATCAACGAGAAATTTCACCGACCTCACATTCGAAGGACGGACTGTCATGACCGGATAGGACAGCTTTCCAATATCTCCATTTGGCATATCGATGAATTCAGTGGCCTGCTCCTTCACCGGGGCAAGGCCACTGAATGCAACCAGGTTCAACCGTGCCAAGCCTTTGGGCATATCAAACCGTTCCTCTTCTAGAAATGAAGGAAAATTGAAATTGTAGATTCCACCTTGGGTTTCAAAGGCAAGTCTGATCTGTTTGGATGCGAATTGGAAACTGTTGAAATCATTCATGCTTCGACTGAAGACCATCATCAGATAATTCGACAATGCCGATATGGAGAAGCCATAGTCATAATGCCTGACATTGACATCATAGCCGTTGCTGTCTGCATAATTCTTTACCTTGCTCCATTGTTCATCATATCTTGACTGCATGAGACTCTGCTTCTCTGCGGAACGCCGAAGCTCTACCATCGCATCCTCTGTCAGGCCAAGATTATGATAATTAAGGGATTTGACAATATTGGTATATATATCCTCATAGTCCTCACCGGCGTACTCGACAGTATTGTCATTTAGCAGATAGGATCCTATGTTCTGCATTATGCTTTGCGTATAGCTTGCAGAAATCAAATTCTCCGCTTCAGTGAAGTAGGTATTGGAAGTGGAATAATCTCCAGCCATCATGGAAAGCATTCCATAATCAAGATCGAACACAATCCTTCCCTGAGTCGAAACAATCTCCTGCTTTCTGGATTCATAAGCACGTATGGCACCATCGAAATAACCTTTTCGATATGTTCCGACCACCTGACTCAGATCCAGTGTCGAAGTGCAGCCTACCATGACAAAGCAACTTACCGACAACAGCAGCAGAAGAATCGAGAAGCCTGACTTTGTCTTCATATCAGTCAGAGCTCCGCCGAGGAAAGTGATTCATTCATCATTTTCAAGCTTTCCTTCAACGCTTCATTATAAGCGGAAGCCTCGCTTATTCCAGCTGCCCTTCCATTTTTCTGCCATGATAGGATATCCTCTCCATCACATGAAAGTCTGTAGCCCACCGCATAGGTACAATAAGAGAAAGGAGAGCCTTCCATCTTCAACGGAGAAAGCTGATAATCGACAACAATACGGCACGAGCCTGGATTTGTGGTAATCCTGACCCCGAACCCGGAGAGAATCTGCGAAACCGAGGTGTATACCATATCCGACACAGCCACATCCGAACAGTTCACTATGATGTCGAATGAAATATTGGAAAGGATTTCCTTTCTTGCCGCATCAACCAATGGCGTCTTGCTGGAATAGGAATTCTTGCTTATCATCCGCATCTGATCATAGCAGTTATCAATTGCAGTCGATCTGATTCTGGCCTTGTTCATCAGTGAAAGGCTTGAAAGCGGATTAGTATCAAGTCTCGCTTCATTGATCAGCAAGTTCATATCCTTTTCGAGCTCCAGAACCTTTGCCTGATACAGTGTCATGGTTCTATCCTTATCAAGACAGGCACGCACCCAGAAAAGGCCGTCGGCATCCTTGTATGTATCATGGATCTCTACGCCAAGGACCTCTTCGACATCGGAAGTGAGAGTACTATCCTCCGTCAGTATCGAGCTCTCGGCAAAGCTGTCGTTTCCTGCCGGATCAGAAGAAGCCGAACTGGTGGAAACCAGAGACTGAACAGACTTGATTGAAACAGAAAAGCTCTGAGCCATCAATGACAATGCCTGATTCACAGCATCCTGTCTCGTCTTTCCAGAACCGACAGAACATATGTATTTCTCATCCTGTAGTGCCGAATCATAGATTCCAAAAATCCACGAAGGCTCCCTACCCACTGTAGTTGCACAACTGGAGAGAGCCATTGACAAGGCAATGATGACGACTACTGCAATTCTTCCCATCATTTCTCCTAGAACCGATATTTAGGACGAGTAATGTACTTCTTGACAGTATCATTTCCGACCCATATCTTTTCAGCTGTCTGAACATTTACCAATTCAAGACTGACATAGTATGTTCGGACAGCTTTTCCCTCTATCTGATCGATATTCGTCCTCACAGACCCCTGAAGAAGACAGTCGGCACCCTTTTCAGCTGCAAGCTTCACCGGATCAGCAGAAAAATACTGCTGGTCCGCCTGTTCCTGACGGACATCTGCAATAGTGGAAGCAGAAGCTACGAATAAGACCTTTCCGCTGTTTATCAAAGCTTCCTCCATCTTCTGTGAGATTATTGCAGTATCAATGTGCTCACTGGAGTTGTTGATGATTCTCCCAACTCTCACCACGGGCTTCTTCAATGCAAATGTCTTCATCCAATCCCCATCGAGGCAGGATGAAACCAAGCTTGAGGCAACCTGACGGATGTCAGTGTCATTCCAATATCCGGAAAGATCCATGTCCTTGTCAGAAGCCAGCCTGGTGACACTTGTGGAAGCGCAGGAAGACATGACAAGAACAGCAAGGACCATCCAAGCAATAATGATGCTCTTTCTCATTTTCAGAACCTACAGATCACTTTTCAGAAGTTTATCAATTGCCTGCTGCATTTTTTCATTTGCGGCAGCCGCTGCGTCATTCTGCTTGAAGAGCTGATCGACTTCAGTCTTGGCAGTAGCAAATCCTGCCTTCACGGAGTCCACAGGGACTCCGACCAAAGCCCAGACTCCACCTTCGGCATCTTCCCAGATCGCTTCGGTGAAGACTCCTGAGAGAGTAGCCTCGGCTATCTGCACGCTGATGGTTTCCATGGCATCAAGAGCCTGACGGTTATCACCACTTCCGGCATCGTTGACATAAGTGGAGACAATTTCCTTCACTCTTGTTGAAACCCATTCGGCAATGGCATTCTTTGATTCGGTTTCTGCCCGTTTCCTTGAGCTGTTGAAGTTACTCATCTTTCCATATCCGGATTCGAAGTGGAAACCTTCACTCTTGAACGATGAAGTCACCCATTCCGGCCTAGGAGTTCCATCTTTACCAAGCACAGTGGAAACAGGAGTCTTGCCAATTTCTTCCTTGGCAGTTGCACAGCTGGTAAAAGCAAAGACTGCAACAATCAGACAAACTAAAATCAAATATGTCTTCTTCATTTCAAACCTCTCTTAACGGTCAAATTCATGGAGTCATTATATCATGATTTGATTATTTAAGATATGAAAAACAGACCCCCGACTGCAAACAGGTAGAGGTCTGATCAAATGAAACATTACATGATATTGAGTTACTTCACTGCAAAATTCACAAGCTTTGCTGGAACAACAATCTCCTTGACAATCGTCTTCCCTTCAAGGAACTTGCAGACCTTCTCATCCTTTCTGGCAAGTGCAAGGAGTTCGTCCTTGTCAATGTCACGCGGGACATCGATCTTCGATCTGACTTTGCCATTGACGGAAATCACTACAGGCACCACATCGTCGATGATGAATTTTTCATCATATTTCGGCCATGGAGCCTTGAACAGGCTCTCAGTGTGTCCAGCCTTCTGCCAAAGTTCCTCGGCCAGATGCGGAACATATGGAGAAATCAGAAGTATCAGTGTTTCCCAAACCTCACGGTTCAGTGATTCAGTACGATAAATCTCATTCACAAGAACCATCATCTGAGAAATGGCAGTGTTGAAATTAAGGCTTTCGGTATCCTCTGAAACCTTCTTTATGGTTTTGTGAAGCACCTTAAGAATCTCGCTGGATGCAGGCTCATCGGTTATGGTGCGTTCATCCCCAAGACGCCAGATACGGTCTAGGAAGCGGTACACTCCAACAAGACCAGTGGTCGCCCAAGGCTTGGACACCTGCAACGGTCCCATGAACATCTCATACATTCTCATCGAATCAGCACCATACTCATTGACTATCTGGTCTGGGTTGATGACGTTCTTGAGACTCTTGGACATCTTTGCGACTACTCTGTCAAGTTTTTCACCAGTCTGCTTGTCAACAAAATTGTCAGGAGAGATTTCCTCAACCTGGTCAACAGGCACAAGTACCTTGTTCGCTCTTTCGAAGGCATAGCTTGTAATCATTCCCTGATTCACCAACCTCTGGAAAGGCTCGTCCGTAGATACGATTCCAAGATCAAAAAGCACTTTGTGCCAGAAGCGGGCATATAGAAGATGAAGCACAGCATGCTCCACTCCTCCTACATAGAGATCGACAGGCATCCAGTACTGTTCCTTATCCTTGCTGCAGAATTCCTTGCTGTTATGAGGATCAAGATACCTAAGATAATACCAGCAGGAACCAGCCCATTGAGGCATTGTATTGGTCTCTCTCCTGGCCTTCGCTCCACAGACAGGACAGGTGGTATTGACCCATTCATTGATTCCAGCCAGAGGGCTCTCCCCTGTACCGGTCGGCTGATAATTCTGAACCTCGGGAAGCTCCAACGGAAGCTGATCATCTGGAACCGGAACAATTCCACAATGAGGACAATGTACAAGTGGAATCGGTTCACCCCAGTATCTCTGTCTGGAGAATATCCAGTCACGGAGCTTGTAGTTCACCATCTTCTTTCCACAGTCCTGCTCTTCCAGCCATACGAGCATCTTGGCTATTGCTTCCTGTTTGTCCAGCCCATCAAGGAAACCGCTGTTAACATGGATTCCGTCCTCAGTCCACGGCTGCTGCTGAACATCGACTTCGCTCTTAAGCACTTCAACAATAGGAAGGTTGAACTTTTTGGCAAATTCCCAGTCTCGGTCGTCATGAGCTGGAACAGCCATGATAGCTCCGGTTCCATATGAAATCAGCACATAGTCCGCTATCCAGATAGGAATCTTCTTTCCAGTGACTGGATTTATAGCATAACGGCCAGAAAACACACCCGTTTTTTCCTTTGCAAGGTCTGTACGATCCAGATCGCTCTTTTTCGCTGCATTCTCTACATACTCATGGACTTTATCTCGGTTTGCTTCTGTAGTGATCTGCTCAAGCAGAGGATGCTCAGGAGAAATCACCATGTATGTCGCGCCAAACAATGTATCACATCTAGTGGTGAACACTTCCAGCTTATCTGCAAGTCCATCAATCTGGAATAGGACAGAAGCACCTTCACTTCGACCAATCCAGTTTCGTTGCATAAGCTTGACCGACTCAGGCCAATCCAGCTTATCCAGGTCTTCCAGCAGACGATCTGCATATGCAGTGATTTTCAGAACCCACTGCCTGATATTGCGACGCTCCACCTGAGTGCCGCAACGCTCGCAATGACCTTCCTTGACTTCTTCGTTTGCAAGACCGGTTTTGCAGTTCGGGCACCAGTTAATCGGCATCAGGGCTTCATAAGCCAGACCTTTCTTGAACAACTGAATAAAAATCCACTGTGTCCAATGATAGTAATCCACATCGTGGGTATCCACTTCGCGATCCCAATCATAAGAGAACCCAAGGCTCTTGATCTGACGGATAAAATTATCGATGTTCTTCTCTGTAGTGATCTTCGGGTGTGTTCCTGTCTGAATCGCATAATTCTCAGCAGGAAGACCGAATGAGTCAAAACCCATCGGATGGAGCACGTTGTAGCCATTCATTCTCAGATACCTGCAGTAGATATCTGTAGCAGTATAGCCTTCAGGATGGCCTACATGCAAACCAGCTCCTGACGGATAAGGGAACATGTCCAAAACATATCTACGCTTATCTTTAGGATAAGACAAATCCTCAGTAGTCCTGAATACATGGTTATCTTCCCAGTATTTCTGCCACTTCTTCTCAATTTCATTAAAGGGATACTTGCTCATAGCTTGGTATTCTAAAAAGCCATAAGCTTTTAGTCAACCGAGACAGGTATGAAATCGGCCCTTTCAAGCTTATGTCTCTTGATACCAGTGACTGTGAATTTTCCCAGCGGTGTCGAGACTTCGGTTCCGATCTTCGGGATGAAGCCTGCCTGGTCAAGAATATAGGAAGCTACAGTGCTGTAACCTTCAGTATTCTCAGATTTGAATCCGAATTCATCCAGAAACTCCTGAAAAGAAACTTCACATATTACAGTGAACACACCTTTTTCCACTGGATTTGGAACAATTCGTTCTGCCATACCAGTCTCATATTCATCATAGATTTCCCCAAGCAGCTGCTCAGTCACATCTTCCATTGATACCACACCGGACAATCCACCATACTCATCCAATACTACAGCCATCTGAAGCTTGTTCTTCTTGAAATGTCTGAAAAGCTCGTCAACTTTTATTGATTCAGGAATAAAAGCCGGTGTAACCATCAATTCGGAAACCAATCTATCCGAATGGTCGTTGATCAGGCATTTCTGAATGTCTCTGACCAGCAGAACTCCAACAATATTCTCATGAGTATCCTGATATACCGGAATTCTGGAATACCCTCGTTCCACTATCTGAGGGAAAACCTGCCGTACAGTCTGTCCTGCTTCAACTGAAAACACTTCCGTACGATGAGTCATTATCGCCTTTACATTGGTTTCGTTGAAATGGAGAACCCGCTGTACCAGATCCTGCTCATACGAATCAACAACGCCTTCATCCTTGGCCACGTCAATCACATCGAACAAGGCATCGACTGACAGATCATTGTCCCTCTTATGCTTGGAGAACAAGGCAGTGAACAGCTTGCTGATTTTTACAAACAGCCAAACCACTGGAAACAAGATGATCTGAAAGAAACGAAGAGGAAACGACATCACTTTTGCAACGCCGATATTGTGATTCAATGCAAACTGCTTGGGAAATATCTCGCCAAAGATAAGTATCACGACTGTCAGGATTCCTGTAGCAATCGCAACAAATTCGTTACCGAACAAATCTATCACAAATGATGTAACAAGGGCTGATTCTGCAATGTTGACGATATTGTTTCCAACCAGCACAGTAGTGATCAAAGCATCTGGCTTGTGGCATATTCCATAAGCCATCTTTCCCATGGCACTTCTATCCTGCTCCAATCTCTTCTTCTGAATCATCGAAAGAGAAGTAAAGGCGGTTTCCGAAGCCGAGAACGCCGCAGAAAGAACCAGCAGTATGATGATTATCGCTATTTGCAAGGAAACCTCTCTATGCGTGGCAGTATACATTATCTACATTGCTTATTCAATATTCCATGAAAGTCAAGAACAATGCCGTGGAAATGAATGTTTCATTCAACAACAATATGAAAGTAGATCGTTTCCTTATATGAACCGGCCAGCAGGCCTGTAGCTGAGTAAAGCGTATTGTTCCCTGTAAGAGGATCAGTTGCAGGAACAGATACGTAGATTTTTGCAGTCTGAGCGATGAAGGTACCGCTATTTCCGGCAATGGCATTTGGGAAAGCCAGCGTCGTGTACGTTCCCGTCCCTCCCTGATTCACCCTTCTGTCCCCGTTGGAAGAATAATAATCGGTACCATCGTATGTCGCGGTCTTGACACTTCCCACCGCCGAATCATCTCTTGTCGTTACAATCAATGGAACGCTGTTGTATGCAGTATCGGAACTGACTATTCCTTCCTTCTTCAGACGGAAAGTCGAAGCGGCATTATCAATATACGACGAGGACGACGATGCGAATATCTTGGTTCCATTGATCACAGATGCAGAATCATTGTACAGGTAGTTGGAAGAATAAAGATACTCCCCCACCAGCACTTGGGTCTGGTTGTTGACCATGTCGTCGATATCCAACGAATTGGCATCGGCGTTGGGGACAACTACAAAAGCCGCATATGAATTCTGAAAAGCGGTGGATTCATACAATCCGTTGTACAGAAGAACAATGCCTCCAAAATGATCTGGATTCTGACAGCCGGACTCAAGACATTCGTAATTCACATTGACAGTCAAAATGTAATCAGAGGATTTCACCATATGCTTCTTTTCTTCATCATTTAGAGTCGGCATGACCAACACCGTATCAAGCCAATATGATCCAATCACACTGGTGCCATTCCCATAGTCATAAAAATGAGCGGAGTCAGTGATGGGGGTGTAAAGCTCAATCGATCCCGAAGCGGTCAATGAAGGCAGATTGGACATCTGATTTTGAGAAACAGTCACTGTATGATTTGCAGTATCATAGGAAATTTCCTTCAGGAATGAAGTATGAGATCCGCCAAGAGTCGCTGATGTGGAAAATCTTGGAACAAAATACAGCGATACAGCTCTGAACTTAGTCTGATCCTGAGAACTGACGAATTTGCAATTGGAAGAAACTGTGAACTTGATTGGATGTGTCTGATTTCGAACACCGACAAGCCCTATGAAATTGTTGATTCCATACCCGTTATTCCATGAACTTCCCACAGAAGGAGCAGGGTATGACGAAGCCAGGTCCCATTGGTTTCCCTGTTCTGCAGTCTGAAAAACCGTAACAGCAGACAACGCACTTGTGACTATCATCACTAAAAGTAAAGCAAAAAGACCTTTCTTCATATCATGTGCCTATAAAATTAAACGTGACGGTGGACCGATATTCACCATCTTGAATCTGATTGCTGCCAATGATCCCATTTACCTTGCACAGACGAAAGAACATTCCGGCATCCTGAACGGAATACAGACCAGCTCCCGCATCATTCAACTGGATTTCGATCTGATTACCGGCAATTGCAATCTGCACCACATTCGCTGCAGAGGAATCCAGCTGATACTCCACAGCAAGTTCATAATCATAAGATATCGTGTTGTTCAATGTATTCACGATGCGGTCATGACTTATCACCATGGTTGCCGGCAGGCTGTTCGTCGTCATCGACCAGGTGGCTATCTTAAGGCCCGGTTCGGACACAGGAGTGGCTGTTGGCGTGATGAGAAGGTTGTTGTTTACCGAATAATCCAAATCTATCGGCATGGAATCGGCGAATTGGGAAACTGAAACAGAATGAAGCTTGCCTACCAAACCGGTGACTACGAGGTCGTTGGAAGAATTGCTCAATGCCGACAACGGGAACATGATGATCAAGAGAATCAAGGCGGATATCAAAAAAAACAATCGCATCTTCATTTCCTCACCTCCTATTGCACGGTAAACTCCACAACCACCGGGGCAGTGTATGTAAGTTGAAGATTCTGGACATCGCTGTGCAGAGATGAAATCAGGATCGATCCGTTTCCGCCGATTTCAAGGTCATAGTTCACTGTGGCATTGTTCTTCCTTGATCTTGTGATGTTGAAATCATAGGAAAACACCGAACCGCTGAACGACTGATTCTTTCCAGCCTGGACAGATTGATTGACAACTCCGGTGCTCACCAGGGAAGGCGTGTACTTGTATCTTGTCAAGTAATAATCCTTGACAACAGAAGAGGCCTGACTAGATATGGCAAATGTCAGATCATAGGCCGGATTATAGTACGATCCGTTGTACGAAGCCTTAAGCAAGCCTATTGTGAATGACAATGTTCCAATGGTTGTGTTCTTGCTATAAGAAGGAAAGTCAAAATATGCCGATGAGTCAAAAGTCCTGCCTATCGTCCAGGAAAAGAACTTGCTGTCACTCGAGCTTGCCGTAGCATGCTTGGATGGATCCAGCACTATGACCGATTCGTTCGCTATCGCTGTATTCAGATACGACTGAAGCTGCAATGAGTATGAACCGCTTGAAGTGGGTGTATCACTTGCATTCTTGTACCCGGATACTGTGAGCGCAGCATCAGTAGTCACTGTCGAGACGACTGGAAGAAGAGGAACGGTAAGAATGATGATCATCATCAATATGAAATGTTTCATTATCTTCTCCTTGTCAATTCACAACCAAATGAAGCGAAACGGTGGAAACATGAGTGCCGGTAGTCGCTCCCTGAAGAGAAGTGCTTGGGAGATTCGCATATCCGCAGACACAGATGAAGGGAGTTCCGTTGGTATTATAGTCGTTTGGATCTACTGCTATGCTTGATGATTCATAAAGACTTGAACCAGTTCCAACAGAAATCGTCTGAAAGGCATCGCCGACCAAAGGCAGATAATCCCTGCTAAGCTTAAGAGAGTAAGCAAGCTTGGAGTTTGCATCGTTTACTCCAATGAAAGGAGTTGCCGATATCTTGAAACTGATTGAAGACGTCAAAGTTGTAGAAATTCTTACCCAGAACACCCCCTGATAAGTATCAAGATCTCTTATAGTATCAGTGGACAGCACACTTGTCCCTGCGGTGAAATCTGTAAACTGGATGGTGGTATATTGGTTGTCGGAAGAGGTGAACTGAATATTGAAAGTAGAAAAAACGCATGTCAATCCGATGAATAAAAACATCACAATCAAAAACATTCTCTTCATCTCTGACCACCCTAGCTTCTAGCTTATGTCATATGTAATATATATTCTGTGACACCCATTAGTCAATAGTTTTTATATTTAAAAAGTAAAAGATTTAATAATTTTCTTAATTCTTTGTTTTCAAAGATTTAAAATTATTAAACTAATTCGTCAAACTGTTGACATATTTTGAAGAATTCAAACTATCACTGTCATAAAATCAAAGATAAAATTGTATTTATTCATTTTTTATTGCTATGTTATGTCAAATTAAAACAGAAAAAGACAATCAACCAATTCAAATATCAACAACAAACCCCAAATACCTTTCAACAAAAAGATAAGTTTTGCCACAAGTTTATCAACATAATTAAAAAAGTGGAGGGAAACGGGGCGAAGGCAATAAAAAGATGATGATAATTTGAAAAAACCGAAAAGCACAAGCGCCTTTTCTTCAGTGCATATGTTTTTTTTCATTTGTCATAAACGCAAAAATATGTAGCGATTTTAATTACAATAAAAGCAATTAGCGATTTCATAGCTCTTTCTTCAATATGACAATACAAAAATAGTTAATGAAAATTCAAAAAAAAACTTGAAACATAGTTGCTTGTGGGGTTATAATTACTTGTGACACAACTGAAGAAATATGGAAGGGAGGAAAAACAATGGTACAGAAGAAAACAATTCTCATACTTATCCTCGTCTGTACCATGACAGCTTCCGCCAGCGCCGTTGCCGCACAGGCGCAGGGAACTTACGGAATGTTTCATTCCGTGAACGTAACTTCATATCACAGTCCGGTCTTCACTGATTCAGAAGGAAACACCATAACAACGGTGACTCTAGACTCAGAAGCCGCAGAAGCACTTGTCGGCTATCTGAAAATAGTCTTCAATGAATCATTGGAAAGCATCTCCTACAAAATAAGTTGGACCAACCTATGCAAGGAAGCCAATCCAGCCACCTATACATCGAGCAACTGCATGACATATAGAATGAAGATAGTGTCATCATCCGGAATCGAAGTACCAGTGACCCCCACTGCAAACCAATTCGGTGCAGGATATGTGCAATTCGATGGTTTGGGTCTTTATGCAAACTTTGGACAGCCTGAGACAACAAGACAGATATGCTCCATGTACTGTGTTCCAGTAGGAGAGTCAATCGCCGGAGAGTACACAGGACAGGTCACAGTGGAGGAAATCGTACAATGAAGGTCCGCTTATTCCTTGTAATGTTTTTCATTCTTCTCTTGATTTCCATGCCAGCCACTTCCGAGACATTAAGTTCCGAAGTGATTCTGACAGCTGTAAAATATCAAGGTGGTCAAAGCGGCGCAATGCCTTTGGAAGCTTATGAGATCAGAATGCTCAACAACTCCAGAATATATCTTTCAGACACAATCAATGCCGAACTTCCGGCATCTGCAAGAAATGCAAGTGCCAATACAATCAAGGCGTTCACATGGGTGGCTTCAGGAAACAGGTTCAGCCAGGTGAATCTGAGCTTCACTATCGGACCACTGGTTCTGAAAGACAGCGCTTACGCAATCCCGTATTCTCTTCAGTTCGTCTGCGAAGAGACGAAGATCGGCAACCATACGATTTCATATGACGGCACCCCATTCAGCACTCCGAGCTTCAAGATAAACAACTATACATATGCGTATTCGGATCATGTAAGCTCAATTGGTTCAACTTCACAGCAATTCGACACTCTCAGTTGGACACTTGAGTCAGACTTCACTCCCGCTGAGACAAATCAGACAATTGAAATCAAATATGACATGTCGACAAACTCTACAGTTTCGAATAACGGGGCTCTGATTTCAAACCCGAGCCAGAAGCCTGTCATATGCAATCATTGGAACAGGACAGGAAGTGCATATGTGATTCTTGGAATCAAGGAAAGCAATGGCAACATAGTATATAGCAGCAGTCCACAGACAGCAGTGCCAAATGGGTATTATGAATCGACTATTTCTGTGCACATCCAGGCAACTTAGGCAGGTCATTATGAAGAAGACAATTTTGATTTTATTTGTAATTCTCATGGCGGTTTCATCATTGCCTGCAACGAGCACCGCATCTTCACCCTATTCCTGGCTCGTCGTCGGATACATCGGCACCAACGCATCTATGAGAGTGACATTGAATACAGACCTGCTTCCCTTCGATGTTGAAAGCAATGAAGCAAAGAAGAACACTGACACAGCAAACGTCAGAGGAATACATGCAGGAAACTACAGCCTGTTCTGCAACAATTCCTTCTCTTTGAAGGTCTATCATGATTATCTTGTCCATTCCACCGATACCTCAAGTTACGTTGACTACCGACTGGATCTGTTCTACTCGGATTCCGGTCAGTTCAAGACAGCATACCACAGCACGGCAGATTCAGGCTTTATAACCATAACTTCTTCCGATCTGGGTTCAGTCCCTCCATTTGCAATTACAAACAAGGCATTTTATGTAAGCATGAATGCAAGTGCCAATGAAATATCGGATCTGACCGCCGGAACATATTCATCGACGATAGTGTTTGTATTCACCACGGAGAACTGACATGAAGAAAATCACCTTATTCTTAATTATCTCCAACCTGGCCTGCTTCCTTCTTCTTGCTGGAGGAAATGTCGAGATATCCGAAAAGAGCACCTGGCTTCTGAGCCAGACTACAGTAAACAACGAAAACTACGCCTACGACATGTCCTCAGTGCAAGTCTGCTCCGCTTCGGATATTCAGGCGGACTTCCAAGGGACTCCACAAGACAATCAGGTCGAGCTGTTTCGCATGATAAACACAAAGGAAAATGCAGTCTCCGTTTCCATATTTGCAGACGACCTTGCATTTATCCATGAAAGCAACCTGACTTCATCAAGAGATTTTTCCATCGCTGTATATGAGATAAAGTGGGAAACGCCTAATAAAAAATCATCATATTCAGCGACATTGCCGACACAGGTTCTTGCTTCGTCCAGTAAATCCACTGACAGCCTTGACTTCACCATGAAGAAATCAACATGGGGCAGTTACTGGGCATTTGATGGATGGATATTGAAAGAATTCTTCTATTGCAAGACTTACTACCATTATCAGGTCGTCATTGTCCTGGATTCAAGTACCATTCCCGCTGAAGGCAGCCTGGAAGGCGGGTATTACAACGTAAACCTCACAGCAGATTACGATGGAAAGACCGAGGACATCCTGATAAAGGGATACTACGGGGCGGAGTTCGAGCAAAGCTCATCGTTCTCCTTCTATATTCAGAATGCCGAAAACACCTTCAACGTCGACCTTTCCGACACTCAGACTTATTCTCCTGTTGCCAATCTGATGTTCGAGGGAAACGAATTCGTCACCCAGGCCTACAACGCCACTCCACCTAGTCAAAGTACCGCCTATACGAACAAGTATTCCATCTATCTTTCACCCGTGTCCAACTACACGGCTCCGTCCAACGAATCTCCGTCTCCATACAGATTCATTCTGGAAAACTCGGAATATGCAACCCGGTCCATTGTAAATACAATGTGGTATGGTGTCTATTCTTCAGATCAGGGTGCACAGTTCTCAAAGCTAGGAAACAGCGGAGGCAACCAATATATCTACAAGATTCCTATTCCGCTCTCGGCCACTGTAGTATCAGGAACCACAAGCCAAGTCCTCTATTCGTGCAACTGGTCCCTCTCTTCTCTTCCAATCTACATAAAGACTTTTCTACAGACAAATCAGGACACTTCCAAGATGACTGCCGGAAACTACTACACCACCATGTACTTCTTTGTCATAACCAATACCTGACGAATCTTTGATATTAAAAACCGCTGGGCAACATCAACGTTTTATCCAATTGCAATTTGAAGGAATGTATTGTATATTTATACAGTATATATATAGTTGTTTTTCGTAATCAGATGCAACAGATGGAGGTTTATTGTGAAGGAACGTTACAACAGACTGTCGGTGGTCAAGGAAATCATCAAATCAAACAGAATCGATAATCAGGACGCACTTCTCAGTCTCTTGAAGGAAAAGGGCTTCGAAGTCACCCAAGCCACTCTTTCCAGAGATCTGAAGATGTTGAAAGTCGGAAAGATATCTGACGGCTGGTCTGGATACTACTATGCCCTTCCTGAAAACGACCTCGTCTCGGAATCCGAGAAAAGCTACATCCAAGATGTGAGACGAGGCATCGTCTCGATAGAATTCTCAGGAAACATGGGAGTGATAAAGACACGAAGCGGACATGCCAACAGCGTCGCTTTTGCACTGGACACACTTAGCCTTCCGGAAATCCTCGGCACCTTGGCTGGTGATGACACAATCTTCTGCATCCTGCGTGAAGGAATGACCAAGGAAGATCTGCTGGAAAGCTTCAAGACAAGGATTCCAGAAATCAAGGATTAACTGATCAACCGCCAATAATGGCAATTTGTCCGGGTTTTGAAGAAAGCCTTTCCTCCGCCCTTGATTGGGATTTGGGAAAGGCTTATTTTATGATACACTGATGTCGGAGGAAAAATGACGGAATTCGTTCACCTGCACAACCATACAGATTATTCATTGCTCGACGGCGCCGCTCCGATTGGGAAATACATTAAAAAAGCAAAGGAATTCGGGATGAGCAGTCTTGCAATGACTGACCATGGCAATATGTTCGGAGCTGTAAAATTCTATAATGAATGCAAGGCAAACAACATCAATCCGATTGTCGGCACCGAATTCTATATTTCACCTGAAGGAAGAACTCTCAGGGACGCTTCCTCCAAGTACTTCCATCTCATTCTGCTCGCAATGAATGACTGCGGTTACCACAATTTGATGGAACTCAATTCCATCGCCTATATCGAAGGATACTATTACAAGCCAAGAATCGACAATGAAACCCTTCGAGCCCACAGCGATGGACTGATCTGTCTGAGTGCCTGCCTTGCAGGACAGCTTCCCCAGCTTCTTCTTAGAGGAAAGCTAGATGAAGCTCAGAAAACAATCGATTGGTATAAACAAGTATTCGGAGATCGTTACTACATAGAAATTCAGGACCATGGGATTGCTGAAGAACGTCAGGTTCTACCTCTTCTTGTAGACATGGCCAGACGAAATGACATCAAATTAGTGGCAACGAATGACATTCATTACATTGAAGCATCCGATGCCAATGCTCACGACGTTCTGCTATGCATAGGAACTGGAAAGAAGCAGGCTGACGAGCAGAGAATGCGTTTCGATACTCAGGAGTTCTATTTCAAGAGCCCCGATGAAATGGCCGCTTTGTTCTCGGATTATCCGGATTCAATCTCAAACACAATTGAGATAGCTTCCAGATGCAACCTTGAGATTAAATTCCCCGGACCGCTGCTCCCTAGGTTCCCAATACCTGAAGGCTTCGACACCGAAGCCAATTACCTTCAGCATCTGGCTCACGAAGGTCTCAAGCATAGATATTCTGAAATCACCGAAGTTCTGACCAATAGGCTGGAGTATGAGCTTGGCGTGATTATAAAAATGCATTTCGAAGGATACTTCCTCATAGTCAGAGACTACATCTACTGGGCTAAGCAGCATGACATTCCAGTCGGACCGGGACGAGGATCTGGAGCTGGATCGCTTGTAGCCTACTGCATAGACATCACTGATGTGGAGCCAATGGGATATGGACTTATGTTCGAAAGATTCCTCAATCCTGAACGAATATCAATGCCTGATTTCGATATTGACTTCTGCTTCGAGAACCGATCACGTGTAATAGACCATGTCACCGAACTGTATGGGCGAGACCGCGTGTCTCAGATAGCTACTTTCGGAACTCTCAAGTCAAAGGCTGTGCTCAAGGATGTGGCCAGAGTTCTGGATATCCCATTTGCGGAATCCAACGAAATCTGCAAATACATACCGGAAGGCGATCCGGACAACCCCAAGGTCAAGGATCCACCAATTTTCAGAGCACTGGAGCTAAGCCCTGAACTACGCGAGAAGCAAGCCCAAGGTGGAGTATATGCAGAGCTTTTTGATGTTGCAGGAAGACTTCAGGGACTGAACCGGCACATCTCGATGCATGCTGCTGGTGTCGTAATCGGCCAGGATGTCCTTACAAAGTACGTCCCTCTTTACAGAGACCCAAAGACAGGCGTCGTCACAACCCAGTACACAATGGATGTGATTGAGGACTGTGGCCTGGTCAAGATGGACTTTCTCGGTCTCAAGACTCTTACATTGATACGAAACGCAGAAAGACTGGTGCAGAACCATACACCTGATTTTGACATAAACAACATCTCAATTGATGACCCACTGACATACAGGATGTTCGGTGAAGGCGACACGACCTGTGTATTCCAGTTTGAAAGCCCCGGAATGCAGAAACATCTTCGAGCACTCAAGCCCACCAAGATTGAAGAGCTTGTAGCTATGAACGCCTTGTACCGGCCAGGTCCGTTACAGTTCATACCGCAGTACATTGATAGCAAGAACAAGAAGATTCCGATTATCTATCCAGACCCGGAACTGAAAGACATACTTGATGAGACATATGGCGTCATCGTCTATCAGGAACAGGTCATGCAGGTTGCACAGATCATTGCAGGATACAGCCTTGGCGAAGCAGACATTCTTCGAAAGATCATGGGAAAGAAGAAAGTCGAGAAACTTGCAGAAGAAAAAGTGAAGTTCATCGACAGAGCGGTCAAGCTTGGGCGAGACAGAAATCATGCAGAAGATCTGTTCACTATGCTTGAACCGTTTGCAGGTTATGGATTCAACAAGAGCCATTCCGTCGCCTATGCCCTGATTGCATATCAGACAGCATACCTTAAAGCTCATTATCCAGCAGAATTCATGGCTGCCAACCTTACAAACGAAGCAACCAATCCTGACAAGTTCGGAGAGTACCTTTCGATGACAAGAAAGATGGGGATAAGAATGTGTCCTCCTTCGGTCAATGACTCACTCAAGAATTTCAAAGTAGTCGATGGGAAAATCATATATGGGCTGTCCGGAATCAAGGGTTTTGGTGATGGAGCTTCCGAATCAATCATCAAGGAAAGAGAAAACAATGGACCATTCAAGAGTTTCATGGACTTCCTTGAAAGAGCTGACAGCCATCTGCTGAACTCCAAAGCTCTTGAAGCCCTGATCAACACAGGATGCTTCGATTTCACAGGAGATAACCGAAAAACCCTTCTGTTCAACTATCCAGATGCAGTGAAATTCGTAAAAGAGGAACGCGAGTCCAAGGAATCAGGTCAGATGTCGCTGTTCGGAGATGATGATGAAGAGAGCCTGACACAGTTTGAGATGATTGTGCAGGAGGATTATTCATTCATGGAGAAACTTGAAATGGAAAAGAATCTTCTTGGGTTCTACGTCTCCGGCCATCCTCTTCAGACTTATCAGGAAGCATGGGACAGATGTGTACACATAAATCTGGCAGACCAATCCACAATCAAGGAAAACAAGGTGACCAACATCATAGGAATGGTCCGTGAAATCAAGGAGCTTACCACCAAGAGAAACACCAAGATGGCAAAGATCACTGTCAGTGACTTCAACGGAACTGCAGATCTGACCGTGTTCACTGATGTCTGGGAAAACATGAGCCAGGTCATTGAAGTAGATGGAATCTATGGATTTCAGGGAAAATTCTCTTTGTTCCGAGATCAGCTTTCAATGACGGTTGACAAGTTCTACAGAGATCCCAACGAAATGCTTAAGCTTTCAATGCATGACTTCTACATAGAAATCAGCAAAAAGCTGTGCACAAAGAAACTGCTCAATGAAATATCTGACTTGCTTATCCGACATGATGGCCCTCTTGCTTCACATATCGTTCTGGTTGACGAGGAGCTGGACGACAGACAGGATTTCCCTGAAGAGGACGGGCAGGAACCGGCAATGAAATGTCTTGAAAACAAGAAGACATTTGCCTTGTCATCGAATTTCTCTGTCCGCTATGACATGTCATTGGTGGATGAACTGAATAACAACGAAACTGTGCGTCGGGCATGGTTCGAATAAGGAGACAATGATGAGTCAGACATTCGCAGTCATAGCATCGTTTCTAGCCGATATCATCGGAGTATACTCATTTCTGGTGATCATCAGAATCTTTCTGTCCGGACCTTTTTTGGGACAGAACCAGACTGGAACAGGGTTCATTGCCTTTTTGGGAAAAATCGTCGATCCTTTCCTTGGATTTTTCAAGAAACTTTTCTACAAAGGGGGAAGACTTGATTTCTCCCCTATGTGGGCATTGGTTTGTCTGAACATCCTGAAAAGCATTCTCAAGCTATTTTATCTCACTGGCAAGTTGACAGTAGGTTCTGTGATAACAATCTTCTTCAATACAGTGTGGACTTCGGTTTTTTCATTTCTCAACATTGTCCTGATTATCATTCTGATCTACAGACTCAGCATAGAACGAAGAATCGATCCAAAGTCAATGCAACGTAAAGAGCTGTTTGATAATCTGCTCAATGGCCTGGTATTCAAGGTTTATAACCTTTTCTATAAAGGAAAGGGTGTCACAGACCTTCGTCTGCTTCAGACCACTTTAGCAATATTCATTGTCATAGAGATAGTTGGAAGCGTTTTGAACAGAGTTCTTATCGGAATCTTCCTGTAGCAGAGGAGTAAGGGTGTTAATCAGAGAACTGAGCGAACCTGTCTCGAATCTCACCGGTGTAGGAAAAGCGGCAATAAGATCCTACTCCAGTCTTGGTGTATACTCTTTTTCAGATCTGCTGGCTCTTTCACCCAGAGGATATGAAAACAGATCAAAGATCATTCCAATAGGTCATCAGGATGAGACTGGCCTGGTAAATACTTTCATTGCAGTCAAGGGTTCATCTTTCTTTGGAGCAAAGCACATTCTAAAGGTCATTGTGACGGATGTAAGCACTCCAGACTATGAAAGGAACCTTTCACTTCTTTGCTTCAACAGAAACTTCCTCAAGGACGTGCTCAAACCAGGACGAAAGTTCTATCTTTACGCTACCATCGGACAGAGTTTTGGGGAACTCCAATCCAGCCAGTTCGAAGTGATTCCATTTTGCGAATCGAAACCACCGGAACAGTTTGGAAGAATTCTTCCTATCTATCCTCTTTCCGGCACCCTTGGTCAGAAAGCCATCAGACGTGATGTGAAGAACATTCTGGCAAGAGTACGCCATTTCGATGATGAGATTCCTCAGTTTCTGATGGAGAAATATCATCTGCTGAGCTTCGATTCTGCAATCAGACAGATACACAACCCTGATTCACTGGAAATGGTTTCCAAGGCTAGAAGAACTCTTGCCTTCAGCGAGTTCTTCTATCAGCAGATTGCCACCAGGCGAGACAGTTCCTCTCCTGGAAGAAGAGGCAAGCTTGAAGAAAGCGAAGTGGAAAAGCGATTTGTGGCAAGCCTTCCTTTTAAGCTGACTTCAGACCAGAAGAAGGCTCTTGATGAAATACGTCAGGACATGGCTTCGCCAAGTTCAATGAACAGATTGCTTCAAGGCGACGTAGGCAGTGGAAAGACATTGGTAGCTTGGATTTCAGCGCTGCATGCGATAGATGATGGCGGACAAGTTGCTTTCATGGCACCTACCGAACTTCTTGCCAGACAGCATGCCGAGAACGCCGCACGACTTTTGGAACCGTTAGGAATCCGTGTCTCATTCCTTACCGGGAGTGTCGGCACAAAGCAGAGAGAGCCACTGCTGTCTGCATTGGCGGCAGGTGAAATCGACATACTGATTGGAACTCATGCACTGTTTTCCAAGTCTGTGATATTCTCGGATCTGAGATTCGTCATTATTGACGAACAGCACCGTTTTGGAGTCCAGCAGCGTCTTGCTCTGATGTCCAAGGGGCATACTCCTGATGTGCTTCTCATGACCGCAACCCCAATTCCTCGTACTCTAGCTCTTACTGTATTTGGAGATCTGAATGTCTCGACAATCAAGACAATGCCACCTGGACGAATACCTGTCATCACTCATCTTGTCTCAGACAAGCGCAGGAACGATATGTATCAGGCCATTCAGGTCGAATTCAATCGTGGTCATCAGGCTTATTTCGTTTATCCTCGGATAGATGAAAATCCGGACAATGCCATCAGGGATGTCACAACCATGCATGAGTATTTGAAAGGAATCTACCCGGGAGTGACATCGGCTCTCATTCACAGCAGGCTTGATGAAGAGACCAAGGTGAATATTCTCAGGGATTTCGCAAATAGAAAAATAAGCTATCTGGTCTCGACTTCAGTCGTCGAGGTAGGGATTGATGTCGCCGATGCGACTTGCATGGTGATAGAACATGCCGAGTTGTTTGGATTGGCAGCCCTTCACCAACTACGAGGACGAGTTGGCCGAAGTTCACTTCAGAGCTGGTGTTTCCTCGTATTTTCAGATGACCTGTCTGAAGATGCGAAGCTACGACTCAAAACTATGAAGAATACCAATGACGGATTTGAAATTGCCGAAAAGGACCTGATTATCAGGGGGCCAGGTGAAATCGCAGGAAAGAAACAGTCAGGCTTCCTGAATCTTAGATATGGAGATCTGACCAAGGATCTGGCAATGATAGAAACAGCCCGCAGCGAAGTGGAAAAGATTTTGAAAGCAGATCCCGGCCTTCTTCTGGCGGATCATGCAATAATCAAGAATGTTCTGTCACTTGACAGTTCTCACCAAGGTTTCTCAATGCAGAATTGACTTCTCAGAATCATCGTCTGGAATCCGTAGTGGAATCAGAACATAAAAAACCCCTAGGAGAAAAGGAGGTCAAACCTAGGGGAACAAAAGGAGGTAGAGAAACAAAAAAATGTCGTTCTCTATGCTCATAAAATACTACTTCCATAAAAAAACGTCAATAGGTATCGATAACAATCGCAGAAAACCGGTTCACAAAACAACGAATATTTTCAAACCTATCACCTGGCTTGAACTAAACGGTTAATATCAAATTTAAAAACAGCAAAAAAAGCAAAAAAAAAGAACGTAATCAAGCAATACATAAATATGACAAAATTATCCAGTTTTAATAGTAAATTAATAAGAAAACTGGACATTTCATTCAACTATCAGAAGGAATCTCAGCCAATGGGCTCTTCTCCAACTGTCAATTCTTCATCGAAGAAGGCTGCCTGGTATTCTCCAGAACATCACGCCAAAGCGCTCCCTCGGTATTCACCATATTTCTCTTGGATACAGCGAGACTTATCGGTATTTCTACGAATCTGTCATTAATCATGCTTATCAGGGCCTGTGTCTTGCCCGCCATGGCAGCATGTACGGCATGGGCACCAAGTCGTGCACAGTAGATAGAGTCATATGAATTTGCCGGGGCACTCCTGATCAGATAACTTGGGTCGATGTATTTCACACTGCTTGGAATTCCTTCCTGCTTGAAATACTTTGTGATTTCTTCCTTTAGGAATATTCCAATGTCACTCAACTTCTCATTTCCTGAAGCATCCTTCTCTCCAGTCTTCGGAAGCAGATCCTGTCCAGCCCCCTCAGCAACCAGAATCACCGCATGATTCCGATCAATCAAGCGTTTCTTCAAGTGTATCAGAAGTCCATTGTCTCCATAAAGATCAAAGGGATTCTCCGGAATCAGACAGAAATTGACATCGCTCTGTGCCAATGAGGTACTTGCGGCAATGAACCCGGAAGAACGTCCCATGACTTTGACAAGCCCTATTCCATTGATTGAGTTTCTGGCTTCAGTATGAGCACCCCTTACACTTGGAACAGCCATTGAAACAGCAGTATCAAAACCGAATGACTTCTGAATGAACGAGAGATCGTTGTCAATTGTCTTGGGAATTCCGATGACACTGATCTTAAGGCCTCTTCGAAGAATCTCTTCTCCGATATCATTGGCACCCCTGAGCGTCCCGTCTCCACCGATGGCGAACAGAATGTTGACATTCATCCTTTCCAGCGAATCCACGATATCCACAACACGGTCACCCGCTCCTCTGGCACTGCCAAGGATTGTTCCTCCGCGTTCCTGAATATCATCAACCACATCGGGATTGAGATCCATGAATGGATATGGACTGTCAGGCATAAGTCCCTGATAACCATAACGTATTCCACTTATTCTTCTTACACCATATCTGTACCACAGGCATCGGACTACAGCACGAATGACGTTGTTCAGGCCAGGGCAGATTCCGCCACAAGTGCATATTGCCGCATGAACATGAGAAGGGTTGAAATAGATGTATTCCCTTGGTCCTGCAAGCTCAACGGTATCCTCGCAGACAGGAATGACATGTCCGGCCTCAGTTGTGAGAGTATCTATATCAAAAAGAATCCGGTCGTCTTCTGTGACATAATCCGCAATGCCATCCCCTGCTTCCATGCTCATCTTAATTGGAGATACAATCTTGGCTTTGCCAAGTGTTCTGATTGTGAAGTCAAACTTTTTTTCCTTCATCCGAAACCTCCCTGTCCAGTTTCACCCCGCAGATGCTCTTGAGATTATCAAGGCCTTTGGAAAATTCCATGAAAACCTCCGTCACCAAGTCCGAAGATCTGTTCTGGAAGTCCTCATATAGTAATATAAACTTTTCTCCGAACTCAGTCAAAACCGCACCATCCCTGGACATTCCTCCCCGATGACGATCGACGACCTTCATTCCCAAGGCATTCTCAAGATCAAAGATCATTCTGAAAGCCTTCGAATACGAGATATCCAGACTCAACGCAGCCTGTCTAAGTGAACCACATTTCCCAATTTCCTTCAGAAGCCAGAAAACCCCGACTCCCATGAACTTCCTTCCCCCGTCCAGAAGGTATATCCTGTTCTTCATCTCCATCGTCAATCCTCCTCAAACAAGGACGGCTGAATGGATTCATCAGATTTGGAATCTTTTTCTTCAGGCACGGTCTCGGTCGCTATATCCTCATCCTTGGTAAGCTTGAGAAACTCCGCTTCTTCCATAATCCGTATTCCCAGCTCCTTGGCCTTGGCCAGCTTGCTTCCGGCATTACTTCCGGCAAGAAGAACCGAGGTCTTTGATGATACTGCAAATACGGTCTTGCCTCCACGATCATTTATGACCTTTGAAATCAAATCTCTGGAAGCAAAGGAATCAAATGATCCAGTTATGCACCATGTCTGCCCTGCAAAAATCTGAGCAGACAACTCACTTTTTTTCTCATCCTCAAAACGAAGACCTTTTTCTTCAAGTTTGCATATCAAATCACGAATATGTTGAGATTTGAAGCCATCAATCAGAAGTTCCGCTGTCTTCTCTCCTATCTGGTCGATTTTCATCAATGTCTCTTTGTCATTTTCATCCACCACATTCAGAATCTTCTGCATTGTATCCAATCCATTGTCGCAAAGGCTGTCTACCGCCTTGCGCCCGAATTCAGGAATCCCAAGGGCAGTAAGAACATTTCTAAATGGAGTGTTTCTGGTATTGGCAATTCCATCTTTAAGGATTGCCACTTTCTTATCTGCAAACCCACGAAGACCATTGAGAATCGAATAATCGAAGTCGAACAGGTCCTCGATTGACTTCACATGGCCATTGTCATAGAGAAAAGCCACTGTCTCAGGACCGAATCCTTCGATATCCATCTGCCCCTTGCCGACAAAAAATGCAATACGCCCCTTTGCCTGCATTGGACAATCGTAGTTTGGGCAGAAATGATGAGCTCCAATCTTGGCCAAGGCAGTTCCGCATGACGGACAGACCGAGGGCATCTGCCATGTGGTATTGCCTGAATCGTTTTTCTCAATCACCGTTTCCACTGCAGGAATCACATCGCCACGCTTGCTTATTGAAACAACATCTCCAATCGCCAGTTCCAGCTGATCGATGTAATCCTGGTTATGGAGAGTGATGTTGGCTATGGTGCTACCGCCCAGGGCAACAGGCTTTACACGGGCCACTGGAGTGACTCTTCCTGTACGTCCAACCTGAACATCAATTCCAAGAACTGTAGTCTCTGCCTGTGGTGGATCAAACTTATAGGCAATTGCCCAACGTGGATGATGGCCTGTGTATCCGAATTCGTTTCGCACTGCTATTTCATTGACCTTGCAGACCAATCCATCGATTTCATATGACAGCGAACTCCGTTCCTTGGTCTTTCTGGCAATATAATCCGGAATATCCTCAAACGCCCCGGGAATCAAATCCAATCCAGCTTTCTCAAGCTTGGACACAGCTTCCTCCCTTGTCTTGCAGAAATAACCTATGTTGGGATCAGTCCGCAGTCCTAGATGCTTAAGGTAGCTGAGAATCTGAATATGATCTTCAAAGTGGACATCATTGCAGAAACCTTCATAACAGAATATATTCAGAGGAACTTGCGCCGCTTCACTGCTTTTCTGTCTTCGGACAGTTCCTGCCGCCAGATTCCTCGGATTGGCATATGGCTCTTCCAGTGTCTTGTTTATCTCAAGGAATTCAGCCTTGCCAAGATATACCTCACCACGAACCACAATATCCACTGGTTCGGCAAGAACAAGAGGCACCGAATGAAGAGTACGGATATTCGCAGTGACTTCATTGCCGACAAATCCGTTCCCACGGGTCACGGCACGGACAAGCTGCCCTTTTTCATAGTAGAGAACCATCGAGATTCCATCGATCTTCTCTTCTATGACGAATGACAACTCCCTCTTGCCACGCTCCTCGCTTTTTTCAATCCATGATAGAACCGCTTCGCTATAGTAAGCCTTATCAAGGCTCAAAACAGGTACGGTATGATGAAACTCTGGGAAATCACTGGACAGATCACTGCCTACCCGAGTGGTAGGTGAATTGGGATCAGCAAATTCAGGGTGTTCATGCTCAAGATTCACAAGCTCATCAAACAGCCTGTCATACTCCATATCACTGACAAGAGGACGGCTTTTTACATAGTATGCCTTCTGATATTTCTGGAGTTCTGATCTGAGCTCTTCGATATGTTTTGATATTGGTGTATCCATGTCTTCATTCTATCCCTAACTAAATCGCTTTTCCATTGTTTCAAATCGTCTTTCCATGTTTTTCATTGAAGAGAGAAGAAAATGATGATATTCTCTTGTCATGGATGAATCCAAATTCATAATCAAACCCAGACAAGACAAGCTCAATGGCGTAATCATCAGAAGCACAGTGGATCATGCCATCATCAAGAGCATCCAGGTTCCAGAGACCGATGAGGAAGTCATTCTGGTTTATGGGAGTGATTTCAAAGATTCCAACTGGATTGCAGTAGTTGGAGAAAAGCAGCCAATCCTCGTATCCGATGAAGTGGAATACATAGGCCAGCCTATCATGGCGATATTCAGCTACGATCCTGAAACTGCAAAGCTTCTTGCTCAGGACGTGAAGATTGAATACGAACAGAAGGAACCTGTCACAAGAGAGCTTCCTGCCTATAACACAAGCTGGGGCGAAGCAGATAAGTATCTGGAAGATGACAAGTTTAAAAAAGTAAGCGGAATATATTATTTCGGACAGCAGAGCACCGATCCGCACTTCCTTCTACGGGTGAAAGCCTATCTGCTTGGAGAGATTATCGCAATCGAGTGCCCCACACAGTGGCCATTTCATGTAAAGAATGCTGTCGCCAGGGTAATGGGAATCGCACCTGAAAAAGTCAGAATCAATGTGAAGAACTATTACTCTCCAAAGGATGAGTATCTGCTGAACCCGACAATGCTGGCTGTAATAGCTGCAATGGCAGCCAAGAAAGGCAACTGCCCAGCGGAAATCACCACTGCACTGCCTGTATTCCGACCTGAACTGCTGATAAGCAGGACCTCCGCAATTGATGAAGAAGGGAATATTGTTGCCGAAAAGGTTCTTGCCAGTGCTGAACTGGGAGCTTATCCCTTCTTTGGAGATGAAATAGCATCCCATCTCCAATGTGGGCTGATTCCAATCTATCCAGTGCCGAACCTCAGCCTTCAAGTCAGCCTGATTGCCACTAACAAGGTACCAACATCCTTCTACGGAACACTCGGTTTTCCTGACTGTCTTTGCTCTGCAGAAGCACAGATTTCCAAGATAGCAAATGAAATCGGATCATCACCGGTTATATGGAGACTTCAGCACATTGGAGAAAACCAGGAATATTCAAAAAGGATTGCAACTGACGACAATGAATTTCTGAAGCAATCCATTCGCGAAGTCACTGAAGCTTCAGGATTTCAGAGAAAGTACTTTGCATTTCAGCAACAGCGGAGCAAAAAGAACAAGCTGAACTCTCTTCTGAACTATGCCCGTGGAATAGGACTGGCATGCGCTCCTGGAATAAATGGCTTTTCCAGAGCTTTCAAAGACCTTTCCCATTATTCAGTGAAGGTAACACTGGACTCCAACGGCAAGCTGATTGTCAACACAAGCTTTCCTCAGAAAAGCTATGTCAATGACATATGGAGCGACATCATCGCAAAGAAGATGAAGATTTCCGAAGAAGATATAGTGTTTGAAAGTCCTCTTTCCGCCGACCTGGTGAACTCAGGACCAGATGTGCTCTCCCGAAACATAGGAAACATCACTGAAATGATTCTAGATGCATGCGAAAGCATCAATGCCAGAAGATTCAAGGAACCGCTCCCTTTGGTTGCCAAGCCATCAATAGCCGCCAGCTCAGGACTTCCGCTGTTCGACAGTCATGTCTGGGTTGCTGTGGTAATGGAACTGGAAATCGATCCTGTCATGATCATCCCAGTCGTTCGCAAATGCTGGGTCAACGCCAACTTTGAACGAGTCTACAACCAGTCGATTCTGGAGGCCAAGATCAGACGGGTGATAGAATCGACCATCACTGAAATGGGAGGAAAGCCGGATCCCGAAATGGAGAACATCATTGTCTTCCATGCCCAGAAGGAAGGGAAAGCATCATCTGTCAACCAAGCTCTCAAAGGAGCTCTCAAGGCTGCATTCACATCCGCTCTCAGTCAAGCTATAAACGTCGAGCAGATCAGACTTCCAGTCAGCAGCGAATACCTGCTTGAAGTGATTGAATTACAGAAATAGAAAACAGGAAATTAAATGAATATTGATTGCAACATAGACGGAAAGAACTATTCATTCTCCACAAACTCGGACAAGCCACTTCTGCAGATTCTGATTGAGGATCTGGAAGTCGAATCAATGATGTCGCTATGCAAGGGTGCATATTGTGGAAACTGCGTTGTCCTTATGGATGGGCAGGCGGTTCTTTCTTGCCTTGTGCCTGCATTCAAGCTCCAAGGTGCTGTCATACAGACTTTTGAAAGTTTCAAGAAAACCCGTGCCTACAGAGACATCGACAGAGCATATAAGGAAATCGGATGCACCCCATGCAGGCAATGCTATGCATCAAAGACATTGATCATCGAATCAGTGATCCAGACCTTGGAGCGAAGCCAGTCAACACTGTCGAATCCAATGGAATTCAACCGCGTCCGCAGGGAAAGTGATATGGAAGGCATCCGCACCGAAGAAGAAAAGCTGATAATAAGAGAACTTGGTCTGAACTCCTGCACTTGCACACAGTCCAGCGAACTGGTCAAGATTGTCACAACATGCATTGACTACAGGAGGAAAAGAAATGTACGAAGATCTTAGGTCATCAACTGTCTTTTCTCCTGAAAGCATGGGAGAACTCGTAAACTACAAGCAGAAGCATCCTCAGGCTTTATTCTGGGCAGGAGGCACTTACCTTATGGCGAAGGAAGTCAATTACCCCTCCAAGAACCCGATAAACATCATATCACTGGGCAAGATGGATGAACTGAAAAGAATAACTCGGAATGACACATCGGTGGAATTCGGCTCAATGGCCAGTATTCAGACTGTCACTGCCATTGCCAGAAACTTCTTTTCAAAGGATATCTGCAACGCTCTGAACGCTACTAGCACGCAATTGATCAGGCGGATGGCGACAATCGGAGGAGCACTCTGCACTCAGAAGATAAAGACCTCATTCACGACAATAATGATGACTTTGGATGCAAACATCGAATGTCGGATCGTTGGAAAAAAGCCTCTTACAAAATGGATACAGCTTGACAATATGTTTGACAAGTCAGGTTCTTTGGTGCTTTCTCCATCCACATTGATAACCAGGCTGCATATAAACGCAGACAAGGACTCAATCTTCTATTTCAAGGAAACAGGATCACCGATGACTCAAAGTGATTATTCCGTGGTATTCGCCATGCGAAGCAGACTGCTTCAGAATTCCATAACCGAGACCCGTGCCTGCTTTAATTTTCCTTCAATAGGACTTCATCTGTCGGAAGCAGTCCAGTCCAGTCTCACTGGCGTGGTGCTTCCAATGAATCCAGTGAGAATCATTAGGCTTACCGAGGCTTTGGTCAATGAGATAAGGATGGAACACCCGGCATTGCGTCCAATTCAGGTGGAACAGGCATCACGAATGTTCGAATCCTATCTTTACGATCTCAACGCAAAAGTCATTGCACGAAGCTGAGACCCTTAGAATGTGAGAGATGAAGTTCTTATCAAATACCAAGAGCTTCACGCCTCTTCCATCTTATTGTCGCTTCACAGACTGGAACCTGTCGATCTTCCTCAGACCTGAGAATCTGAGAATGAATCAGAGCATCGTCACTGGAAAAGGCATTTTTATCAGAGGAGCCCGAACGAAGTGTAATCTGATCTTCCAGATGAGTCTCCTTCAGCCATGAGATATCGACATGACAAGCCAGATGGCTGTCCAGAAAATCCTCAGGGAGGCTGTCCAAAATCCATCTGAGATAGGCAATATTGTTGATATGCCCATTATAATCACCATCCCTGCTGACAAGATGAGGCTTGTATTCAGACAGCACCATCATTTCTTCAACATCATCAAAAAAAGGAATTTTTGGAATTTGATTTTCCATTGGATGGTCTGCATCCTTGTTGACTACCGGAAGCCGGTCAAAGAGAAAATCAGGCCTCACAGGTCTATGATTGTGCTCAAGGTCCAGAATGCACCAGTTTGAAAAGCACTGGGCAAGCCGTTCTCCATGTTCCGAATCAATATAAGTTCCTCGCGGTGCATTATATTTGTTTGGAGGCATCGGCCAAGTCTCAACTTTCACATAGCTTGGCCAACTGGGGTAACGGAAGATATCAAGAACGCTTCTGACGATGACCCAGGTTCTTCCTTCCTTCTGAAGCTGAGGAATTGAGCAGCTTCTAAGATATGAATGATTTCCTGCCACATCCTGAATAAGCTGAAAGAAGAACTCGAGATAGGCATTGTAGTATTTGTCCACATTGAAGCTGGTGCATAGATATGTATCATGAAATACATTTTTCTCATCGATAGTCATCAGTTCTCTCTCTTGGTATAGAAACGTAGCATGCTTCTTCCGTACTTACGCTCATCAGTGAAAACAAAGCTTCCTACCTCATCAGGCCATACTTCACGTTCTTCTGAAGGATAATGAATTATGAACTGACCTCCTGGCTTTACGATGTCCTTCCGATCAACCGCAGTCAGTAGTCTTAGCTTTCCTCCCATTGGAAATGGAGGATCTGCATATACAATGTCATATTGAATCTTTGCAGTAGGGATAAACCTAAACACATCGCTCATGAAAAGCCTTATTTCAGACTCCACAAAACTGATATTCTTCTCTATAGTCGCACGCTTTCCTCGATCCAGTTCGACAATGTGCACGGGCTCGGCACCACGGGAAGCGGCTTCTATGCCGACACACCCGCTCCCAGTGAAAAGGTCCAGAAAGCTTTGCCCATACAAAGGTCCAAGGATATCAAACAATGACTCCCTCATCATGTCCATTGCAGGCCTTATGACACCTGGCGGGCAGATCACATTCCGTCCCTTATACTTTCCACCGGTTATTCGCATAGCAATAATCTAATGATAACCATGCTTTTTTTCAACCCAC